>CAYVMS010000163.1:0-8258 GCA_964452615.1 uncultured Occallatibacter sp.
GTTGAAAACTTGATGCCGTTGTACTCCGGCGGATTGTGCGAGGCCGTAAAGTTGATCGCTCCCGAAGTCTTCAGCATCCGCACCGCATACGCGATCGCCGGCGTAGGCGCGGCCTCGGGAATCACAATTGGCGTTACGCCCGCCCCAGCCAGCACCTTGGCCGCGATGTCGACAAAGCTTTCGCCCAGGAAGCGCGGATCGCGCCCCACCAGCACGCGATGCGGCTCCGGTTGCGTCTTCACAAAGGCTGCAATCCCCGCCACCGCCAGCCGGATATTGGCCACAGTAAACTCGTCGGCCACAATCGCCCGCCATCCCGAAGTCCCAAACCGAATCCCTTTGCCCATCTGCATCTTCTCCCGCGCCGTCAACTCCGGCTCCAAGTCCATACTGCCTTACCAGGCCACTTCGAGCAAGCCAAGCTGGGTCAAATCCCTCAATTCCAGAATTCGACCTTAGCTTCCACTTTGGCACCCCCTTGACTAAAGGTGTCCATTGGAGTACAAGGAAAGCATGCAGACTGTCGTCGAGACGCCGGGCTATCTCAGAGCAGCCGAACGATCTTCACTCAGTCGGAACGCGATAGGATCGTCGCCATGGTGTCAGAAAATCCCGAATGCGGCGAGGTAATACAAGGAACGGGCGGATTCCGCAAGGTTCGGGTTGCGCGCCGTGGCATGGGTAAGCGTGGCGGGCGCGTGTAATTTACATCCTTCGCAGCGAAGCCTTTCCGATCTTCCTCATCGCCGCCTATGCGAAGAATGAAAAAGAAAACCTGACCATGCAGGAACGCAATCAGTTGGCCAGACACGCCGATGAGATTTTTTCCAAGTACAGGAGGGAAGCGATGAAAACCATCTTTGAAGACCTGATGTCCGGACTGGACGAAGTCGATGCCTTTCTTGCCGGAAAGACGGCTGGCTATAAAGTCGCTCTGCCCGCCGAGGTCGATGTGAAAGGCATCAGAGAGCGCCTCAAGATGACCCAGGCTCGCTTCTCCGATACCTTCGGTTTCAGTCTCGATGCGGTCAAGCACTGGGAGGGCGGAAGACGCACCCCGGAGTCTTCAGCCAGAGCATTCCTCACCGTAATCGCCAAGAACCCAAACGCCGTGATAGCAGCCCTGCACCCGCAACTCCGCCAACTCAGTTCCAAGTGATTATGCCCGAAGCCTCCTCGCCAGTCTGCATCGTCCTCACCACCACGGCCAACGCCGACGAAGCTGCCCGCCTTGGCCGCACGCTCGTCGAAGAACGCCTGGCCGCTTGCGCCACGCTGATTCCCGCCGTCCAGTCCATCTACCGCTGGCAGGGCCAGGTCGAGTCCTCCACCGAGACCCTCCTGCTGCTCAAGACCGGCCCCGATCAACTCGCCGCCCTAGAATCCCGTCTGCACGAGCTGCACAGCTACGAGACCCCCGAGTTCCTGGTTCTAAAGGTCGATGCAGCCAATCAGCCCTACCTCGATTGGCTCGAATCTTGCCTGCGTCAGCCCTGAGACCGGCTCCGGCTCAAATGCCAGCCTTCCACAACCCCTCGGTCTGGTATTCTGGCCTTGTTTGATCCTCATGCGCTGGTTACTGATCGCCCTCCTCGTATCGCTCGCGGCGCTGCTGATCGCAGCCGCTGGAATGACGCTCCATATCTGGGTGCAGCGCGCTCGACTCCGCTCAAAGCCGATGGCCGGCACTGGGAAAGAGCTTGATTCTCCCCCCGGCGATACGGAAGAAACCGACGTAGAAACAGACATTTAGGCCCGACCCTGAGGAAACCCGATTGAGCAAAACACTCTCCGTACAACTTGCCCCCGCCGCGACCCCAGCCTGGCTGTGCTCTACCGGCATCGTTCTGGCCGCGAGCGCCCTTGTAGCCGTTTGCGCCCATATCGCCCTGCCGCTCTACTTCACCCCTGTGCCGCTCTCAATGGCGCCCTTTGCCGTCCTTCTGCTCGGCCTGTTGCTCTCTCCGCGCATGGCTGCGGCTACCCTGGGCGCATACCTTATTGAAGGCGCGCTCGGCCTTCCGGTCTTCGCACCCAGCCCGCTCTACGGAGCGGCCCATCTGCTCGGACCCACCGGCGGCTATCTCCTCGCCTACCCTGCCGCCGCAGCTCTCATCTCGTTCCTCTGGAGGCGCAGCAGCCGCAGTTTCACAGCGGCCCTCGCCAGCGCCGCCGCAGGCAACCTCGTGATTCTCGTCTGTGGTGCCCTTTGGCTTGCTGCACTCACTCATGCATCGGTTCAGGCGCTCTTCACCCTCGCAGTGCTTCCATTTTTAGCTGGAGACGCCCTCAAGATCGCTGCCGCCGCCGGGCTTGCCGTCGGATTCCAGCGGTTACGCCGGTTCTCTCATTGACAGTTTCTTGTTTCCGCCCTTTGCTGGAAACGCGAAGTGCGGTGGCGAACACTAACCAATAGCAGTGAGGCCGTCTTAATCATTCATTGCAGCACTTTGCCGAAAGGACCTTGGTTCCCCATGACTGACTTAAAAACCGCAGTCGCCAACTCAACCGAGACGATTGAAATCTCAATCGCACATAGCCCCGACTCCGACGACGCCTTTATGTTTTACGGCCTGGCCACAAACAAGGTCCGCGTTCCCGGCTACCGCTTCACCCACACCCTGTGCGACATCGAGACCCTCAACCGCCGCGCTCAGGACGAGGCCTTCTTCGATGTCACCGCCATCAGCTTCCACGCCTACCCCTACCTGCAGCAGAACTACACGCTGATGGGCTGCGGCGGCAGCGTCGGCGAGGGCTACGGCCCCATGATCGTCTCCCGGAATCCGCTGACCCCCGAAGACCTGAAGCGCGTCAAGATCGCCATTCCCGGCACCCTGACAACGGCTTATCTCGCCCTCAAGATCTTCAATCCCGAGATCCGCACCGAGACCGTGGCCTTCGACAAAATCATTCCAGCCATCCTCGCTGGCGAATATGAAGCCGGACTCATCATCCACGAGGGCCAACTCACCTACACCTCAAGCGGCCTCTATAAAGTGATTGACCTGGGAGTCTGGTGGCGCGAGACGACAGGCCTGGTCCTGCCTCTGGGCGGAAACGCCATCCGCCGTTCCCTGGGCGTGGAGTCGCACAAGATCCTCTCAAAGGCTCTGCGCGACAGCATCCAGCACGCCCTCGACCACCGCGAAGCCGCTCTCGAATACGCCATGCAATTTGCCCGCGATCTCGATACCCGGCTGGCCAGCCGCTTCGTAAGCATGTATGTCAACGACCGCACCCTGGACTACGGAGCAGACGGCCGCGAGGCCATTCGCAAACTCCTCGATCTGGGCCACGAACGAGGCATCATACCCATCGCTCCCCAAGTGGATTTCGTCGACTGAAGCCCTTGTAAAGCACGGAGGCTGGAGCCCATGCCTGTCTCGAAGCACACTCGCCGCGCCCTCGTCCTCAGCCACGTCGCCTTTGAGGATCTCGGCACCCTTGAAGCCCCTCTGCTCGAGCGCGGCTTTGAGATCGAGAGTGTTCTGGGAGCTACGGCCGGCTTTCCCCTGCCGCAGGCCGAGAGTTGCGACCTTCTCATTGTCCTTGGCGGCCCCATGGGCGTCTACGAGCAGCAAGCCTATCCATTCCTGACAGATGAGACTACTCAGATCCGTCAGCGGCTGGCAGCGCGCAAGCCTACTCTTGGAATCTGTTTAGGAGCGCAACTGATGGCTGCGGCCCTCGGCGCTCGCGTTTACCCCGGCGCGAATGGGAAAGAGATCGGCTGGTTCCCGCTCCAACCCGTCCCAATCCAGGCACCGCCCGCCTGGTTCGCCCCGCTCCTCGCAGACGGCCTGCAACTCTTTCACTGGCACGGCGACACCTTCGATCTGCCGCTCGGCGTGCTCCCTCTGGCAAGCTCAGAACTTTATGCTAATCAAGCCTTTGCAATCGATAATTTCGCTCTTGCCTTGCAGTTTCATCCCGAGATCACTGCCCCAGGCCTCGAAAGCTGGTACGAAGGCCATGCGGCCGAGTTAACCCGCGCCGACATTTCCATCCCAACCCTCCGCTCCGCCGCTGATCAACACGCCCCCGCCCTCGAAGTCGCAACACACCATTTCTTCAACCTCTGGCTCGACTCCGTCCTGTGATCTCAGTACCTCAGGTACCCAAATCCTGTTCAAAAGTCATTGAGAACCGCAAAGAATCTTTCATCTCTCTCTAAATAATCCCTAACCATCGCCGATGCATCCTCTATTGAGGATTTGACGATGCTTCCCTTTTCCACACTCACGATCCTGCTTGCATCTGCTGAGCCCGCCTTGCTCTCCGCCCTCGAACCCGCTCTCGCCGCCGATGGCGCGCAAGTCGACGTCGTTCTCTCCGTTGAAGCAGCGGTAGCCGCGCTCTCAGCATCTCCTTTCCCTGCACTGGCTCTGATTGACGCCGATCTGCCAGCCATGAATCCCCAAACTAATCTTGGCCAGTTGCTCGCCACTACTCGCGCCGAGGCACCCGGCAGCCGATTCCCGATGATCCTGATCGCAGACACTCTCACCGCCGAGTGGATCGACCTGATCGCCGAGGGCATAATCGACGATCTACTCCCGCGTACCAGTTGCTCTGCATTCCTGCGCCTCCGTCTCGAAGCGGTGCTACGGGACCGCCGCCGTCTGCGCGAGCTTGAACAGTTGCGCGAGGCGACCGCCCTCAGCGCCCAGCTCGACCACCTCACAAGCGTCTACAACCGCGAAACTATGCTCTCGATGCTCTTTCGCGAGACCGACCGCGTGCAGCGGACGAAGAGTTCCCTCTGCTTGATCCTCTTCGACATCGACGACTTCGGCCATTGGAATTCGCGTCTTGGCACGGAGGCCTGCGATGAGCTTTTATGCCAGGTTGCCATCCGTTCGACGCGTCTCTTGCGCAGCTACGATCTGCTCGGCCGTCCTGGCAAAGACGAATTCCTCATGGCTCTGCCCGGCTGCTCCAGTGCCAACGCAGTCCTGATGGCCGAGCGTCTGCGGATGGATGTCTTTAGCGTGCCCTTCCGTATCGGCGGCGATGCCATCCGCCTCTCGGCCTGCTTCGGCGTCGCCTCCAGCCTGGGCCGATCCCCGGTCGTGGTCCTTCGCGAAGCAGAGCAGGCTTTACTCGTGGCCAAGGCCACCGGCCCCGAGTCCATCCAATGCGCAGGAGACTTCCCGGAGCCAAGCGCCTCCCCGGTCGCCTTCCTCTCGGCTACCTCGGATGACGAACTGCTTGCCTGGTAGCGCGGGGAATAGCACTTTCAAGCAGAAGCTCCAGGCAGTGTCTGGTGAATAATCAATCGACCCGCTTTGTATCAGGGCACGACTTCAGTCGTGCCGCAAACGTAACAAAAAATGATGGGCTTCAGCCCCTGCGGTGGAATTTGTCTCGCACGTAGCCGCTCAGCGCCGAAATGATTGAGAATTGCCGATAGGGCTGTAAACTTGCAGCCGATGCGGGCGTCTACCTGAGTGATGGCAGCCGGCACCGCAATGGAAACGATGACCATGGCAACGGCAAGTGAGATCGCCGCCGAGGAGTTTTCGGCTGTCGTCACGAAACATCGCCCACAGATCTTCCGGTTTCTGCTCTCGTCGACACGCGACCCGGATCTGTCTGAGACGCTGACGCAGGAGTGTTTCCTCAAGGCGCATCGGAACTGGGGAAGCTTTCGCGGCGATTCCAGCGCGATGACCTGGTTGATGCGGATTGCCATCAACCTGCAAAAGGATCACTGGCGGAACCGGCGATTGCAGTTCTGGCGGCAGACTCAGACTCATGCCGTGAATCTGGACGAGGCCAGCGACTGGCTTCCGAGTGGCGAGCGATCCGTGGAGCAGCAGTTGCTGGCCAAGGAGCGGGTGCGGCAAGTGGGTGAAGCGGTCGAAGGGTTAAGCGAGCGCCAGCGGACAGTTTTTCTGCTGCGTTATGTGGAAGAGATGGAGTTGAGCGAGATTGCGCGGACCACCGGGCTCAATGAGGGCACAGTGAAGGCGCACCTCTCGCGCGCATTGGCTAGAGTGCGCGCGGAACTGGGAGGAAGACGATGAACTTCGAGGACAAAATTGATGCGGAGAGCGGAGTTGGCAAGTTCGCCGATGAGCTTGGCGAACTCGATGAAGCAGTCTCGAATTTCCGCTTGAGCGTTCGTGCCTGGAGCGATGCGGAACTCAGCCGTCCGCGGGCTGTGGCACTCCCAGTGCGGCGCAGGATTTGGCGGCTGGCGGCTGGCTGGGCTCTGGGTTGCGTGTTGGTTGCCGGCAGCCTCTCCGGAGGGGTTTACGAGCATCTTCACCGGCAGCAATTGGCGCGCATTGCCGCGGACCGCGCCGCTGAGCAGCAGCGGTTGGCTGCCCAGGAACGGGCCCGGCTTGAAGAGGAAGATTTGCTGGCCAAGGTGGACAGCGATGTGTCGCGTGAGGTACCGAGCGCCATGGAGCCGTTGGCTCAACTGATGGCTGAGGATGAAAGCAAGTAAGAGCTAAGTTGATAAACGTGAGCGGACCCTCGGCGAGCTGAGGGAGAGGAGAAGACGATGAAGAGACTAGGGGCGGTGGGGTTGGGACTGGCGCTTGGAGCTTTGCTGGCGGGGACTGCGCTGGCGCAGGGGCCCGGCGGTATGGGAGCTGGACCGGGCGGCGGAATGGATATGGGACCGGGCTTTGGTGGGCACCGGCCTCCCATGGAGAGGGCATTGGGGCCTCAGGGCGATCATGGACGCTGGTGGAACAATCCCAAGGTGATTGAGCGGTTGAAGCTGACCGACGAGCAGCGCAAAGCCTTCGACGGCATTATGATGGAACACCGAGAAAAGCTGATCGACCTGCGGGCCAACGTGCAGAAGGCGGAGCTTGCCATGGAACCTCTGGTGGGCGCAGACCAGCCGGATGAGGCGAGGATTCTCTCGCAAATCGACAAAGTGGCGCAGGCCCGGGCCGAGCTCGAAAAGGCTAATGCGCGCTTCCTTCTGGCAATTCGCAACAAGCTGACGCCGGAGCAATGGAAGCAGGTGCAGGACTTCCGCGCCAATCATGGGCAGGGTCCGGAGCGTGGGGGCAAGGAATTCGAGCATCATGAGCGTGGCGGCCAGGGACCGGGCGGCCAGCATCATCGCCAAATGCCTCCTCCTCCCCCACCGCCGGCTGCTCCGCAAGGCGCCGATGGGACAGAAACGCCTTCGGCTGCGCCGGTTCCCCCGACCCCTGGGGCGGGAGACGAACAGTAGACATTAGTCCATCTTTCACGCAGAGAGAGAATGCGGTTGTAAGCAACACCGGTGGCGGCAAGAGTCGATCCTCTTGCCGCCGTTTTTTGTGCCCTGGGCGAGCTGAAAAAACGCCTACGGCAGAGCGAAGACGAGCTGTTTAAGCCTTTGAAAGCGATTTTGGGCTCGCCTTCCATGTATCGAGTTGATACATGGCATTGGAGCGCAACAGGACAGCATCTGCATCTCTTTGCGACAAGAGGTGCACAGAAGTTGGACAAGCTGAATTGAGGCGCGACAAACCTGTGAGAATCCGCTCTTGAAAATAATGACTAAAGTTATTCTCGACCGCTCCGATGAACCGGGTGGATGCAGAAACGCTCAGCCGCACAAGCGGAGAGCCTGGCGGAGTTAGCAAAAGCGCCACCAAGCAGAGCGTGACTCAAGGCATCCAAAAGGAGTACCTCCCATGGCCCTCGGTGTCTTGAACAATCTTTCAGCGATCTACGCAGAGAACAACCTGAACAACACTAATAACAGTTTGCAGACGGTGCTGCAGCAGTTGTCGTCGGGTTCACGGATCAACTCCGGAGCGGACGACGCCGCGGGCCTCTCGCTGGTGAACGGGCTGGGGGCTAACTCCGCCGCCTTGACGCAGTCGAAGACCAACGCCACAGAGGGCGCTGGGCTGCTCCAGGTTGCCGACGGCGCTCTTTCGCAAGTGACAAGCCTGCTTAACCGGGCCGTTACGCTGGCGACCGAAGCCTCGAACGGCACGCTCAATACGACGCAAGAGGGCGCGGCCAACCAGGAATACCAGTCGATTCTGTCGGAGATCAACAACATTGGGCAGACAACCACGTACAACCAGCAACAGGTCTTCAACGGTAAGCAAGTGGCAATCTACACCGGCGACTCGTCGACGGCGGGTTCCTCGATCGACGAGTTGAATATTCGCAGTTTATCTGAGGCCAGCATGGGTGATACCGGCGGTGTGATGGCATACAGCGACGGGTCGAACAATGTGTTCATCAATTTGTCGCACACCAATGCCGATACCGGCGCTGTGACC
>CAYVMS010000164.1:0-8224 GCA_964452615.1 uncultured Occallatibacter sp.
ACTCCGGGTGCAGGAGCCGATGGCCGTAGCCAATGGTGGGCAGACCGGCCACATCCAGATAGACGCGATTGCGAAATCCCTCAGACCTTTTGAGCAGGTCCATTCCTTTGGCACTTAACTTCATCTCTGTCTCCTATTTGGTTTCATCGTCAGTTTCACGGTAGCAAGATAGGAGAAATAATCTGCAAAACCGGTCTTGGATTCTGGTCTCCCATCCTTGGCAAAGAAACAGAGAATGTGCCGAAGACAAGGCGACGGCCTGCCGGGGATCTAGATTTGCACCATCTATGGTGCAAATTTTAAGTTAATGCAATAAAAAGAGTTAACCGGGAAAGTCGCATGAATAGGTCAGATTTGGGAAAGAAATCCTCATCTCTTTGCGGAAAACAGTTGAGAGAAGTGGTGTGGAATCAGTAAAATGGGTAGATGGTTGAACGACGAGAATCAAGCAACACGAGCTCAAAATCTTCGCTACGGATATGGCTGTTGGCGGGAGCTTCGTCTGTTGCGTTGGCCGCGATGGTGATAGGTATCTCCACGCGGACAGTGCATGCGGATGCGGTGCTTTCCCGGCCAGCGGCAACCGCTGCCCCGGCGGTTCCTGTAGCAAGCGCGACGCCTGCCTTGATTGCGCCTGGGAAACCCGCAGGAAGTGATGCGGCTGAAATGCTCCACGGAATCGCCTCCTGGTATGGGGGGGTATTCAATGGCCGCCATACGGCCAGCGGAGAACGATTTGACATGTATGCGATGACTGCCTGCCATCCGACTCTGCCGTTCGGCTCGATGGTCAGGGTGGTGAATCTGAAGAACAAACGGTCGGTGGTGGTTCGGATTACGGATCGTGGAGATCTTGGTGACCAAGGACGCGTCATCGACCTCTCCTATGCGGCCGCCGAGAAACTGGCGATGACCAAGTCCGGGATCGCCTCGGTCAAACTGGAGGTTCTTTCTCTGGGAGGATCTCGGCATAAAAAGTAAGGAACGAAGGAGATCGGGAACGGGAACGGCCAGCCTTTGGGTTGGCCGTTTCATTTTGGTGGATGATTGGAAAGCGGCTGGTTGAGGTTTGCGGTTTCCCGCATCTGACGCGGCGAGGCTGCGTCGGATATGAGGCACCCGGTACCCCGGATCGTGGCATCCCACCCTAGCCGCAAAGACAAAGACGTGGCGAGGGTGGGGCACTCAGTTGGCAGGGTGGCGATAGTTATTCGCTGTCGGGGAGCTTGTAGGGTTTTTGCAGGTAGAGACGGGCCTCGTTGACGGCACCCTGGGTGTTGTCGTTGGTCTGGACGGCGAGGCGGTATTCGTTGACGGCGCGGTCGCGCTGGCCTGTGATGTCGAAGATCTTGCCCAGGGCGATGTGGCTCCAGACCTCGGTCCAGCGGGGTTCACCATCGCCGCGCAGGGAATCGCGGTAGGAGTTTACGCTGGCCTGGTAGTTGCGCTGGGTAAAGAGCAGCTCGGCGATGCGGTAGCTGGCCAGGGAACTTTGCGAATTGGCTTCGAGGGCCTTTTGATACTCCGCGAGTGCGCCGTTCAGATCGCCTTGAGCTACCAACTGCTGGCCCTTGAGGATGCTGATGCGGACTTGCAGGTCGGGAGTGGACTTGAGCACCCAGGCCTGAGGGTCGATGCTGATGCGGCGAGGCCGGCCAAAGGTGTCGACAACGAACTGGGTGTTCGTGCCAACGATCTCGATCTTTTTGGTCTCGGTTTTGCCGTCGGTGTCGATGCGCAGTTCGACGGGCATACGGAAGAGGTCGAGGTCCTGGCCGATTTCGCCAATAGTGCGGAAGCCCTTGTTGTTGCCGAGCCGGTAGACGGCGTACTTGTCGGTAAACTGCGGCGCACCTGTGCCATCGACCCATTGGGAAAAGAAGGCGGTCAACTGCTGATCGCTCTGGGCCTCGGCTACCTTGATCAAGTCGGCGGCGCGGATCGAACTGTCGGCGTATTGGCTGAGAGCGCCCTTGAGGGTGGCCAGAAATGCCTTGTCGCCGATCTCCCAGCGCAGCATGTGGAAGATCATGGCGCCCTTTTCGAGTGTCATCGACTGGAACTCGGGCGAGAAGGGACTGAGGCGGTTGACGCTTGAGAGAGGAACAGTGTCGTAGGCCAAGGCTCCGGCTTCCACGTCGGGCAGCGCGGCTTTCATGGCGTTGTTGCCGTTCTCGTCCTCGATATACATCAGCTCGCCGTAGCGGGCCATGCCGTTGGTGATCCATGCGTCGTTGAGAGTGCGGGGGCTGACCTCGGAGCCCCACCACTGGTGGGCGATGGTGTTGGCCAGCAGGCGAATGCCACTCTTGTCGCCGACGCGCGAGCCGAGGATTGCGGCTAGTTCCGGCGCCCAAACTGCGGGGAGGGTGTCGTCGGGAAGTTCAACAACGTTGAGATGCGGGGTCTCGGGTGCGCCGAAGCTGCCGGTGAAGAAGTCGTACTCTTTGGCGGCGGTCTGGGCGAGGTCGTTGGCCGACTGCTGGTGGCCCACCGTCAGCCAGACTTTGACGTTGCCGGGGCCTGCGGTGACCGGTCCGACGAAGCGTCCAGCGATGACCGTGCCGGGAAAGCCGGGCTTGTCCCAGTTGAAATCGTACTCGTCGCCGGGCCTGCCGCTAGCCAACTTAACCGATTTGGCAGCGCCCTGTGCGCCGCTGGCGAAGACGCGCATCCCCTGCGGGACGCGAATATGCATCTCGGCGGTGAAGCGGTCGGTCATGTAGCCGGTCATGGGGAACCAGCGGGCAGCGTAGAGCAAGTAGGTGATCGGCTCCTGGATTGCGGCGAGTTTGAGGCCCTCGACGGGGCCATCTTCGCTGCCCGTGATTGCGCCCTCATATTCGAAGGTCCAGCGGGTAGCCTGTCCTTTCGCAAAAGGGGTCGTTGGCGTGACGCGGATGGTGCCGTCGGCGGAGCGTTCGCCAGTGAGGACTTTTCCGGCCTCGTCGGTGATTTTGGTGACTTTGAGTGCCGGGTGAAAGCCGAAGCTGACCAGTTCGGCATTTTCAGGGGCGGTGAAGCTGACCGCTGCCTTGGCCGCGAGGTGGTGGGTGGCGGTATCGATCTCGGCG
This sequence comes from uncultured Occallatibacter sp., assembly GCA_964452615.1. Classification (GTDB taxonomy): domain Bacteria; phylum Acidobacteriota; class Terriglobia; order Terriglobales; family Acidobacteriaceae; genus Telmatobacter. The sequence continues at coordinate 3,075 of CAYVMS010000164.1, forward strand.
TCGATAGTGTAGGCGGAGATGGCCAGCGTGGGGCGCTCGGAGCGCTGGGCGGCCAGCGGGGCGACGATTGTCAGAGTGCAGGCCAACGCGCCTGCCAGCAGCAACAGCTTGATTCTTGTATGCATCGCAGCAATTATCGCAGCCATCGGCATTGCCTTTCGCCTCTTGATACCTGTCCACAGTTTAGAGATCTTGAAGGAGTTGAAATCCGCACCCTTCACCGGAAGACCGAATTATTCAGGCAGGTCCTGATCCATCGTTTCCAGGGTGATCTCCGCCACGCGGTCGATTGCGCCAATTTGTGACGGCCTGGCGAGCAAGATACGAATTCGCGCCAGCTCCTGCATCATGGACTGGCGCGGGGGGCCGTCGGGTAGCAGCCGCTCGATCTCTTCGACAATATTATCCGCCTTAAAGTCACTTTGAATCAGCTCTGGGACCACGCGTTTGTCGGCGATCAAATTGACCATGGCCACGTGGGGCACCTTGACCATCTGTTTGGCGATTGCGTAGGTGAGCGCCGACACCCGGTAGATAACAATAAAAGGATTGCCGATTAGCGCCGCCTCAACAGTAGCCGTGCCGCTGGCGACGACCGAGGCGCGAGCGTGAAAGAGCGCGCCTCGGGCATCTTCGACAAGCGTGATGTTCAGGCCTTCGCCGTGCTTCTCGACGAGCCGTTGCACCTGATTCCGCTGTGCGGCGTTGAGTGTGGGAGCGAGTGGAATGAGGTATTCCATGCCGTGCGAGAGCATCTGTGCGGCTCGCAGGATGGTCGGCAGATGGTCGCGAATCTCCTTGGGGCGGCTTCCGGGCAGCAGGCCAATCCAGGTCCTCGTCGGGTCCAGGCCATTTTCGCCAGCAAATTGCATGCGGCTGACGGATTGGGCGGGCAGATCTGCGAGAGGATGGCCGACAAACTCGGCCTCGACGCCGTTCTCGCGATAGAAGTGCTCCTCGAAGGGGAAGATCACCAGCATCTTGTCGACGTACTTCTGAACCAGCTTGATACGTTTCTTCTTCCAGGCCCATAACTGCGGACTGACGAAGAAGATGACCGGAACGCCGAGGCTGTGGAAGAGTTTGGCCAGGCGGAAGTGGATCTCGGGGAAGTCGATCAGAACGGCTACGCTAGGCGGGTAGCGACGTATGGCGCGCTTGAGCTTGCCGAACTCGTGGTAGATGCGCGGCAAATGCTGGACAACTTCAGTGAGGCCCATTACAGCCATATCTTCCGAGCGGACGATGCACTGGAGGCCTTCGGCGGCCATTCGTTCGCCACCCATGCCATAGAAGCTGGCCGACTCGCCGTAGGCTGCGAGGCGTTCTTTGAGGGCGGCAACCAGCAGCGCGCCGTAGTGCTCGCCGCTGGCTTCGCCTGCCGAGATGAAGATGATGGGGGGCATTCTTTCTTCGTTCCCGCCGGGTTCCCTGCTGGAAACAATGATAATCGGTCAGCCAGGAATGAAGCTGAACCAAAAAAGGCGGCAGCCGAAGCCGCCGCCCATTGAGGAACAAACCGCAATTTCTCTAGAATTCGAGCCGAAGCGAGAGCATGACCTGGCGCGGGCTATAGGCAAAGTTGGAGCCGGAGTTGGTGATCGCACCGAAACCGCTGGCATTGACTCCGCTGCCGGTCTTTGGCACATAGGTTAGAGTTGCGCATTCCTGTTGCGCTTGCCCTGGAACCAACTGGCTCGCAGAGCAGCCACTCGTGACCGAGGAGTTGGACGACAGGTTATAGGCAGTGTTGCTCACAGAGGTCACGTTCTGGTGGTTGGCCACATTGAAGAACTCACCCATCAATTCCAGGTGGTATGGCTTCTCATCGATCTCTTTGACGAATTGCTTTTCCAGCCGCATGTCGACGACCATGGTGCGCTTCATCTGATAGGTATTGCGTCCGATCGATGGAATCCAGTAGTTTGTTCCGGCTCCATTCCAACTGGAGCCGTACGCGGAATACGATGGGTAACCGGAACCGATCGTCGCCGAATACGGCAGGCCATTCTGCGCCTGGTAGACAGGGTTCAGGCTCCAATCGTTTGCGAGCCACTTGACCCAGTCGTTTCTCTGGATATTGGGTGAATTGATCAGCGCCCAGGCAACCAGGCGATTTTCAACGTTAAATGCCGAGTTCCCGTAGTTGCCGCCTCTTTTGTATCCGTCGATGTTATAAGGGTCGAAGACGCCGCTGCTGAGAGTTGTGGTTGTCTCGTTCTGGTTAAAGTCGAGGGCGTGCGACCAAGTGTAGTTCACGTCGTATTGAACCAGCTTGGACGACTGGTTCTGGATCTCGGCCACGCCGGCGTTGTAGCTGGAGTTGATATTGCTAAAGAGTTCGTTGACGGCTCCGAAGTTCGAGTTCAGCAGGTTGACGTAGGTGGGAACGGTAAAGGTCGCGCCGTTGGCAAGTGGCCCCAATCCGGTTGAATCGGAAACAGTGATGACACTGTTGATCACTCCGTTCGGCGATCCAGTTGCATTTGTATTTACGTTCGGATTGAGATTGATGTTAAGTGCGTTTGGCAGTCGCCGCCCCAGCGCGCCCATGTAGCTGACCTGGCCCACCGTGCCATGACCGAAATCGTGCTGGACGGAAAGATCGAACTCATGCACCTCCGGGTTTTTGAACTTTTGCGAGAAGAAGTATGAGGTTGGAGCCGATCCGGTCGCCGCCGAAATGATGTTCGGGAACAGAGGCGCCGCGGGGGTGCCGTCAGCTTTGAGCGAACTTGGCTTCAAGGATGCTGAGACATATTGGCCAGCGGGGCTGCCTGTATTCAGCAGATTATTCAACAGCACGCCGTTGGTGACCCGGCCAAAGTAGAGACCGTAGCCGAGACGCACAGTAGTCTTGCCATCGCCAAATGGATCGTACGCGAGACCGAGGCGCGGGCCAATATTGTTTTTGTCGCTCGGGTGATTGGTGAGGTTGGCAGCTTGTGCAAGTGCAGGACAGGTACCGGGGCCCGTATAGGCGGTACAGAGACCGCCCGTTGAGGCCAGATATGGAGTGAAGCTGCCCGAGGCCGTAACCAGCGATGAATATGGCGCTGGGAGACTCTCGTAGTCATAGCGGACGCCCAGATCTAGAGTCAGCCGCGGTGTCAGCTTCCAGTGATCCTCCCCAAAGAAGCCATAATCCATAGTGTTGATACTCCAGGTTGTTGGCCCAAAGCCCTGCACGAAGGTTCCGCAAGGAGCCGTACCAGTGTAGACCGTGGAGGTGGACGTAGTAGCGGTGGCGGGAGCAGTGACGCCGTTACTGTTGCAAACTCCCTTCGAGCTGCCTTCGTTCAGCAGGTCTGCAAAGTAGTTGCCAATGTAGCTGTAGGTATAAACACCGTTGCCTTCGTATGTGTTGTCAATGATGTCATAGTTATGGACCATGTCCACACCGAACTTGATGTTGTGGTTGCTCTTCTGCCACGCGGCCGTGTCGCCAACCTGCCACTTATGCTCATCAGGCAACGCTTTGCGATAGGAGTAGTACGGCGATCCCAAGTAGATACCGGCCCCTGTTGACGGGTTATCGAGTGCGACCTCCGGCACATTGGGCGAAAAATCACCCGCGGCGGTATTGGTAGTCCCATTGAGGCTCTGCAGGTACTTTTTGGTGTAGGGGCTATACGGCTGCTGACCTTCGTCATTCAACTCGCGGCCAAACTGATAGCGAACTTCATTGGACAGGTTGGTGGTAATCATGCTGTCCAGTTTCGTCAAGCCGTAATCTAGCTTCACGAAATCGGCACCAAAGGTGTCGATGCCGTAGGTGTTGGTGGCCTGCGTCTGCACGCCGCCAGGTGAATCCCAACGCAGACGATGATAGAGCACGCTGAGATGATTCTTGGCGTTAATCTGCCAATCAAGCTTCGGCGTATTCACCACCTCATCGCCCGTGCGTGTAACCGGGCCCATATCGGCAAGCAGGTTAGTCAGTTGCGTGTCATAGGCGGCTGCGCCGGCAGCGTAGTTTCCGCCCAGACTCGGAATGCGCGCAGCCAATTCGCAGGCCTGTTGATCGACCGCGTTAGTGGGTAAGCCGGCCATGTAACCGGCACCGTACGTCGTTCCGCCGGAGGTTGTCGTCGTGAGGTAGCAATTTGTGCCGTTCGGTTGCGTCGCATCTGGAAGCGCAAAGAATGAATTGGGGGTAGCCGCCTTGGCATCTCCAGGGAAGTTGCGTTTGTACTGGGCATAGCCATAAAACCAGAAAAGCTTATTTTTCTTGAGTGGACCTCCAGCATCGAATCCCCATTCTTTGCGCCAGTCCTTCGGCTTGGTAGGAATGGTTTCAATGCTCGGTATGGAATTGGTTGAAGTATTGATGGTGGTCGTCGTGTAGGGGTTCATTGCGCCCCAGTTGTTGTCGCGATCCGAGAAATAAGCAAGGCCATGGAGCGAGTTGGTGCCACTCTTCGTTATGGCGTTAATGACGCCGCCGGCAGCGCGACCAAATTCCGCTGAGTAGACGCCGGTATTCACCTGAAACTCCTCGATCATGTACTTGGATGTGGAGTAACCTTCGCGAGTGCGGCCGCGTTCTTCAGAGTAATAGGCTTGGTTATCGTCGGCGCCATCTATTTCAACGTTATTCAAAATCGGGCTGATGCCGCGGAAGGCGATCAGACCAAAGCCATTCGAGTCTCCCACTGCGCCTGGAGTCAGCAGGGCCATATCCGACCAGCGGCCGCCGTTCAGCGGCAGGTTCGCAATAGTGTTTGCTGTCATAACGGAGCTTATGTCAGGCGACTCGAAGTTCAAAATCGGCGCCTCGCCGGTTACTTCCACAGTGGAAGATGTTCCGGCAGTCAGCAGATGCGCCAGAACCTCAGTCGTTTGGCCAACCTGCACAATGACATTGACCTCTTTGAACGGAGCAAAGCCTGCTGCTTTGACCGTAACCGTATAGACGGAGGCAGGCAATTGCGAAGCCTTGAAGAAACCGCTTCCATCGGAGGTCAGTTGAACTTCTGCATTGGTGCCGACATTGTGGATGACGATCCCGGCATTGGCGACGACAGCGCCACTAGGATCGAAAACAGTGCCCGCAACCGAACCCTCGGTATAGGTTTGCGCCCATGCTTGGCCAGCAACAAGGATGCAAAGCGTGAGAACAAGGGCATATCCGGGATGGAATAGGTGAT
>CAYVMS010000165.1:0-8134 GCA_964452615.1 uncultured Occallatibacter sp.
CTTTCCGCAAAGAACGCGGAAAGGATGGGGCACCCGGCGCGTAGTTTTTGGCATACTTCGAAGCGCCCCGACGGGGCGCGATTCGTGGTTCGGCGGCAATCCCCGGGTTGCGCTGCGCTTCACCCGGGGCTATTCTCCTTCGCTCCCTACGGGAGGGGTGCAACGCATTGGTAGAATTGAATCATGACCCTCACTGCACAGGATCGCGCACAGCGCATCAAGATTATCCTCTTTGACGTAGATGGCGTATTGACCAACGGAAACATCTGGATTATTCCGGTTCCAATCGTGCAGCCCGATGGCACGACGACCAGCAAGATGATCGAAGCCAAGGGCTATAGCGCCCACGACGGCGCGGGCGTAACGCTGGCGCGGCTGGGCGGCATGAAGCTGGGTATCATTACCAAGCGGATTTCGGAAACCGTAGCTCTGCGCGCTCGCGATCTGAAGCTGGAGTTCGTCTATCAGGGCCAGGCTTTCAAGATGCAGGCGGTGCGCCAGATCATGGAGAAAGAAGGCGTCACCCTTGACGAAATCGCCTACGTGGGCGACGACGTGATTGACCTGCCCGTGATGCGCCAATGCGGCCTTGCGGTGGCGGTGGCTAATGCGCGGGCGCAGGTGAAGGCCGAGGCGCATTATGTGACTCCCAACCGGGGCGGCGAAGGCGCAGGGCGCGATGCGATTGAATTTATTCTTGAAGCCAAGGGAGTGTTGGAGAAGTGCCTCGCGGCTTCCATTGACGAGAGCAATCCGTTGCCGGCTTCTATCGATATTGGCAAGGGCGGGGATTTGAAGTGAGTTTTCAACTGGGAGCGATAGAAATTCCTGGAGTTTGATTTCCCTCAGGGGCTAAAGCCCACGTCTTTTTGCAACAATTACGGCACGACTAAAGTCGTGCCCTGACGCTCGTGAGCGCTCCGAATGAGTTTTCCGTAGCGGTATTGTCTGTCATTTGTTTTGTCGCGTGTCTGGCACTTCACAGAGGTTGCAATGTTGATTTCATTGAAATTCGCATTTTAGGCGGATTTCACACCGTCCCTACGGGACTGGGGTCTCTGTTGAACTCTGACCCAGGACTGCGCTGCGCTTGTCCTGGGCTATTTTCGATTCTCCTTACGGGAGAAAATGCGCTGACTGATTTAATTCCAGGGTTACGAATGAGCCTCTAAACTCTGAGGGCGAATGATCTTTTCAACGATCCAAAAAGTCCGTACTCTTTATTGAAGAAAAACTTCGGAGAAGCATGGAGATCAATCAAAGACGCGCGGTGGTGCTGTTGAGCGGGGGGCTGGACTCGGCCACCGTGCTGGCGATTGCACGCAGCCAGGACTATGAGCTTTATGCGCTTTCGTTCAGCTATGGACAGCGGCATATTGTCGAACTGGACGCTGCAAGGCGCGTGGCTGCTGCTGTTGGCGTGGCTGCGCATCGAATTGCGCAGATCGATCTGCGAATCTTTGGCGGCTCGGCATTGACGGGAGATTTCGCAGTTCCCAAGGGGCGAGACGCCGACCAGATGAGCCACGGCATTCCGATCACTTATGTTCCGGCGCGGAATACGATCTTTCTCTCGTTTGCATTGGCCTGGGCTGAGGTGCTCGGTTCGAGCGACATTTTTATTGGAGTGAATGCGCTCGACTACTCTGGATACCCGGACTGTCGGCCGGAGTTCATCGAGGCGTTTGAAAAGATGGCAAATCTGGCGACCAAGGCCGGGGTCGAGGGGCGCCAGTCACTTAAGATTCACACGCCGCTGATCGCGCTGACCAAGGCCCAGATTGTGAGCCGGGGCATCGAATTGGGTGTGGACTATGGGCTGACCAGCAGTTGCTACGATCCTTCGGCGGAGGGCAGGCCTTGCGGAGAGTGCGACTCGTGTTTGCTCAGGCGGAAGGGTTTTCGTGAGAATGGGATCGAGGATCCACTGGGGTACGACTAACCTTAACTGACGAAGTTCGGGTTCATAGTTTCCCAGGCCACCTGCGGTGGGTCCAAACGCTCGCTTTTCGCTCGCATGGGGTTCGTGGTTTCCCACCCAGAGTATTTTGAGGTTGCTCACGATGAGCTACGCGGTCAAGGAGATCTTCTACACGCTGCAGGGCGAGGGGGCGCAGGCGGGGCGGGCGGCGGTCTTTTGCCGTTTTGCGGGCTGCAACCTCTGGTCGGGGCGCGAAGCTGACCGGGCTGCTGCCATTTGCCGGTTTTGCGATACGGATTTTGTGGGCTCGGATGGGCCGGGCGGTGGAAAATTCGACTCCGCTGAGGAGTTGGCGGTGGCCGTCGAGCGGTGCTGGCCCTCCGGTTCACTGGCGGGCCAGCGGTTTGTGGTCTGCACGGGCGGCGAGCCTCTGTTGCAACTGGACGCTGACTTGATTGCCGCGCTGCGCGGGCGGGGTTTTGAGATTGCGGTTGAATCCAACGGGACGATTGCGGCGCCGGAAGGGCTGGACTGGCTTTGTGTGAGCCCCAAGGCAGGAGCCGGACTGGCGCAACGCAGCGGGGATGAGCTGAAGCTGGTCTATCCGCAGACGGGGGCCGATCCGGCGGAGTTTGAAATGCTCTCGTTCCGGCATTTTTTCCTGCAGCCGATGGACGGGCCGCAGCGCGAAGACAACACCCAGCTTGCCTTGCGCTATTGCCTCGATCACCCGCAATGGCGATTGAGCCTGCAAACCCACAAGATCCTCGGCATCCCATAGTTTCGGGATAGCCTCCCGTAAATCCGGGGTGACTGACCCGAGAACGCTTAAGCCGCGGCGGTCGTGTCCACTGAGCTGGCCGATCAACCTCAATTTAGGCACTTCAAGGGCAAAAGCCTGCTTCGTGCAAAGACGTTAAAGCCAAATAACGATTAGAATCGTCTGTACAGTAGGCAGAGTTTCTTTGATCGGCTGCCTGAGCCGCCTTTTGGCCTTCCCAGCGGGAATCACAACCCGCTGACCGTGCCGTAGGAATGGAACCCCAAGGATGATGAGAAGAAAACACTGTTTGTCGGCCACCACTTTCACCGCGGCAGTTGCGCTGCTGCTCTCGGCCAGCCCCGCAAGCGCCCAAAGCAGCCCTGTCGCCCCAGCGCAGGGCACACCAGCGCAAGCCAGTCCAGCTCAGGGCGGGACGCCGACTGCGAGCCAGATCAAGATTGCTCCCGCCGAAGCGGCCACGAGTGCGGATTCGGCCACGCAGGCGCAGGATCGTGCCCAGGCCTACTATCACTTCACGCTGGCCAATACTTACGAAGAGGAGGCTGTCACCCAGGGCCGCCCGGAGCTCGTGACGCGGGCGATTGAGGAATACAAGCTGGCATTGAACGCCGATCCTGACTCGCCGCAGTTGAGCAACGCGCTTGCCGACTTGTACTTTCGCTCTGGCCGCTCGCATGAGGCCGAGAGCACGGCGCGGGAGCTGCTCAAGAGCCTCCCCGACGACACCGACGCGCATAAGCTACTGGGACGCATTTACCTGCGCGAGCTGAGCGAAGGGAAAGACGCTTCGCCTTCCGCCTCATCCTCCGGCGACGCGCTGAACCAGGCAATTGCAGAGTTCGAGAAGATCGTGGCGCTCGAGCCCACAAGTGTCGAGCAGCGCATGGTTCTGGGCCAGCTCTACACCGTCAAGCACGACGAAAAGAAGGCTGAAGAGCAGTTCAAGACGGCGCTGTCACTTGAGCCCGACTCTGAAGAGGTGGTGCTGAATCTGGCCCGCCTGTATGCCGAGAAGGGTGACATCGAGGGTGAGGCCACCATACTTGAGGCTGTTCCGGTGGACCGCCGAACACCCAAGATCGAAGACGCGCTGGGTGCGGCCTATGAGCAGTTGAAAAAGACCAATGAGGCGATCGCGGCCTTTCAACGCGCCGTGGACATGGAGCCGGGCGACGCGGGCACGCTGGACGCCCTTGCCCAGGCCCTGCTCAACGCCAATGAGCTCGACGAGGCGCTCAAGCAATACAATTTGCTGGCCCAGACCGACCCGGAGAACGCTGATGCGCTCGTTCATATCAGCGAGATCCAGCGCCGCCAGGGGAAGTATGAGGATGCCCTGAGCACCATCAGGAAAGCGCGCAAGATGGCTCCCGACGACCTGGATGCAGGTTATAACGAAGGGCTGCTGCTGGATGCGCTGGGACGCTATGACGACGCGGTACAGGTTTACCAGCAGATGGTAGACCTGACCTCGCACGCCAATGGAGCCTACAAAGACGACGAAAAGAACAACCGCGGCATCTTTCTGGAGCGGCTGGGCGGGGTTTATCACGAACAGAACAAGACGTCTGACGCGATCGCCACTTACCAGAAGATGATCGACATGGGCGGCGAGACCGCCGTGCGCGGCTATCAGTATCAGGTGGACACCTATCGGGACTCCAGGCAGTTTGACGCGGCCGTCGATGTCGCGCGCAAGGCCGTCGAGGCTAATCCCAAGGATCGCGATCTGAAGCTGATGCTGGCTGGAGAGCTTGGCGATCTGGGCAAGACCGAAGATGGACTGGCGATGGCCAAGGGGTTACTCTCAAACACCGCAGATGACCGCCAGATCTGGCTGGCGCTGGGCCAGATGTACGTCCGCGCACACCGCTGGAAAGAGGCTGACGATGCCTTCAATAAGGCCGATCCGCTGACGACCAAAAAGGAAGACCGCACCTATCTATTCTTCCTCAGAGGGGAACTCGCCGAGCGGCAAAAGCACTACGAGCCAGCTGAGCAATACTTCAAACAGGCGCTGGATCTGGAGCCTTCGAGCGCCATGACCCTCAACTACCTGGGCTATATGCTGGCCGACAAGGGGATCCGCCTGCATGAGGCCCTCGATATGATTCGCAAAGCGGTGGATCAGGAGCCGATGAACGGCGCCTACCTCGACTCGCTGGGCTGGGTCTACTTCAAGATGGGCGACTATGAACGGGCCGAGGATAACCTGCGCAAGGCCGTCGAGCGCGATCAGTACGACCCCACCGTCCACGACCACCTGGGCGACCTCTACGAGAAGACCGGTCGCATTCGACTGGCTGCGGCGCAATGGACGCTTTCTCTGGCGCAGTTTGCCAAATCGGCCGCTTCCGATGTGGAGCCGGCCGAAGTGACCAAGGTGCAGAAGAAGCTTGAGACAGCCCACGTCAAGCTGGCTAAACAGGAAGATGCGACAGGACAGGCCAAGCCGGAATAGCGCGCGGACGCGGGCGTTCCTGACTAGAAGCAAGGAGCGGCATCAAGAGTCAAAACGGCGGCCTTTTCTCAACGAAAAGGCCGCCGTTTTGCGGATGGAATCGTTTAATGCGCTCGAACCGCTGCTCTACTTGGTTCCCTCAGCCTGCGAGGCCTGATACAGGTCGACATTGACCTTGTCGACCAGCGAGGTTCCAGTATCGACGAAGACCGGGTAGGGTGAGAAGGAATCGATAGCGAAGTCCTTGTCCAACTGCTTGGGAGGCGCATGGAAGACTTCGTCAAGCGCCTTCAGCCCATCGTATCCCATAGTGAAGGGCTTCTGCGCGACCGTCGAATTAATAACCCCGGCTTTGATCTCGTCGAGCGTGTCGGGATTCACATCCCAGCCAACGATCAGGCGGTCAGTAGCGTTGGCCCGCTTGAGCACATCGGCGACCGCTTTGCTCGACGCCGATTCGAGACTGATAAAGCCATCGATCCTCTTGTCGCCGGTCAAGGCCATTGCTTCCTGCGCCCAGTCAAAGGCCTTGCGTGCATCACCCTTGATGTCGACCACTTCCACAATATGAATACCTGGCTGACTGGCAAAGATGTCTTTATATCCCTGGAGGCGCTCCTCAGTGTTGGTTTGTCCGGCAAGAGTGAAGAAGACAACATTGCCCTTGCCTCCCAGCTTCTGGACTACACGCTGGCCGCCCAGCCGTCCGGCCTCCCGGTTGTTGGTTCCGATGAAGTAGAGCCGACGGCTTCCAGGCGCGTCCGAATCCACGGTGATGACCGGAATTCCGGCGCCGATGGCCGCGTTGATCTCTGGTTGCAGCAGGGCGGCGTCAGCCACCGAGATCAGTATTCCCGACGGTTTCGCCGCAATGGCCTGGTGCAACGCCGCCAGCTCCGCCTGCGAATCATGGCCATCCGGTCCCTCCACCTTGGCGGTCACCTTGTACTGCGCCGCAGCCCTGTTGAATCCCGCCGCAGCAGTCTGCCAATAAGGCAGAGCCATGTCCGACGCAATCAGGTAATAGACTTCCTTGGTCGTGTGCCTGCTGCACCCCGATGGGAGCAGAACTGCCAGTACGAGCGCGACCAATAACGCATTCTTGATCGGTTTCATGCTTGCCTCCTGGTTGAAATGCGAAATGATTGAGGGAATGCGGGAGACTATCGCCGCGCTCACCCCTAATAGAATATCCGGCAGACATGGTATGCCCACAATGCAGCCGATGTCCAACGGACAAAACCCTGTGGAATTCACAATCTCCACAGGGTTCTTCGGCAAGAAATCCTGTTTCTTTCAGTGCAAAATTCCCTATTGGGCGATCAAGGAGAAGAAATCGCAGAAAACGGGGCGATTTGTAGCATTCAAGCCATGCAACGTAAAGTGTGAAGCGTGCAGTGCTAATCCGAAAATGTGAAACCTAAAGAGCCTCTTGCAAAATTGTCTTCAGGCTATCACTTGTGTCAGGGCACGACTTTAGTCGTGCCGCATCTGGCCAATTTTGATTCCGGCTTTAGCCGCTGCGGAATTGCAAAATAGCTGAAAACAAAACCGCAGGGGCTAAAGCCCAGCATGAATTTGCTGCTCTTTCGGCACGACTAAAGTCGTGCCCTGACACATTTTGCAGTCTCGATTGAATTTTTCAAGGAGCTGTAAAGTTTGAAACTATGACCGACTCGAAGCCCTGTCCGCCTTTCGCGTTGCCCCCTGGAACCGCCGTATGCGCCGAGGGCGAGCTGACCCATCGCGCGCACCTGGAACTGCCGCATCCTTATCGCACACCCTTTGCCAGAGACGCCGCTCGCGTTTTGCACGCTCGTGCCTTTCGTCGCCTGGCAGGCAAGACGCAGGTCTTTGCACGCTTGCCCGCCGACGCCCCGTCGGACCACTTTCGCAGCCGCCTGACCCACACGCTGGAAGTAACACAGATCGCACGAACGCTGGCCCGTGCGATGGGGCTGAACGAGGAACTGGCCGAGGCGCTGGCGCTGGCCCACGACATCGGCCATCCGCCCTTTGGGCACGCGGGCGAAAAGGCTCTCGACCAATGCCTGCGCGGCTTTGGATTGGGCTTCGACCACAATCTGCACGCCCTGCGCATCGTCACCTGGTTTGAAGAGCGTTATGCGGGCTTTCGCGGGTTGAACCTGACGCTAGGCGTGCGCGAGGGAATCGTCAAACACTCGCACGACTACTCCGCCGACACCCATCCAGAGCTGGCTGAGTATTTTCTCGATCAGTTCCCTCCTCTCGAAGCCCAGCTCATCGATTTGGCCGACGAGATTGCTTACACGACCGCCGACCTCGACGACGGCCTCGACTCTGGCATTCTAGCGCTTGAACAGGTGCGCGAGGGCGTAACCCTCTTCAGGGGCTTTCACGATGCCGTGCTTGTGGAGTTTCCCGCTGCGCCAGCCAAGCTGGCCGTTTACGAGACACTCAAGCGCGTTCTGAATGCGCTGGTCACGGATCTGATGGAAGAGACCAGGAGGCAGATGGGCGCGCTCGGCGCTACAACTCTGGACGAGATTCGCCGCGCGCCTCATCGCCTGGCGGCGTTAAGCCCGGAGATGGAGGCCGCACGTGCCACTGCCAAGGATTTCCTCTATGCGAATCTCTACAACTCTCCCGGAATCGAAGAGGGGCACGCGCACGCTACCGAGGTCATTCGGGGATTGTTTGCCGCGCTCGTCGCCGACCCGGCGCTGCTGCCCGAGGACCACCAGGCAGAGATTGCTACTGAGGGATTGGCGCGCACCGTGGCAGACTACATTGCCGGGATGACGGACAGTTACATCGAGCAGGTTTGGGGGAAGACAGGGAATAGGGAATAGGGAACAGGGCATAGATGGCGGGCGATCTTATAGGGTTGGTTTAAGCGATGAGCGAGAGCCGGTCAATCAATCTGCACAACTTCACGGTTGCCGAGGCGATCCGGGAGTTTGTGCGTTTCTACAATTCCTGCGTG
>CAYVMS010000166.1:0-8085 GCA_964452615.1 uncultured Occallatibacter sp.
TGGCCCATGATTTCCGTATTCCAGAGACTCTTTTTTTCAAGCATGACAGTCCGTTTCGCCTCGTCGTGACGCAGTACCGGTTAGAAAAGCTGACCTGTCTTGAGCAGCAAGTGTTCCAGAATCGGTCCCAGGCTCAGGGCGGGGAAAAATGTAAGCGCACTCAGAATGAGAATGACTCCGATCAGAAGTGTGGTGAAGAGCGAGCCGTTCACCGGAAAGGTTCCAGGCGATGGCGGGACACTCTTCTTCTGTGCCAGGCTGCCGGCCAGTGCCAGCACCGGGATCATCATGAAGAGTCGCCCAAAGAGCATGTCCCAGCCGATGGCGACGTTGTACCACCAGGTGTTGGCGTTGAGGCCCGCAAAGGCCGATCCGTTGTTGCCCGCACCCGAGGTAAAGGCGTAGAGGATTTCGGTGAGTCCGTGCGGTCCCTGATTGGCGAGACTGCTCAAGCCGATAGTTGGCGCCATCACGAAAGCTGCCGTGAGCGAAAGAATAATGAACGGGAAGATGAGCACGTAGAGCATTGACATCTTCACGTCATAGGCTTCGATCTTCTTGCCCAGATACTCAGGTGTTCGGCCCACCATCAGGCCAGCAATGAAGACCGAAAGCACAACCATAATGAGAATTCCATAGAGGCCGGAACCTACTCCGCCGAAGACCACCTCGCCGAGCATGATGTTGGTGAGGACCATCATGCCACCCAATGGAGTGAAGCTGTCGTGCATGCTAGTGACCGCGCCGCAACTGGCGTCGGTGGTGATGGTGGCGAAGAGCGAACTGGCGGCGATGCCGTTGCGAACCTCTTTGCCCTCCATGTTGCCTGCCGGGGCTGTCGCCGTGCCGGTCTGCGAAGCATTGTGAATCATCGGATGCGGCTGCGACTCGGCCCAGTAAACGACCGTGAATCCGGCGGCAAACAAGACGAACATCGCTGCCAGCACAGCCCAACCGTGGCCCGGCGAGCCGGTCATTCGGCCTAGGGTATAAGTCAGCCCTGCCGGAATAATGAAGATGGAGAGGATCTGAAGAAAGTTAGAGAACGGCGTGGGGTTCTCGAATGGATGGGCGCTGTTGGCGTTGAAAAATCCGCCGCCGTTCGTTCCCAGCATCTTGATCGCTTCCTGTGACGCGACCGGGCCTTGGCCGATGGTCTGGACCTGTGCGGGCGACTCCAGCGTGTGGGCCGAGGTATAGGCCTTAAAGTTCTGCGGCACGCCCTGGCCAACCAGAAGCAGTGCGTAGATGATCGACGCCGGCGCGAGAATATAGAGATAGGACCGCGTCATGTCCACCCAGAAGTTGCCGATGGTCCCCGAGGATGTCCGCTTGATGCCGCGAATCAGGGCGACGGCCACCGCAATGCCAACCGCTGCGCTGCCGAAGTTGTGATACGCCAGGCCGACCATTTCGGTGAGGTAGCTCATCGTGGTCTCGGGCGTATACGACTGCCAGTTGGTATTGGTGGTGAAACTGGCGGCGGTGTTCCACGCAAGATCGGGGCCGACCGCTGCCAGCCCCTGTGGGTTCCACGGCAGATGGTTCTGCAGCCGCTCAATGGCGTAGGTCATCAACATGCTGACTGCGGAGAAGCCCAGAACACCAAAGGCATACTCGCGCCAGTTCATCTCGGTCTCGGATTTGATGCCGGAGAGCTTGTAAATGAGCCGCTCGATGGGACGGAGCACCGGATCGAGCCAGGTGCGCTCACCCTCCAATACGCGGGCGAGATAGATTCCCACGGGACGAACGGTAGCGAGCAGAATCAAGGAATAGATGGCAAATTGCAACCAGCCGTTAACGGACATGTCAGAACTTCTCCGGGAAGAGCAGGGTGAGGGTTAAATATCCCAGTAGCAGAACGGATAGGACCAGGGCAACGACGGCGGTAATGTCGGTTTGCATGGGCTACCTCAGCTTCTGACAAGCCTTGACGTAGAGAAACGCCAGGCCGAAGAAAACTACCGTGAAGAGCAACATCGTCAGATCTTGCATAGCGGGTCTCGCAGTTCGTCGAGCAGTTGGTTGTGGATCGTCTGCTCAAGATTCATTCTGGCTCTCGCCTTGTTAGAGTATCCAAAGGATTTCCTAAATAAAGCGTAAGGACCGGTGCGTGTGTTGAGAATGGAGCGAAAAATTGAGAGGGCCGAGGGAATGGAATGACTTTCCGGCTTCAAGGGTACATTTCAGAGGAAAGAGCCAACTTGAAGAGCGCCCGAACCCAGCACAGCGAGCTTTAGCAATGCCTGAAACGCGGGCAGAATTGCGTTAATTATTTTCTAATGGGCTGCAAAGCACTCCCTCCCAATGGCTTCCATACCTTGCAGTTTCCAATATGTTCCAAATATTACCGTCGTTTTTGGCTCTAACTCGTCAGGCATCGACGAATTCTTCCGCCTCAGCAAATGGTCAAGATCAGCACCGAATATCCAGGATTTCCCTAAAATATGAAGATCTGGTCAACTTAGTATGCAATGTTTTGCATATGCGCTTTGGGCGAGAATGGAAACATCTGATATCAAATAACAAAGTTTGGAAGCATGCGTGCATTCATCATAGCCAGTTGTAAGCTTCACACAAAATTGGAACTGCTGCGGCAATCTAAGAAGTCCTCATGAACTACATTGATTGCAAAAAACAGCGGTATCCAGTTTGGGATAAGGAACAGATTGCTATGACACGCATTTTCTTCTTGACCTTGGCTCTCCTCGTCTTCGTTAGCACCCGCTAGTTCACAGGCGAACTGCTGGGAGTGAGTTTCTGGGATGTGGACCACGGGCTGCCGTGGATTCCAACTCTCACGGCATCTTCTGCTCGATACTGCCCCGTTGTCGGCCCAAAGGCAAACAGCGAGAAGTCTCTACGACTTTGAATCAGGTCTCGGTAATGTTCGATCCGGCGCAAGCGCAGCCTCGCGCATAGCCAGCCAGCAAGACTCTCGTCGCAATTACTCTGCCACCGTCTCTTCGTTGCCGGTCCATCCCTCGGGGACAAATCGGTAGCCGACCCACGGCTCGGTCTGGATGTACTGCTTGCCGGTCTCGGATTCGAGCTTTTTGCGCAATTGGCCGATGAAGACGCGCAGATATTCAGGCTGATGGGCAGACTGGGCTCCCCAAACGGTCGTTAGCAGCGCACGGTGCGTGATGACTTTTCCGGCCTGGCGAGCCAGATGGAGCAGCAGGTCAAACTCTTTGGGAGTCAGGTGAATGGGCTTGCCCTGGACGGTAATCGCGTGCGCCGCCGAATCCAACACAAAGTCGCCGGCTTCAATGGCGGAGGTTGTCCGTTCGGGGGAACGGCGCAAGTGCGCGCGCACGCGTGCCAGCAATTCCTGCGTATTGAAGGGCTTGGTCACGTAATCGTCGGCGCCGGCATCGAGCGCCTCGACCTTGGAACGCTCGTGGTCGCGAACCGAGAGCACCAGGATGGGGATTGCCGAGTGGGCGCGGATGGCGCGGCAGACTTCGACGCCGCTTAAACCGGGCATCATCAGGTCGGTAACGACCAGATCCGGCGTCCATTCCTTGAAGGTTCGCAGACCCTCTTCTGGGTCATTCGCGGTGCGAACGTCAAAGCTCTGCGCCGTGAGGGCGGCCCGAAGCACTCGGGTGATCTGAGGCTCATCGTCAATTACAAGAATTCTACCGGGCATGTCGTTCTTCTTTCACCCAAAGATTACATCATTTGCCTCGGAGGTTATGATCGATGCCATGAAAGTCATGGAAGGTCTCTCTGACTCAAAAGGAATCGTTCACTGGATCGTCGGAACGCTGATTGCTGTTGCGGCCACAATACTGCTGGTTTGGCTGAGCGCCGACTCGTCAGCGGCGGGGATGGCGTTTCTGGTGCTGGTGGTTTGGTCTTCAACCCAGGCGGGGCAATGGCTATCACTTTATATGGCGGCTTTTTGCGCACTCTCCTTCGACTACTTCTTTCTGCCTCCCTACCGGACCTTGCGTCTGGCGAGCGGACAGGAGTGGGTGGCCTTGATCTGCTTTCTAGCTTCTTGTGTGGTGGTGAACCGGGTGGCCGAGCGGGCGCGCCGTCAAAAGCTCAAGGCCGAGCAGCGACGAGAAGACGTGGAAAGGCTCTACGAACTCTCGCAGGAAGTCATGGTGCATGAGGATGCGGCCGGCCTGATTCGCGACCTGCCGCAGATGATCGCGCGCATCTTCGCACTGGACGGGGTGGTGCTTTATGTTCGCGACCAGGACCGGTTTTACACCTCGACCGTGGATATGCCGATCAGCATCCAGGCCAGCCTGCGGGCGATGACCGAGGGGCAGAATCCAACGCTCGTCATTCCGGGCGGGTTCACTGTTAGGACGCTGATGCTGGGGCTGCGCGCGGTGGGATCGCTAGGCATGAGGCCGGCACTGATCTCGCACGAAGTGGCTACGGCGGTCAGTGCGCAGGTGGCCATCGCACTGGCTCGCGCAACGGCGATCGAGGCCACGGCTCGGATGGAGGCGGCCCGCGAGGGCGAACGGCTACGCACCGCTCTGATCGATTCACTGACGCATGAACTGCGCACGCCGCTGACTTCGATCCGCGCCGCTGCGACCACGCTACTTGGAAGCGACGGGCTGGACGAAGCCGTGCGGCTGGATCTGGCGGCGATCGTCGATGAGGAGGCTTCGCGGCTGGATAAGTTGATCGGCGAGGCGGTCGAGATGGCCGAGATCGACGCCAACGTGGTTGAGGTTCGCCTGGCTCCACAGCATCCGCGGGCGCTGCTGGATCAAGCAGTCGAAGAGTCGCGGGCGGCGCTGGCGAGGCATAGGGTTGTCATCGCGGTCGAAGACCAGGAGAAACGAGGTGATCTGGACAAAACCGCATGGTTCGATGCGCACCTGCTGGGCCGGGTGCTGCGCCACTTGCTGGAGAATGCGGCCCGCTTTACGCCGACCGGAGGCCGCATCCTGCTTGGCAGCCGTCGCATCGGCGACAAGCTCGAGTTCACCGTGGAGGACGATGGTCCGGGGATCGATGCCGTCGATCTGCCATTTATCTTCGAGAAGTTCTACCGGGGCAAGAGCGGCAAAAGCAAAGGAAAAGGAACCGGGATGGGGCTGGCCATTACGCGTGCGATCCTGGCGGCCCATGGCGGTGGGATCGAGGTCGAGCGCGCTTCAGGCAAGGGTGCCCGTTTTCGCTTCTGGGTGCCGCTGGTGGAGAAGGAGGCGGTCGGCAAGGTGGCTAAGATGAGCCACTCGGAGTAGCTCACTCTCGGATTTCGTGACTACTCCGGCTCCTCGCTCCAATCGCAAGGGATCTCGCGGCGCTGGTTGGTGCTCTCTCTGGCCCACTCTAGCAGGCGGGCGACCCGCCAGGCATCGAGTGCTGTGACGGGCGGGGGAGTATCGCTCTGCATAGCGGCGCGGATTCCGGTGTAGTAGAGGCGGTAGTCGCCGGGGATGGGCTCGACCGGGCGCGTGACCATGCCGCCGTCCACATCGATGCTGAGCAGACCCCAAGTGGCTATCGCCTCCTGGCCCCATGGACCTTCACCGATGCGGGTGATGCGGCCGAGAGCTGCCTCTTGCGGGTCCAGGCCCTTCTTGCGAAAGTTCCCCTTGGTTCCTCGCATGTGAAAACGGGGGCGCGGAAGCGAGGAGAGGCAGTTCGAAGCGAGCGTGACGGAAAGGCCTGGGTAGCGTAGCCGGAGGGTGAAGGAGTCCTCTGAGCCCTCGCCGTCTCGTTCGCGGCCGATCTCGGCGCAGACAGCCTCGGGCTTTCCGAATAGGTCTTTGAAGAGAACAAGTGCCTGGTCGGCGAGATGAGTTCCGAGGTCGAGGAGTATACCGCCGCCCTGGGTGGGATCGTCCTTCCAGGGGCGACGGGCAGAGCCTGGGCTCCATCGGTCGAAGGTGGATTCGAGATGGACAACCCTGCCCAGAGAGCCATCATGCAATAGTTTCTGAATCGTCAGGAAGTCGCTGTCCCAGCGGCGATTATGGAATGGCGCGAGCAGGACTCTTTTGGCCGAAGCCAATGCCATCAGTTGAGCGATCTCAGCCGAGGTAACAGCCATTGGTTTGTCCACGATGAGATTCTTTCCGGCTTCGAGCACTTGCCGGGCGGCCTCAAAGTGGGTGCCGCTGGGAGTTGAGACTACGACGAGATCGATCGAGGAATCCATCAGGAGTTCTTCGAGGGAGCGGTAAGTGATGATGCCGGGATAGCGCTCGGCAGCTAGGTTTGTGCTGCGTTCGACGACGGCAGCCAGTTCCAGTCCTTCGACCGAGGAAACCAGCGGGGCGTGGAAGACCCGCCCGCCGAGACCGAATCCTACTAGACCTACGCGAATCATGTGTGCCTCCGCTTTTCGAGTGGGCAGCGAACAGTTGGTAGTGGACAGTTGTTCCACGCTTATCTGCTTGCTTCCATTCTACCGGGGCGCGGAGCATGAGCTTTGAGAAGGAAGTGCGCTTTGAGAGGATTCACGAAGAGACTTATAAGGAGTGCGGCTTTAAGCTGCTGTCGGACTAGCCGGGGAATCTGATGGAGCGGGGTCGGCTTCATTAAAGCTGTGATTCGTTAGCGAATTTGTCTATATTGAATCCTGCCTACCGCTCCCAAGATGTTCAAGGTTTTTGGTGCCCAGATCCGAAAATAAGACCTGGGCCTCGGCCCCATTTTCAGTTTGTCAGACTTGGCCCACTCGCACCTGTAGTGGCAATGCGGTGCGTGATCTTTGCTACCTCAGTCCCAGGCTCTGGAACTCTCGCTTGCCGTGAGTTAAAGGCACTACGTGCTTCTGCGGGCCGCGGAAAGTCTTCTCACATGCATTCAGAAGCGCGTCCCGCACGGAATTAACCTTCGTGACGACATTGACTGTCCGTATTCCGTCGACCTCGTCATTCGATTCACTGGCCTGAGTCTGCTGCTGGTGCCATTGGCCATCCCAACCCCTCATATACATTGCGCCTTGGTAGAAGCGCGATTCGTTGACCGAGTTGCGCATGATCGTATCCCATGCATTCCTGGTTTCAAGGCGGCGGCGAATCTCTTGTTGTACCGTCTCGATCCTCTCGTTCAGCCGCGCGGTCTCAGAATTAGCGAGATCCAAACAATCGGCCTGCGATTCGCCTACCGTGTTGCTCACGATCGTAGCCCAGGCATCCTTGGTTTCGTCATGGAGACGAATATTTCCTTGCAATGCCTCAATCTCTGAGTCAAGCCGCTGCAGGTGCCACTCGCCATCCTCACCCTTTTCATACGTAATGTTCTTGGAGATGTACGATTCACCCCTTGCGTTATGAATGACCCTATCCCATGCCACCTTGGTTTCGGTGTGGCGGCAAATCTCTTCTTGGACCGCTTCAATCTCCCCGTTCAGCCGTGCGGTCTCGGCATTGGCAATATCTAGATAGGCGGCCAGCGTTGCCGCGTTGTTCCCGATCGTATCCCAGGCATGTTTGGTCTCGTTATGCAGATGAATCTTCCCCTGCAGAACTTCGATCTCCGTGTCCAGCCGCTCCGTCTCTTGCTTCGCAAAGCTCAGACAACTATCAGTCATCACTCGCACCTCTTACGCGAAATCAGTTGTGTAAACTTTTGTAACACGAATGCGAACTAAAGTGCAATGATATTAATATCCTTGGAAAAGACATATTTTCATGATGTGAGCTGCATCACTATTCGCGGCCTGCCGATCCGGCCCTCGGCGATATCAAGGCATCCCTGGCCAACCCGGTAGCGCCGTTCTCCCACTCTTCGCCAGAAAGAAGCGAAGGATGAGGCACCCGGAGGTCAGCGGCTGGTTTGAGGGTGGACCGCCCGCCATCTGGCGGGCAGAATGTTTACCACTTAATTATCTACAAGGTTTTGCAAATATGAATAGGTGGGGTGGGGGTAGGTCTCCCTGGCAGTGAACGATGGCGAGATGAACCACTCTCGCCTGACTGTTTCCATTGTGCGCCGGTGGCAGGGAATAATCGGCAAAGTGTCCGGCGATTCATAGTGAGAACGATTTTTACATCGAATTGGCCCCCGCTCCTCCAAATTGATATCGATCTTCGCATCGGCCCTACGGGGCGCTGGTTCGATGGGGGACGCTGACCCAGGGTTTCACCC
>CAYVMS010000167.1:0-8082 GCA_964452615.1 uncultured Occallatibacter sp.
CCCCGGTGGGACTTGCTCCCACTGATCATGCCAGCCTTCGCTGGACGCACACATTTGGGGAGCGTCTTGCGGACCTGGTGGCGCGCTTTGGAGGCTCGTGGTCGTTCATCATCCTTTTTGCCATTGTGCTCGTGGTATATTCGTCGACGAACGTGGCGCTACACAACCGGGCGTGGGATCCCTATCCATTCATTCTTCTAAACCTGTTCCTGTCGATGCTGGCCGCGATTCAGGCTCCGGTGATCATGATGAGCCAGAACCGCCAGGACATGAAGGACCGCGTGCGGAGCGAGTTGGATTTCCAGTTGAACCGGCGCGCAGAGACAGAGATTCAGTTGCTGTCGCATCAGATGAGTTCGCTGATGGGCAAGATGGAAGATGTTGTGCGCCAGACGGCGGGCCCGGAAGCAAGAGCCAAACTTCAGATGGTCCAGGCGAAGCAAAGCCCTGAGGAATCTGAGGGAAAAGATTGATGCGAACGTGAAAGCTGAATTGGCGATGGCTTTGGCGGAATTGGAAGATTTTCGCGTTCATCCGGCTGATGAAGGTCAGCTGTGGCCGAGGCCCATCTTCGAGGAATCGATCCATCTCCTCGCCTATCCCGCCCTGGGCATGGACAGAATCATAGCTCGAACTGCGGGGATCTCGCAAAGCAAACCAGCACTAACGCAGGGCCGACGCATATAAATGTCCATGGTTTGCTATATGCAAGCGGGCCCAGACAGGTGACAAGGGGATACCCGCTTCTTGCGGCGGGGATCAAGAAAAGAGCGATTGCTGTGTGTCTTGGATACCATAAAGCAAGCTTCGGGGTGTTGTCCAAATTGCCTGCCCGTTCGCCAACCAACCACTCTGCTCAGGAGTGCGCCCCTATGCCTTCCTCGACTTCAGCTTGATCATCTCCCTATCAACAGCAAACCTTCCATACCCGTGATGGTGGATCGTCTTGCGGTTCTTCTGCACAGGGTCGGTCCAAGCCTTCAGCACTTCAAGGATGAAAATATTGAACTTGCTGACGAAGTGGGTATCGACCACCCTACATTCAAGATTTGCAAAACATTCAGCCACAAGAGGCGGCGCTACGCGCTCGGCTGGGACCGCGGTCAGGCCAAACTTCTTGAACTTGTCCACGTCCCGGCCAGTGCAGTTGCGATCCCCACGACTTTGATCGCGAGCTTCCGCGCCGGTACGGCAATCACGCACTCTTTGGTTGCCCGCAGTGCCGCAAAACTGAAGTTAGCATTGCTGATAACACAGGCTACGAGCGGAGGCTCGAACTCGACCATCATGTGCCAGGACATCGTCATGATGTTGGCCAGGCCCTTTCGGGCGGTCGTCAGAAGGACCACGGGGCCGGGCTCGAGTAACTGATAGACCTTCGAGAGTGACAATTCTTTCATCGACGTGGAACTCCCTTGTGCAGAATTGACCTTCTTGAGGCCGACGAACGTGGTCGTACATGATCCCCACGGATTTTGATAAGCATAGAAGCGATTCATAGTCGCGCCTCATGGCCCACCACAGCACCTCGCCCTGGCGCAACATGTGCTGTTTAGTTATTTCGCGGTTCTCCCCGCACCGGACGTTCTTCTCTCAATCCTTCCCTGGTGACCGCAATCTTCTTCGATTTTCGATAGACGTTTGCAACTGCCAACGTCCAGAGAGGAACCAGATCGACTCCGGGCACTAGCTTGCCAAGAAACGATGGCAGGAATTCCCAGTGCCAGCCGAGAAGGTACGTCAGCACAGCTCCCATCCCCAAGTCGAGTATGTCGTCAGCGGGCGATTCAGCGCCGAGAACAAAGAGAGGGAAAACAACAATCTGGAGCGCGTCCGCGATGACGGCAAGAATCATCGCGGCTCGAAGGCGCGGACCTGCCGAAATTTTGATGGCGTCACGAGTCACATGTGCCTGCTGCATTCATCTTATTGCCTTATCTGTCTTTTCTGCAGAAAGAACGCTGCCCCATGGCCCTTTCGGCGCGCATCGGGAACATTAGAGCGGTCGCAGAATTGACGACACCGAACACAGCGAGAGGCTCCGCACCAAGAGTGGATTGAACGCACACTATTCTCCTTTGCGCTCGACGCCAGGGACTCCGAGCTTTCCGATTTGGCCGAATACTCTCCTTGCGAGAGCAAATCGAGGTTCGACACTGCATTTGCAAGGGGCATCATGGACAGTACTGGCACGGCTACAATGGCCATAGCGGAAACAGGGAGCGGAAGTCCGATACGGAGGATTGCGATGAGAGCAGCGATATTCGATCCCAGTGTGAGTGCTCCCGGCGCTTGGGTTTCGATCGAAGATCTCCCGCGGCCTCAGCCGCAACCCGGAGAGGTCCTGCTAAAGGTCATGGCCTGCGGGGTCTGCCGTACGGATCTGCACATCGTTGAAGGCGACCTTCCGCCTGTCCGGCCGCGCATCGTGCCCGGACATCAGATTGTTGGTGAGGTGGTTGAAAGCGCGACGCTGGAACTTCCCATCGGGACTCACGTCGGAGTCTCCTGGATGGGCGGAGTGGACGGTGACTGCTGGTTCTGCCGGCACCAGATGGAGAACCTCTGCGATCATCCCGTTTTTACCGGTTACTCGGTGAATGGTGGCTATGCGGAGTACGCAGCCGTTCGCGCCGACTTCGCAGTTCCATTGCCGGCGGGCCTGGACAATTCCCACGCCGCACCATTGCTGTGCGCTGGTATCATCGGCTTCCGCAGCCTCCGCGTGGCCGGAGTCGAGCACGGGGAACGAGTCGGTCTCTTCGGCTTTGGGAGTTCGGCCTCGCTCGCAATTGGCATCCTCCAGTCCTGGGATTGCGAGGTCTATGTCGTGACTCGCGGTGAGTCGCACCGTAAAGCCGCCGAGTCACTCGGCGCGACCTGGGTCGGCAACGAAGATGCGAAGCCCCCTACCGAGCTCGATCGCGCAATAACCTTCGCTCCCAGCGGAAAGGTCGTTGTCAGCGCTCTCGCTGCCCTTCGCAAAGGTGGAGTGGTGGCAATCAACGCTATTCATCTGGATCAAGTGCCCGCCTTCGACTATGACAAGCTGCTCTGGGGCGAGCGCCAGATTCGTAGCGTAGCCAACATGACGCGGCAGGATGCGCGCGATTTCATTTCCCTGGCTCATCATTTGAATTTCCATCCGCGTGTCGCCACGTTCTCGCTGGAAGACGCGAACAAGGCGCTCGAGGCAGTGAAAGATGAAACCGAAGATGGATCGGCAGTGATTGTTCTTTGAATCGCCTTCTGGATCAGCAACAAGAATGCCAATCGCTCCGTTTGCCAGCTCGAAGCCGGGCCCGTCCCTCACGGGCGGCGGAGGGCCATCCGAAACTGCAGCAAGCAGTTGGCGGTTCGCAGACCAAGAATACCGATCGAGGCTGGCTGCGGAATTGCACGGGGAGTGTCACTCGGGACTGATTCGACATTTGCGCATTTAGCAGAACAAAAGGCCGAAAAGTGGTCGTAATTGACCAGGTAACCTCGATGTTTTCATGGATAATTGAACGCACCGCCGAGGAATGGAAATTTGCGAACACTAAGCCGTGGCGAAGCCGCTCTCGGGGGCCAGGGGGTCGAGCGGGAATAGGAGCCGAGCATACGCGGGACAAAGTGACTCGCTTTCCGCCTAAATATGCAGAATCTGGATGAAATGCAGCATTGCGCTTTATCCCTTTCTGGACCGAGGAGCTTAAGACATGGAGAAGGCGGCTGAGAAAATCACCAATTGGGGGATTCAGTGCAGGACATGCAATGAAACCATCGTACTTGGAACAAAGCTTGACCCACGCTATGGGGACTTCTTCTCGTTCCTGAAACCATGGTCCTTCCTCTGCGTTCATGGCCATACTCACAACTACGATTCCGACGACGTATTCTTCTTCCAATCGTCCGCAGAAATGCCAGTAACAGAAGCCGGCATACAGAAGAATCGCGCAAACTATGAGTTGTTCGGTTTAGCATAATGAACCGTTGGATCTGAGCCGCCATCATCATCCGCACCAACGGTGCCTCGTCGGCTTTCAAAGCTTTTGCTGAATGCCAAGCGTCGGCATCTTGCGGGATTTTCAATTTGAGACATGGAGTCGACGCGTACGGTTCCCCTGAGTTAGTTTGCAGGTCCTTGGCTTGGGAGTAGAGAACCAATTCGTGTGATCTTGAGGGCTCCCACGCGGGCCTCTCCTGAAGTTGGCGGCAAGAGTGTGGTGAGCATCTTGATCGTGGTGCTCTTGCCTGCGCCGTTCGAGCCAAGCAATCCAAAGACCTCACCGGCATTGGCAGCCAACGTCAAAGAGTCGACCGCCGTGAACGCGCCGAAGCGGCGGGTGAGACTATCAATCGCAACAACTGGGCTTATCACGGTTGGATTGTAAATAGCCTTCGTATCCCAAGACGGGTCACTATTGCACACAATATGTACGGACACCTATTGGACTTGGGAATTCGAACGGAATATTGGTATCGAGCCAAAACGGGTCCAGCAAGCTGGACCCGCATTTGCGAATTCGCTACGCTGCTAGCAGCTTCTCCGCCTCAATACCCAACTGATGGCCGCTCCAGTTGCGATGCCGATTGCAGTTGCCGCCACAACCGTTTCAATCGGGTTTCGTTGAATTCGCTTCTTTGTGTCAGCGTAAAACTCCGCGGCAATATCACCGCCATGTTTTGCAGCTCGCCGCGCCGCGATAACACCATCTTCCAGTGCATCCCCAACAGCTGAGGCAGCGCGTGAAGCTTTGCGTGCGGTTTCGTCGATCTGATCGCTCATTTGCTCCGATACGGTATGCTCCATTGTGTTGTATGGTCACAATGGACCGTTGAGACTGCTTCGCACACTTTTCATGTGATCGTTCCTGCTCAGACGCTGGGGATCAGGCTCTTTATCGTGAAGATTTGATGGGTATTCAAAGGCCCAAGATCGAAAGGAATGCAGATGACAGGATTCAAGCTTGTTGCCCTGGCAGCTTTTGCTGGTTGCGCCATCATGGCAACCGCTCCAAAAGCAGCGGCTCAAATCGGTATCGAGATCGGGGTCGCTCCCGAGTGTCCTTACGGATACTATGACGCCGCACCGTATGACTGTGCACCGTATGGCTACTATGGGCCGGAGTGGTTTACGGGCGGCATCTTCATCGGCACTGGCCCGTGGTTTCATGGCCCGGAAAACTTCCGCGGCCACGTGAATAACCGCTTTCATCCCGAACATGGCTATAACGGCCCACGGCCGGCACGTGGCGAGAAACCCGAGCCCACAAAACGTCTCGACAAAGTTGATCACTTCAAAGGAAATGAAGTTCGCGATGGGCATGGCCACGTAGCCGGAGGCAAGCGCTAAGAACTCGTTTGCAAGTGGTCCAATCGCAATAGAAGCATAGTTCGAGTAGCAACCCGATACCGGCTATGCAACTGCGAATGCACAAGAGGCGCCACGCCGAGTCAAGTGTTGATCGGTGTGGCGTAAATCTTTCCCGGCATTCTGTCGCTGGCCGCAAGTGGTTTTGCTACGAGTGAGCCATCGGCTTGCAGATCGGGTGCGTATCCGTACTAGAGTATTCGGAGTAAGGTCAGGCGATGATAACTTCTATGGTTAGTCGCACGCGTATATACAGAGCAGGCTTATGGGATTTCTTCCTTTCCGCTTTAAGGTGCTTCGTATTGAGGCATTGCTTCCGCTTGGTCGCGAAAGGAAGAGACGGCTCGGAGACAAATGCATCCGTTCGCACTCCGGGCACGGCTTGTAATCCAGTGGCTGGTATGGGCCCAGCACTCATCCTTTTGGCCTTCGCCGCGACCGATCCGCCGGCACTGATGCGTGCGCTTCGTCGATGAGACCGATGTCTAATCGGTCATCGGACGTCAGGCTCGTTCCCATTGCCCGGAAATGGACTACGAACGACTCTCCCATCTTCTCGCCAGAGTTCAGTAAATGGCCTTCGTTATCCTCATGCAGATCTAAGTGACAAGACTGCTTACGCAGAGTCCATGACCGGATTCTGCTCCTATATGATCGAAATCGGGTTGAGTTTACGCCCTGCCGGACGAATACAAGAATGACCGATTTGCGGCAGTTTCAGTTCGAAATGTTGCGTGAGATCTATGAGCAGCCGGCGGCGCTAGATCGCACACTGGCGCTCTATCTGAACGGCAACAACCTCAGGAGCGACGTGGCCGAGCGCTTGAAGGGCTGGGCAAATCCGGCCGGCGAGGTGCTAATTGCCGCCAGCGGCTCCAGTCGCCATAGCGGCCTGGCCGGGGAGATTCTGCTCGAAGATCTGTGCGGACTGGCCGTGGATGTGGAGTATGCAAGCGAGCTGAGCTGCCGGGGCGGGCGCGATCGGCGGCTTCCGGCCGTGATCGTGATCTCTCAATCGGGCGAAACCTCGGATACACTGGCGGCACTGACTGAGGCGCGGAGGCGTGGCTCGAAGACGCTGGCCATTACCAATGCAGCCGGTTCCACCATGGCGCGGGAGGCTGACGTTTCCATGCCTCTGGCCGCCGGAGTGGAAAAGGCGATTCCAGCCACCAAGAGCTTTACCTGCGAATTGGCGGTGCTGTTTCTGCTGGGGCTCTATGAGGCGCGGCGGTTGGAAGCGATGGATGCTGCGGAGTTACAGGCCAACATTGGGCGGCTGCGGGCGCTCCCTGCCAGCATCGGTGGGCAGCTTGACGGCTGGCGCGATCAGATGGCAACGCTGGCGCGCAAGTACAGCACCGCCGGCAACTTTCTCTACCTGGGCCGGGGCATTCACTATGCGATTGCGCGCGAGGGCGCTTTGAAGCTGAAGGAAGCCTCCTACGTTCATGCCGAAGGCTACCCGGCCGGCGAATTGAAGCATGGACCCAATGCGCTGCTCAGCGATAGCGTGCCTCTCGTAGTGATGGCCACTGTAGACCCCGCGCTTGAAGCCTCGGTGGTGCGCTATAAGAAGACCGTTCACCTGTTGCGCGAAATGAAGGCGCAGGGTGCAAGAGTGATCGCCGTAATCAATACCGGAGACCGCGAAGTGGCGGAACTGGTGAGCGATTCTATCGAAGTGCAACCGGCAAGCGAGTATCTGTTGCCCATCGCCGAGATTGTGCCTCTGCAACTTTTCGCGTACTTCATGGCAGTGGAACGCGGTGTAGACGTAGACCGGCCAAGGAATCTTTCGAAAGCGGTCCTGGAAACATAGAGATCCATCCGGAACAACCGAAGCAAGAGTTATTCTGCCAGGTCCGGGTTACCTGTCCGCGTCAGGTCGAAGAACGGGGTTCTTTTTTGCTGTACACATTCAGCCGCATAGAGGTACATGGCTGCCGACCAGGTCTGCCAATCGCGGCCGCTGGGTTTACCGGTTTGCGCGTGAATCCATTCGTTGAATCCCCACTCCGCTGCGTCTTCATGCCATGGCTTCACCAGTTCAGTTAGTGCTAACAACTTGCGCTCCGCTAGATCCATCTGTCCTGCCGCTACGCAGGCCGCGACATAGAAACCACAGATAAACGGCCACACGCCTCCGTTGTGATAGTCTCCAGGCCGGTTATAGCGCTCGTATCGTGGCAGCCAATCCGCATGATGGGGTAGAATATACGGAAACAAACAGGGCGGCAAATCTACGGCAAGTTCTCCGCGGCCCCGCATGGCCTCGCACTCGGCTTCAACCCAAAGCAGCATCTCCGTTGCCCGGTCAGGTGAAGCAATCCCAGTCAGAATCGCCAGACTATTGCCTAACAGATCGAAGCGGTCGCTGGTCATGATCTTGTATGAATAGAGTGCATAGTAGGGGGCGGACGGCTCTACGAGTGCCTCTTGCTCATAGCTGATCTTCTCTTCACTACTGACTTCCAGACGGCTCATCAATCCGCGCAACTGCTCGGCGGAGTCGTGTTCTCCGTAAAGGCGAAGATAGGCGTAGACGATCATATTCACATATAACCCGTACCCCATCACATACTGCTCATCGCGCCAATCGCTAGTGGGCAACTGTGAAACCATCACCCTGTCATCGGGACTCTGGTATTGCATCCATCGCAGAGCCTTCTCTGCTTCTTCATGGAGGAACTGTGGCTGATTCGTCGAGATTCTGTAAAAAGCCA
>CAYVMS010000168.1:0-8055 GCA_964452615.1 uncultured Occallatibacter sp.
CTTTTGACTCAGGGTGCCCCACCCTTGCGACGCATTCGTCTTTGTCGCTAGGGTGGGTTGGCTGAAGCATCAACCTGTCCAGACACCACAGGAAGGCGGTCAGCGTCTTGCCCGTACCGGTAGGCGCCAGAATCAGGGCGCTCTCTCCTCGCGCTATTACCGGCCAGCCCATCCGCTGTGGCGCTGTTGGCGCATCAAAAACAGCACGGAACCACTCTGCTGTCACCGGATGAAAGCAAGAGAGTGAATCGTCTGCCGGTGCCGGATTGAAGGAAGGGTCGATGTTGAGCCGGTCAAGGGACATCCAGAATTCAGAATAGCGCGAAACGTGGCGAAGAGGAAGCGAAAGAAGATTGAGAGTCATGGAACCAAGATGAAACAAACCGCTAGAGGTTCGTGCCGCAGCGCGGGCATGCGTATCCCAGTTCAGGCCTGAATTGAAAGGGGAGGGCTGTAGGTCTATTCAAGGACCTGAGCATCTGAACTCGCAAATCTGCTATGCCTGAGACTCATCCAGCTGGTTTCGTAGAGCCGGAGGGAACCCAGCTAGACGCACGGCCCTGTACCATGAACTTGCCGGAGATTTCATGCGCGACCATCTGGCTACACTGCTCGACGACTTTCGCCGCTTTGACCGCCAAATTGCCGTAGTCCGCTTCCAGGGCGTCCGGCGGCGGGCAACCAGCTATGGGGAAATTGCGCGGCTGGCGGGGCGATTCGCAGCGCTGCTTGCCCAGCGTGGCATTGGACCGGGCGACCGCGTTCTTCTATGGGGTGAAAACAGTGCCGAGTGGATTGCTGCCTTTCATGGCTGCATTCTGCGAGGGGTTCTAGCGGTGCCACTGGATGCCTATGGTACCGCCGATTTCGCTGCGCGCGTGGCCGCCGACGTGCGGCCCAAACTGGCCGTTGGCGATTCGAATATGCTGCGTCAGTTATCCGGCATACCAATCCAGCAACAAGGACCGGTCAACGGGGGCTCCGGCGAATGGCCACGCCTGACCTTTGAGGAGTGGGAGGGCGCGCTGCCCGCCTCTGAAGCCGGCCCCATCGTGAGTCTCTCGCGCGATACGCCGCTGCAGATTCTCTTCACATCTGGAACCACCGGCGATCCCAAAGGCGTCGTGCTCACTCATGGAAACGTGCTGGCCAGCATCGAGCCCATCGAAAAAGGCGCGCAGCCCTACCTGCCCTATGAGCGCATCTTCCATCCATTGCGCTTTCTTGAGACTCTGCCACTGAGCCATGTCTTCGGGCAGATGATGGGACTGTGGGTTCCGGCCATCCTTGCAGCCGAGGTCCATTTTGAAAACCGCCTGGTTGCGGCGCGTCTAATCGAGACCATCAAGCGCGAACGTATCAGCGTGCTAGCCGCCGTGCCGCGGGTCATGGCGCTTCTGAAGACACATCTTGAAACAGATCTTCCCGATTTGGCTGAGCGCGTTGCTGCTTCTGAAAAGAAGATCGGCGCATTCGGGCGCTGGCTGCGCTTCCGCGATGTACATGGACAGTTTGGGCTCAAGTTCTGGGCGCTCGTCTCTGGCGGCGGCGCACTCGCGGGGCCGCTCGAGCAGTTTTGGAACCGCCTCGGATTTGTGGTCGTGCAAGGCTACGGAATGACCGAGACCTCGGCGATCGTAACACTCAACCACCCCTTTCACGTGGCCAGTGGGACTATAGGCAAACCACTGCCAGGACGCGAGGTAAAGCTCGGTCCGGACGGCGAAGTTCTCGTGCGAGGCGAGATGATCTCGCGTGCTACCTGGTCGGGCGGGGAGTTGCAGCCACGGCATGAGGAGTGGCTGGCCACCGGCGACCTCGCTGAGAGCGTGGCCGGCGGCGAACTGCGATTCCTGGGACGCAAGAGCGAGGTGATCGTGACCGCGGCAGGGGTGAACGTGCACCCCGAGGATCTCGAGGCCGCCATCGACGAGGAGCCGGGAGTGGCTGCCTGCGCGGTGGTGGCGATGGAGACTGCATCCGGGCCTGAGCCTTGCGCTGTTCTGGCCTTTCGCGGCAATCGCCAACAAGCTGCGGCGGCAATCGAGAGCGCCAACCAGCGGCTGGCGGAGTTTCAGCGACTGCGGCGCTGGGTGCTCTGGCCGGAGCCGGACTTGCCGCGTACCTCGACTGGCAAGGTAAGGCGCAAGGCTGTTGCGGAGTGGCTGGCCGAAACTCAGGCCGCATCTCCTGCGGCAAGCGCGAACGGGTCAACGTCGGCCGGTGCGGGCGCGACTACGGCCTCGGCAGACTGGCTGCTGGCGTTGATTGTTTCGATCTCAGGTGAAACGCCGTCAGAGGTAGGGGACGAACTGCGGCTGAGCGAAGATCTACAACTGGATAGCCTGGGCCGGGTGCAACTGGCGGCGGCACTTGAGGAGCGCCTGGGAATCTCGCAGGAAAGCGATCTGCTAGAAGGCGTACGCACGCTCGGTGAACTGCGCCGTCTGGTAGCGGGACAAGCAGATGAGCAGTCGGCTGTCGCTCGTGCGAATTTCGTTGGTGGAAGTATTCTGACCGAAGAGCAGAGTCGAAGAACCCGCGTTTTGTCACCTGGCGAAGGTGCGCCGGATCACGAGCCGCCCCCTGTGATTGCCGACCAACAACCATCAGCGAACTCTGAACGGGCCAAATACATTTACCCGCGCTGGCCCTGGTTGTTGCCCTTCCAATGGTTGCGTGCTGCATTCGTTGAGACTGTCGTGAGGCCGCTGGTTTGTCTGCTGGCGAATCCCACGGTGGTCGCGCCGGAGCTACCAGCCAGTACCGAGCCAATGCTGATCGTGGCCAACCACGTTACGGCCTTTGACGGACCATTGGTCCAGTACGGTCTGCCGAGCGCAATGCGGCGAAGAATGGCGGTTGCGATGTCCGGCGATATGCTGGAAGATTTCCGGCACTTCCGCAATCCTGAAAGAGCGCCGGGGACGAAAGGCTTCTATCTGGCAGGTCCAGCGTTCTATTTCTTGGTGACCGCGTTCTTCAACGTCTTCCCGTTGCCGCGGCAACGCAACTTCCAGCGCAGCTTTGCGCATGCTGGCGCGGCCATGGATCGAGGCTATAACGTACTGGTCTTTCCCGAGGGCAGGCGCTCGGATTCGGGCGAACTGGCGCAATTTCGCGGAGGGATCGGCCTGTTGGCGAAGGAGTCCGGTGCCATGGTGCTGCCGGTGGGTTTGCGCGGGCTGGGCGAGCTGATGACCGGTAGCCGTCGCTGGTTCCGCTCCGGCAAGATCGAGGTGCGTGTGGGCCAGCCGATCCGGTTCTCAGCCGAGGAGTCCGAGGCAGCGATCACAGCCCGGCTGCACGCCGAGGTGGAACGGCTGCTTGGAGACTGAAACTAGGAAAAACCACCAGCTTTGATCTATAGGCCGTCGCTTTTAGATCAACAAAGGGCCAAAGCACTTGGTTTGGGGTTACTGATCAGTAAAGGGAAATTAGTCTCAAATCATTGATTATGTTCATATTGCAAGGTCGATAGACGCCTCCCACAGGGGGAGGGGGAGGGGTATCGGGGTGGTACAGACCGGGCACATGCCTGACAGGTTGGCTATGGCCCTCTCAACCTCGTCCGGTACTCGCCCATAGTTCTTCATCATTGCCCTCCCGAAGTTCCATTTCAAATTGTGCTCCGGATGAGGGTAATTCTCTGCAATTTGCGGGGTGGACGATTGAGGCATAACAGCCTTTATGCCCGCTTTTGGAAACAGCTTTTGGAAACAGATCGATAGGGTTCGTGGCTTCCCAGGTCTCGAAAAGCGAAACCTGTGCCACCCGCCGGCTGCGGAATCAATTCATTCGGAGCTGCGAGAAGTGTCAGGACACGACTGAACAGGCTGCTTGCTGTAGCCTGTTAGGCTGCAGGCTGGCGGGAAGACGGGGCTTCTGCATCTGGCGAGACATGCTTCGGCGAAGAGAGAACCGTCTGTAACTCGGCGGGCAGAGCGGAGAACGGGACGAACCGAGCGAGATCGTCACCCGTCAGCTCACGGACTTCGCCGTCTTCATTCGTCAATGGTCTTAGGTCTACCATACTTTCGCGCCTCCCGATCATTCGCCTTGCGGAAACTGATCACTCGGGTTCCGCCCAGCTTCGGTAGAAAACAGAGAACGTGCAGCCTCTTCCTCAAATACCCTACTGCAACCAGCCGATGCTCTCCCTTACGCACTTCGCCAAAATAGGAAGCCGAAGCGAAGTTGAAATCCGCGGCTTGCTCAAAACCGAGGTTCCGTTCGCGAAGATTGCGCTCACTCTTCCGTGGGTCGAACGTAATCTCCACATGGATGATTGTAGTGCGAAACCACCTGTGATGGGACGACGGCGCTTGCCCGCCATTGGGTTTGAGGTATCCCATCCTTGAATCAAAGAGCGATTCAAGGATGGGGCACCCGGCGAGGTGGCCGCACCGCAGGCGCTATTTGTCTGTCAGCGCTTCCACCCCAGGCAGCTTCTTGCCTTCGAGGAATTCAAGCGAAGCCCCGCCACCTGTGGAGATATGCGTAACCTGGTCGGCATAGCCAGCTTTGTTGATCGCACTCACCGAGTCGCCGCCTCCGATGATCGAGATGGCCGCACGATTAGCCGCGACAGCCTTGGCGATGGCGTTGGTCCCGACCGCAAAGCGCGGGAACTCGAAGACACCAGCCGGGCCATTCCAGACAATTGTCCGCGCCGTCGAAACTACTTCCTCAATCGCCGCAATCGACTTGGGTCCGATGTCCAGACCCTGCCAATCAGCCGGGAAGTTCTGTGAGCAATCCCAGGTCTGCGTCTTCGCGTCCTCGGCAAAGTCATCCGCCAAAATGTTATCGACTGGAAGCAGCAGCTTGACGCCCTTGACCTTGGCTTTATCGAGCGCCGCTTTGGCCATATCGATCTTGTCCTCTTCGACAAGCGATTTGCCGGTGGTTACGCCCAATGCGCGTTGGAAGGTATACGCCATGCCGCCAACGATCACCAGCGTATCGACCTTGTCGAGCAGGTTATCGATCACATCGATTTTGCCCGAGATCTTGGAGCCGCCAATGATGGCCACGAAGGGCTTCTCCGGCGCTTCCAGAGCCTTGCCGAGATAGGTGATCTCTTTTTCCATCAGCAGGCCTGCGACGGCCGGTTTCAGGAAGTGCGTAATCCCCTCGGTAGATGCGTGTGCGCGATGCGCTGATCCAAAGGCGTCATTCACGTAGACATCGGCCAGCGATGCCAGAGCCTTCGAGAACTCCGGATCGTTCGCCTCTTCTTCGGCGTGATAGCGCAGGTTTTCAAGCAGCAGCACTTGGCCCGATTCAAGCTGCCGCGCCATCTCGCTCGCCACTTCACCTATGCAATCCGGCGCAAAGGCCACATTGACGCTCTCGCCAAGTTCCTTATCGAGAAGCGCGCGTAGGCGTGCAACCACCGGGCGCAGCGAGTACTTCGGATTGACCTTGCCCTTGGGCCGGCCCAGGTGCGAGGCCAGGATCACCTTGGCCTTGCGCTGCAGGGCGTACTTGATCGTCGGCAGCGTGGCTACGATGCGTGTGTCGTCGGTGATGGTCGAGCCGTCTTCGGTCAACGGCACGTTGAAATCGACGCGGATGAACAACCTCTTGTTCGCCAGATCGATGTCGCGAATGGAGAGTTTGGGCATGAGACTTGGCCTTCCTTGAATTTTGGGTTACTCGTCTGTGGATTCGTCTTCTTCGCAGCAGCAGCCTTCGTCCTCGCAGCCACAACAGCCGGGAATGACGGCTTCCATCTCAATTTCAACACACCACTTTGGGTTGAGCAGCGAGGCAACGACCATTGTGCTCGCGGGACGGATTGTGCCGAAGAACTCGCCATGAACGCGGCCAACAGCCTCCCAGTCCTCAGCACGGGCTAAGAACATACGCGTCCGGACAACATCCTCGAACTCAGCGCCAGCCTCGGCTAGAGCAGCGGCGGCCAACTCAAAGACGCGTCGTGTTTGCCCGGTTACGTCCAGATCGTCGGCACCGGCAGGGCCTGTTCCGGAGAGATGAACAACATTGCCGATTCGCACGGCGCGAGAGAAGCCGATAATCGGCTCGTAGGGTGAGGTACCACTTATATTTTTGCGCATGATTTTTTGAGAGATCAGAGGTCAGGGATCAGAGATCGGAGAGCATTTCTGTTCCCTGATCTCTGTCCCCTGTTCCCGTTTCTTACAGGCCCTTCTTCACGAGGAAGCTGACCAGGTCAACGACGCGGTTCGAGTAGCCCCACTCGTTGTCATACCAGCTGAGCACCTTGACGCTATTGCCGACCACCTTGGTTAGAGGAGCATCAACGATCGACGACAGAGGGTTGCCCTTGAAGTCGGAGCTGACAAGCAGGTTGTTGTCGTAGCCGAGGATACCCTTCAGTTCGCTTTCTGAGGCAGCCTTGAATGCGGCGTTCAGAGCTTCGACCGTCGTCGGCTTCTCGCTGATGAAAGTCAGGTCGACGATGGAGACGTTGGGTGTGGGGACGCGGATGGCAAAGCCGTCCAGCTTGCCGGCGGTCTCAGGGATGACCAGCTTCAAAGCCTTGGCGGCACCGGTCGAGCTGGGAATCATGCTCAGAGCGGCAGCGCGCGCGCGGCGCAGATCCTTGTGCGGGAAGTCCAGGATGACCTGATCGTTGGTGTAGCTATGAATTGTTGTCATGATGCCGGAAACGAGGCCGCAATTTTCCAGGATGACCTTGACGACTGGCGCCAGGCAATTGGTGGTGCAGCTGGCATTGGAGATGATGTTGTGCTTTGCCGGATCGTACTTGTCCTGGTTCACACCCAGCACCATGGTGATGTCTTCGTTGCTTGCCGGAGCCGAGATGATGACTTTCTTCACGGTCGTGCCCAGATGTGCTTTGGCCTTGGCGCCATCGGTGAAGTGGCCGGTGGACTCGATGACGATCTGCGCTCCAACCGAAGCCCAGTCCAGCTTGGCAGGATCGCGCTCGCTGAAAACTTTGATCTTCTTGCCATCGACGGTGATGGAGTTCTCGTCGGCGCTGATCTCGTTCTTCAGGTTGCCCAGGATCGAGTCGTACTTGAGCAGGTGGGCCAGAATCGCCGGGCTGGTCAAGTCGTTGACGGCAACAAAATCGATCTCCGGGTTGCCAAGTGCGGCGCGCAAAACGTTGCGGCCAATGCGGCCGAAGCCGTTGATACCAACCTTTACTGCCATTTGTGTCTTCTCCTTGGTTTTGATGAAACTGTGGTTTGAACTTGTTTGAATCCGGCGGCTACAGCCACCTTTGCAGGTACATTTACCAAACTCTTGATGGTAGCATTGCGGGCCAGCAGAGACGAAATCAAAACGCGTTGATTCCCGTTTTGTGCGGAACCTCTCGCATCCATAGTGTGCCGTTCCCGATGCTGGATCGTATGTGACGGCGTGCACATGATTTGCAGCCACCTCGGGAAGTATGGTATTCCGGTATCAACTCGAACGAAGTTGAAGGCGGCATGAGAAGACGCTCCAGGCACACCCCCAACACCTCCGAATCCACAGGCAAAATAGGCCAGGAACTCCCATCGAATCAACCGGCTCCCCTCGTGCCGCTGTATCCCGACGAGATCGCTGCCGCGGTACATCGGCCGCGTGCACAGCGCCCCCCGGAACCGCACCGGCAACCAGAGGAGCAGGCACCGGCTCAGCCGCGCCCCGCAAGGCCGGAGCGGCTCCCTAGAGCCGAGTCCTCCGCAAGGCAAGCACGGCCAGCACAGCAGGAATGGAATGAAGCGGCTGGCTCCGACCGCTTCGAGCTCGAGACCCAGCCCGAGATGCCCTCTGCAGCTCCGCCAGAGCCCGAAGCAGCCGAGCGCACACCGCAGGGCCCTAAGGGCTTTGTCGTACTCGCCATCGGGCTGCCAGGCTCCGGCAAGACCACCTGGTTCCGCCGTCGCGGCGTTACTCCGCTGTCGAGCGACCTGCTGCGCAACATTCTCTTCGACGACGTCGAGGAGCAGCGCTATCAGGGCCTGGTCTTCTCGACCCTCCGCTCGCTTCTGCGCGCACGCCTTATCGCCCGCATGCCCCTGAACTACGTGGACGCCACCAACCTCTCCA
>CAYVMS010000169.1:0-7997 GCA_964452615.1 uncultured Occallatibacter sp.
CCGGTCTTTTGCCGGGATTGCTACCAGGCTCGCAAGGGCAGCGGCGGCGGCGGCGGGAGTTCGCGCGGACGCGGCCGGTAAGAGGCTTCAAGCGGGTCCAATGGGCGCTTTGAACATCGGACCCGCCTCCATCCAAATGAGTTAGGGCAAAGCTCCACGGTAACCCATCTTTCGGCTGCGGTTGCACTCGGCGAACTTTGATTGCTAGAGACTCGTCTAAATTTCAATTGCAGACATTGCCTTACGATCCTCTAGAGTGTGGCTGCCTGAAGACGCCGGTCTTCTTTGCTGAGCTGGCTTATGGCACAGCGTATTGAGAAGGCTGTTGCGTCGAGTGACCGTAAATCGACGGGTGCGCACCGCTCGAAATTGCCGTAAGTTTATGAGATATTTGATCTGGATCGCCATATCGACGGCGAATCAGGCTCCTGTGCCTTTCAACTGCGCATCTGCGAATGGACACGGGGATTGATGAGCTATAAACTAGCAATCACGCAATCCAGGTCATCGCATGTTGCTATTCTTCGTTATTCCCGGTTTCGGCGCTTTGCTGGTCGCGGCAGGCTTTGTGTATCAATGTCTGGGAGCGCGCAGAGATCGTCGGCGATATGCCACCGAAGGCCGCTGGATCGACATCGGAGGCCGACGTAAGCTTTACCTGCTGGAAAAGGGATCGAGCGGCCCCACCGTTCTATTCGAAGCGGGGATCGCAGCCACCAATCTGAACTGGTTTCACATTCAGGAGACTGTCTCCCAGTTTGCTTCGACAGCCTCTTATGATCGCGGTGGGCTGGGCTGGAGCAGCAAGTGCCGCACAGCAAGGACACCTGCCAACATCGCCGCAGAACTGCATCAATTGCTGAAGGAAGCCGGCATCAAGCCACCGTACATTTTAGTGGGACATTCTTTTGGCGGCCTCGTCATGCGCCGCTTCGCGCTGAACTATCCGGAAGAGGTGACCAGCATGGTGCTTGTGGACCCGATGCGCTGCGAAGAGTGGCCGCCACTGGACCCGAGCAAGCAGGCTGAGATCGATCGTGGCAAGAGGCTCTCCCGCTTTGCAATTCCCATTGCGCACGTTGGTCTGGCCCGCCTGGCTGTGACCTCGCTATTTTGTCGCTCGGGACGCGTGGCTGAGCAACTGGCCGGCGCTGCCGGAGATGGCGGCAAGCATGTGCTCGCCCGTATCAAGAATGAGGTGGGTAAGATGCCGCAAGAGGTCTGGCCCATTGTTGCCGCCCACTGGTCGCGACCGGGCTACTACGCTGGCATGCGCAGACACGTCGAGGCCGTGCCCGACACCGTCAGGGAGATGCAGAACGCCGAACCTATTCGAGACATCCCCGTGCTTGTGCTCACTCCTGGAAAATCGACGCCGCTGTCAGATGAAGATATTGCCCGCATCGGCGACAGCGTTCAGCAGGTGATTGCTTCGACTAGCGCACATTGGATTCATCTCGACCAGCCCGACCTGGTGATCGATTCGATCCGGGAGATGGCGATGGCGGCTCTCGCGGAACCCGCAATCGCCGGCGACTAGCTCTAATTCACATGCTCGGTAACCGTCTCAGTGACTATGGGTATGCGAGACAGCTCTTTGGTCTCCAACTCAGGAGTCGGCCGATTGACAAGAAGCTTGGTAGTCGCTACTCGCTTTTCCGGCTTGGAACTCAGTGCAGGTGCAGATTTCTTCTTTTCAAGCGCGGGCTTGGAAGCCGGAGCCTCTGGTTGGGGCTTTGCAGTTGCCTTGACCTCTAGCTTCGCAGGTGCTTTCGTAACAGGCTTGGCAGCGAGTTTGGCGAGATTCTTGGCGGGAGCCTTCGCCGCAGGCATCGCAACAGGCTTAACAGCTTCTTTGGCTGACACCTTGGCCTGCGGCTTTGCAACCGCCTTGACTGCGCCCCTGGCCGCTGTCTTTTCTGCGGGCTTTGCAGCAGGTTTGCCCGGCCTCTTCGTGGAAGCCTTCGCCAGAGTCTTCTTTGGCGCGGGCGTCGCCTTGCGGTCAGGCCTCTTCGCAGAAACAGGAACCGCGTCGTCCAATCCTGGCCATGTCTCGGCATTGAGCGAGGTGGCGTTGGCTGGAGCGATGGGCGTTGGGACGACTGCCGTCTCAAATTGGGCGACTTCGGAATCTGCCTGCTGAAGATGCCATTGGCCATCCTCGCCCTTTACATAGGTAGCACCCATATATGTGCGAGTCTCAGGTTTCTGCAGGGTAGGGGCGCTGGCGGCCTGCCTCCACAGCCGGTATGCGTCTGTACGGTCGGCGTTGGCGGCGGTCTCCCCTGACGCAAAATTCATCTGATCTAGCGGAGTACTCCGTGTGGCCACAGGAAGAGCATAGAAGGGCTTCTCTGCGATATAGGCAGCGGCATCCGGCTGGGCCGCGCCGGATTCGGTGCGAGCATCATTGGGGTCAGCCCCCAATCCAAGCCGTGTCATAGGCGACAACTTCTCGGACGGAGAAATCCTGGCCCAGATGTTTCGGCCAATGCTCTTCAGATTGAAGCCGTTCTTCTCTTCCGGTCCATCTGGTGCTGCCAGCAACTTTGGCGCGGACCGGACCAACTGCGCAAACCGCCGAACGATGGGCGTCCGAGCCAGCCTGGCAAGAGCGGTTGAAGATGGATCTTTAGAGTCGTCAGTAGCGCCAGGCGCAAACCGGTTCATCTCGAAGTCCGGCCTCGGACCTCCGGCAGCAAAGAATTGCGAGACCAAGCGATTGGATTCGGCCACTCCGGCGCTTCCCGGCTTCATCACCAGGTAGATCGTCGTGCCATCTTCAAAGACAGTCGAACCAATCAGATTGAGTCCTGGCCCCACGTCGATAGAGCCATTGTCATCCCCAAATTTCACAAGAGCGTTCGCGGCAGTGTCGGCAGGCGGCTCGGCCGGAGCCTCTGGCGTGTGTTTGGCCGGCAACTTGACGTGCGCTATGGCAGTGGCTTTTACCAGGGGCTCTTCAGCAATCCTGACTTGCGCTTCACCAGGAGCCTGCATTGGAGACTTTGCAGCAACTTTAGCCGACGGCTTGAAAGGAGCCTTCGCTGCGGCCTTGACGGATTCGGGTGTGGGCTGAAGAACGGGCTTTGTGGCTGGTCGAGGAGCAGCATCTTGGGCCGGCAAGGACTGCGACTCGACTTTGAATTCAGCCGTGCTGGGCTCATTGCCAACGGGCTTCGCATCGAGCGCGGGCCACACGACGGCCGCCGCGGCTCTGGTGACGGTGAGAGGGACCGTGACCTGAACCGCTGTGTAATCCAAGGTATCGGCGGGAATAAAGGTCACCAGGAGCGAATGCGTTCCGGCCGGAAGCACCTCGTCCGCGCCAGGAGTGTAAATCAAGGTTCCCGGTATCAATGCTGTGGCATTGAGCTGAGCGGCGCTGAGCGCGGTGCCACTGGGGATTGCAGCGGGAGCCGACCACATGACGATCGGCGTTGCCTTGGTTACGGCAAGGGAGATATTGGCCTGGGCCTTCTGATAGTTCTTGCCGTCTTTCGGAGTGAAGGTCACTGAGAGTCTATGGTCGCCCGCTGGCAGCACTTCACCCGCGGAAGGAGTGTAGATAAAGGTTCCGGGGACCGAAGCTGTCGCGTTGAGTTGAGCGGCGCTTAACGCGGTTCCATAGGCCAATGGGTCGGGTGCCGGCCAGGCGATGACTGGCGTAGCCTGAATCACAGTGAGTGAGACAATGGACTCCGAAGTGGCGTAACGCGCGGTCTCCGCCGGAGTGAAGACTGCGGAGAGCTCATGAGTTCCCGCCGCGAGCACTTCGTCTGCCTCTGGAATATAGTCAAATGTCCCTGGAACCGAAGCAGTGGCATTGAGCTGAAAGGCGCTGAGCGCTGTACCATAGATGATCGGCTCAGGCGCAGGCCATTCAATAGCCGGCGTCTCGGGCTCGGGCTCCTCCAACTCTGTTTCAGTGGCTTGAGGCACTTGCAGATGCCATCTGCCATCCTCACCCCTCATATAAGTGGCGCCTTGGTAGACACGAGTCTCCGGTTCCGTGTGTTGGATGGGAGTGGTGGTACTATCTGGCGTCTTGGAGGTTCCCGCAGGGCTCGCGGCATCTCCAGCCGTCAACAGCGGCTGGGCTTCTGCTACAGGCACTTTCTCTGCCGGAGACGGATCGGTGGAGCGTACTGAACTACCAGCTTGAGCTTCAAGATGACTCGCAGTGGGCGGTACGGTTGCACTCTCCAGGCTGGAGGACAGACCCCACTGGGTCAGAGGCGGAGCCTCCTCGGGGGTGGATACCTTGGAAGAGAAACTGCGGCCGATCTTCTTTAGACTGAAGCCTGAGTTGAGACTGAAGCCTGAGGATTTTTCCAGAACGGGCGGCATGCCGCAAGCGGAGCGGGCCATCTGCCGGATCAGCCGAGAGACGGGTGAGTCTTCAAGCGCCAGCGGAATTGCGGTGTGCTGCATGCGCCGCACAGCCGCGTAGTCGTTGGGAATCTTCCACTGAGGCGGCCGGTTGAGGGCCCTCGTGATCTGATCGTCGGCGACTCCCAGAGAGCGCGGCTGATGCCGGTTCAGGACGATTTCGAGTTTGGGGACATCGGTGGTGAAGTACTGCGAGATCAGGCGATTGGCGTTGCGCAGTCCAGCGATGTGGGATTGGATCACCAGATAGACCGTGGAGCCATCCCTGAAGATCCCTGTTTCCGTCAGATCGAGCCGGGAGCCCATATCGATGACCACGTTTTCGAAGTCCTGACGCGCAACGGTGAGCAGCTTGTCGATCGCCTCATTGCTTGCATCGAACTGGGGAAACCTGCCAGGAGCTGCAAGCACCGATACGCCCGAGCTGTGCTTTACCAGGAGCTTGGAGAGAAGATTCGAATCCAGTCGGCTGGCATCTTGAAGCGCATTGATGGTGGAGTATTCGGCAACCACGCCGAGGTTAAGCGCTGCATCTCCCAACGGCAGATCCAGATCGATCAATAAAGTGCTCTGACCCGACTCCTGCGCCAGGGATACCGCAAAATTGCAGGCCAGAGTGGTCACTCCATCTCCACCCTTGGCGCCGAGAAACGCGAGCATTCGGCCACTCGCTTTCTTCGGGAGGCGGGAGGTGGGTGAACGGCGTGCCGAGGCTCGAAGCAGAGCCTCCGCCACAGTGCTTTCGACCAAGGGCATCGACAGAAACTCGCGAGCGCCCGCGCGCAGGCAGCGGACCAGCAAATCCGAATCGGCTTTCGCCGAAAGGAGCATCACAGTCGTCGTGCCTTTGGCACAGATATTCTCAACCAGTTCCAGAGCGTGTTCGGGGTCACTGTCCAGTTCGATGATGATGGAGTCATACTGCTGCTCCAGCAGGCTTGGCACCTCGTCAATGCTGGAAGGATAGGATGCAAACTCACGAATTTCTCCACTCTGGCAAGCGGAGATCACGCGGACCGCAGCCCGGCGGTAGTCTTCGTCCGGAACAATCAGCGCAATGGAAAGGAGGCCGGCGCCGAGCGAGTCCGAATTCTGATCATTGAGAAACAGAGAAGAGTCTGAATTCACTGGCTTGCTGCCCCCGGCTACACACATCGCTCCTGTGAGTTAACTAAGAAACCTAAGACCAAGTGTGAGTTGGACATAATT
This sequence comes from uncultured Occallatibacter sp., assembly GCA_964452615.1. Classification (GTDB taxonomy): domain Bacteria; phylum Acidobacteriota; class Terriglobia; order Terriglobales; family Acidobacteriaceae; genus Telmatobacter. The sequence goes on from CAYVMS010000169.1 coordinate 5,602, forward strand.
CTACCCCAAATCGCATAACACTTGAAGAGAAAAATCAGCGTCCAAATAGCGATCGTCCGACAAAAAGCGATCTCACACTGAGAGCCGCTTCCAGATCGCAAACGATCCTGCGCTATCTCTATTATTAGCGCAATCTCACAACTAATGATTGCAATGTTCCTTAGCGCTTTTTTGCCGGTTTGGAAGCGGGTTTCTTGGCTGCCGTGCTCGCTGCCTTGGATGCCTTGGAGCTTACAGAAGGAGTTGGCTTCTTCTTTGAAGGTGCCGGCCGGGCAGATGGAGTTTTAAGCGGTACCTTCGCAGTAGTCTTGGGGGCCGGCTTTACCGGAGCCTTGGCCACAGGCTTCTGAGCTGTCTTGACGACTGGCTTGGCGGCTGCCTTTGCCGGGGCTTTTTGGGGTGCCGGCTTTGCCTTGGGAGCCGGCTTCTTGGCTTCAGCAGCGGTTACCTTGGCTACGGGAGCCTGGGACTTGGCGCTGGTGGTCGTGGCTGCCTTGGCCGCAGTCAATGCAGTCTTTGCCGATGGCGCGGCTTTGGACTCATGTTTGGCTTCAACCTTGGGCTTAAGAACCGAAGCAGATTTCTCCGTTTTTTCCGGCTTCGGCACAGACGGAACAGTTGCCGGCTTCCCAGCCTTGACAGGCACGGCAGCGGGGAGCGAAGCCGGTTTGGGCTGGGCTAGTGTCTTAGCGGCGCGTTTCGCCGGAACCGGTTCAGGAGCCGGTTTCGGGCTTATCTCTTCGTCCTCATCTTCATCATCTTCTTCATCGTCGCCGATTGAGCCTTCAGAGTCGTCGGTCAGGTCCACATCCAAGTCGACCTTGGGAAGATGAATTCCAAGATCCACGTCATCGTCGTCTCCGCCGATGTCGTCCAAATCCTCATCTTCATCCAACGCGTCCTCGGACTCCTCTTCGTCGTCGAAGGATTGCTCTTTGAGCTTTGCCTCAGCGCCGCGCTTGGCACGTGGCCGCTTGATAGTGACCTGGGGCGGAGGAGCTGGCGGCGAATGCGGTTCAAGGAAGGCGCGCGCCTCTTCCGGCGTGCCGAGTTTGCCATCGAGCAGTTCGAGGAAGATAGCCTGCACAATCTCTTGGTAGGCAGGCAGTTCGGCCGTAATGCGCATCTCCTGCATGAGGGCGTGGGGAATGCGCTGCCGCACCTCGGGCCAGGCCTTGAGGAACAGATTAAAGCGATCCTTGACAGCCGAATCTTTGCTGGTAAACCCAAGCCATAGAATCGCTTCTGGATCATAGCTCATGAAAAACTTATAGCAAACCGACGGGGTCACATTCTCTTTACTGAGCAACTTCTTGGCGAATCCTGCAGCGAGTGCATCCAGGCTGTCCCACTCCTCGACAAAGCCGGGACGCAACATCAGCTTTTTGAGCGCGGCCAGATCCTTGGGAGCCAGCTTGGCGGTAAGCAACCGCATCTGACCCGCCGACATATCTGCGTGAACTCCTTGCACTAGCAGCTCAGCGGCCAGTTCGTGCAGGGCGGTCAGCTTCTCCTCGTCGGCCTTGGCGGGCGTCCAGGCGGGAAAGAGAACCTTCATCCAACCTTCGGCCTCGAAGGCCTGTAGAACCTTAAGTCCCTCTGCCTCGTGGCCGATTTGCTCCAGTTCCCGGCTGCGAGCCTGGGCGGAAAGGTGTTCAACCACACCCTCTTCCCTGGCATTGTCGCAGCGGGTACGAGTCTTGGGGTCCATCTCCCATCCCAGGCGCGCGATGTAGCGGGTGGCGCGAATCAGCAGGGATGGTTCTTCTAGGAAGCCGTAGTTTGAAACCAGACGCAAGGTCTTGGACTCGATGTCTGCGGCGCCATTCATGGGGTCCATAAACAATCCAAAAGAGCCCTCATTGAGGGAGATGGCCATGGCGTTAGCAGTGAAGTCACGGCTGCGGAGATACTCCTGGATGGTCGCGGGATGATAAACGGGCTTGCCCGGCTTGGGATATTCGGCGCGGTAGGTGCTGATGAGATCGACGCGAACCGTTCCGGGGAAACAGAGATAAAGTGCACGAGAGGTCTCATCTTCCCCCCAGACAACGCCGCCTATTTTCTCTATTTGTTTCTTCAGTTTGAGAGCGTTTCCATGAATCGCAACTTCAAGTTCTCTCACAGCCTGTCCGCTAGTCAGATCGCGCACCGCATCGCCAGTCAGAAACAAAATTGTTCCGGCTTCGCGGGCCACTTCGCGCAACTGGCGCAGAGCGTTCTGTTGGTCAGATGACAGCCGGTTTTCAAGAAGATAGATGTAATCGGGCATTCCGTTTCCTGCTTCCGCAATCCAATTTCACAGCCAAATTGCTCATGAAGTTGCTGTTACAGAGTTGCATAGCAATGGTTGCAAACCAGTACCTTATCACAAGTGAGTCAGGTTGGAAAGGGCA
>CAYVMS010000170.1:0-7961 GCA_964452615.1 uncultured Occallatibacter sp.
CATCCACATCATAGGTTCTGCGGACAGGAGCGGCTCCCGGATCGGTGACAAGTAGACCAGTCGCGCAGCCGCCTACGAAGACGATCTCGTGCAAGAGGGGGCGGAGCCTCTCCGCTGTGATCTCCAGCAGCTCAAGATTCTGATGTGGCATCGGGAATCTCCTCCAGTCTTTTCTTGAGTTCGCGTCCTGCCAGATTGCGCTCTCGCGCCCTGCCATCGCGCAGGGCATCGACCAGCGCCAGCAACTCATAGAACCTAACGTCTTCGAGCGCTGCCTGGGGGACGTTCTTGTGCAAAGGAGCGAAGCTGTACCCGCGCACCGGTCCCTCTGCATACGGCCACACCGGGGGCGGGTCGTCGCCGGCAGCAATGAATTGCTGGAGCGGTGGCGCGGCATAGCCGGTGGGCACACCCCGCGTCAGAGCGCCTTTCTCAACAGGAAAGGCATAGCGAATGCCATGCAGCAGGAATTCGAGCAGCGCGGAGCGATTCAGCCGGTCCTGTTGTTCCGGCGCCTGGACGAAGTGAGAGGCACGGGCACGTTTGATGGAGGTATAAACCTCGGATGGGTAGAGGTGAAGCTCATTGGCCATCTGGAGATAGGGAGGTCGCCCGTTCTTCAACGAGAGCTTGAGCAGCACAACGATATCGAGCGGCCTCAACATGTCACCAGTATAGCTCAGATTCGTTCAATATTCAAATAATATGAATATTGAATATATGCCGCCCCAGAAGGAAAAAGCGCACTCTTCAGGCTATGGAGAGGCCAAGACATCAAAGTTGCTGAAACGTCTGATAACAAACATTATGTTAACTAACTAGTAAATATACGTATGATGCTAGTTTCTACTTAGTAGATACACGATTCCCTGCTGCCTGTACCTCAGAATCCCGCCATCCCAAGAGCCGGCACGTGCCGTGCTGCGTCATGGGCTGGACAGTCTCCTGGCTGCTGTCGCACTCCTCAGCAAATTGTTCCCCAATCTTCCGGAGCAGGATCTTGCGCCCCCACAGTAGGCTCTTCAGGTGACTGCTACGGACAGCATGCGGTCGTGGCGTCCGCAGATCGCGGCGGCTTGGGCCGAGCGGACACTGGCCGACCCCTTAGAAACTTATCTAGTTTCTTCAACAAGCGACGACCCTAAGAGGGCCGTCCGACGCTCCCACGGAACAAACCTGTTCCTTTTCATCCTGTCTGGCCATGGTCAGTTGCATGCTTTTCATTACGCATTCAGGTGATGGATATGCAAGTAACTGTGTCTAAACCGCTTGGAGAGATGCGTCTTGCCCATCTCCTACCCTGCAGGTGGCGGCGAAGGTGGCCTCGTCGGCAATTCCCATACCGCAGATCTGCGGTAGGTATACGGCGCTGCCGACTCGTTGCCAACTCAGCCAGCCACTGATGTAGACGGCCCTGCTATGCCCTGGAGGGGACCAAACCATTTACAATTCTGAGCACAGCTTATTTGGCATGGATCTCTCTTAATTGTGACTTGGTATGCCTGTCGCATTTCTTCATTTGTCGGATATTCATTTCGGGCAGGAAAAAGGCGGGAGTGTTGTTACGCACGAGGATGTGCGGGAGCGCTTGATCGATGATGTCGCTCTATTGGTTCAGAAACTACCGACCGGAAGAGTTGACGGCATCATCGTAAGCGGTGATGTGGCCTATGCCGGTTTGAAAGAACAATATGTGGCCGCAGGTAAATGGCTGGATAGTTTGGCTGTGTCGGCGGGTTGCAAGATCACGAATATCCAAGTTGTTCCAGGGAACCACGACATCAATCGCGACGACATGTGCCGGTCGTCCGAGATGATGCTCGCCGAAATTACAGAGAAAGGTGAGCCTCAGCTTGACTATTTTCTGGAACTCGAGAAGGACCGAGAGGTGTTCTATGGTCGATTTGAGAGCTTTAGGGAATTTGCCGAGGCGTATGATTGCCCGCTCGACCGGTGTGGTGGGACGGCTGGCGAGCGCGCGATGGATATTGCGCCTGGTCGTACGCTCCGCTTTATCGGGTTGAACTCGGCACTTTGCTGTGCGAAGAAGGACGAGAAGGGCAAGTTGTTGTTGGGTGCGCGGCAACGAACCTTGCCAAGAAGAGTCGGAGAGGAGCTCGTGGTGATCAGCCATCATCCGCTTCCGTGGTTGCGCGATTCGGAAGAGGCGAGACAGTACGTGCGGAGCCGTGCCCGTGTGTTTATATCGGGGCATGAACACACACCCCAGATCGTGGTAGATCGGGTACGCGCCGGTTGTGACCTATTGATTATCGCAGCGGGGGCCACAATTCCTCCAGTGGCGGATGATGAGTTCACGTTCACCTATAACGTGCTAGAGTTCGATTGGGACCAAGCTACTGACGGACTCGCGGTGACAGTTTACCCGCGAGTTTGGTCGCGGGCGGAAACCGCCTTTGAGGCGAACATCAAGGTGTTTGGGGACGAAAAGGTCGCACACACGCTAGGCTGCCCGAATTTCCGCGGCAACGCGCCGCTAAATGACCAGACTGCGGTTTTACCTGAAGACGTGAGGCCGACAGGTAGCGTGAGCAGTGATGTTGTGAGCGGTGGAACGACCGATGCGGATTATTATGAAGAGAGGAACACAATGGAGGACAAGTTTCCTTTCCTGCTGCTCCGTTTTTTTCGAGACCTCACCGCTACCCAGAGATTGACGATCTTGATTGAGATGGGAGCGTTGCCAAAGAACTGGAATGGAGCGTTGACCCATCCGATGGAACGAAGGGCGTTCGACTCGCTCAAGTCGAGCGGAAAGCTTGATGAGTTGGAGAAAGAGATTCAGAAGTTTCTTGACGCATCCGCCAATGGAGAGGGGCACTGATGGACATCGCACAACATATCCGGGTTTTTAACATAACGCCAAGCGACGAGCTTGTGGAGAAGCGCACAGAGGCGATTGGTACGCTCGCTGGGAAGTATCAAGACCTCGCAAGTGTGGAGAACATCTTGCAGTTGGCGGCTGACGTAGTGAAGGGTGTGGCGAAAGGCGGCAACCTTCCAGATGCAAGGGCCACTGAAGTTGAGGCGGTGATCAAGGAGAGGAGTCCTTCTTTCGTCCGAGAAGGCCAGGAGCTTCAGATTCTGACCTGTGCACTGCTGGTAGTTTTGAAGCTGCTAACGGAAACCAACCCGACCCATGGCGTTTGGTGTCGGCGCGACATACTAGCCCTTGGCCTTTGGTCGGGCCTAGGATTCCAAATTCCCCGCACCGAGGAACGGCTGGAGGCGCTGCGTTCTAAGCTCTTGGTCACTTCCCGGGACCTTACGCTAGCCTCAGCGGCTTATGCACGAACACGGCAAGAAGTTCCAGCGATCACATTGAACGCACCTGAGGAGTACGAGGCGACGGAAATTGGCAAGGCTATCCAAGATGGTGTGCCCCCTGCGGTTGATGCACTACGGCTGAACGCCGAGTTGGACCGGGAGGAAATCGATTTTCTTTGGTGGATTCTGAGTGGGTGGAGCAAGTTAGCGGGGAAGAGCTTCTCCAGCATGAGCGACACTGCTGCGGTGGTTGCCGCAGGATTTGAGGCCGGCAGCGTCGTGCGCCGTATTCCGGTGGAAGCTCACAAACACCTAGTCCTTCGGATGCTGAAGCAAGACCTGACCGTAAGCATGCACGATGTACTGGAGTCTCTGAAGGATGAACGAGAACAGATCACAGCATTTTTCGGAAACAATCCCCTGTTTGCGGGACGCGAGTCGCTGTTTCCGCTCATAAAGGCCTGTGTCGCAGGGAAGGCTGGAGGGAAAAGCGCCGGGGCGCATTCGCTGAAGCTCTCAGACTGGGCGGCGCGCGCGCTTCTTGAGAGTTCAATCTTGCACGTGGGATGCCTTCCCGGAAACTTGGTATAGCGATGGCCGTGGGATGCAAAAGAGCCGATTGCACGGTTGCTCAGACAGGCATCTGTCTGCTGAACAACAACGCAGAGACATGCCCCGATCGGTTGCTAGCCGGCATAGATTCTTCCGTGACGGAGGCGACGGATGTGACAGTCTCGCCGCCACTCTCCGCACCCGCGCGGAACCCACAGTTCCCGAGTAGCCTCACGCTGACTCCAGGTGCACTTCGCGAGGCATCTGGAGGTCGCATGTTCCGACTTGTGGGCGTGCTAGGCCCGCCTGACGCCGGGAAAACGGCCATTTTCGTATCGCTCTATCTTCTGCTTTCTGCTGGTAAGTTAAAGGGATTCAAGTTCGCAGACAGCATGAGTCTGCTCGCATTCGATGAGATCAGTCGAGGGGCGCGTCGCTGGAATCATGGGCAGGCACCGGAACAGATGACGAACCATACTGAACCCCCGGATGATCGAAGTGCAGGGTTTCTGCATTTTCGTTTGCGTGACTTAGAGACCGGAGCACCAAACGATATCTTGCTGCCCGATCTTCCGGGAGAGTGGTCGACCGCGCTGATCGATTCAAGTCGTGTAGACCGACTTGGTTTTTTAAAGGCAGCCGATGTGATTTGGGTGGCGGTTGACGGCCGGCAATTGATTCAGCCCACCACTCGGCAGCAGATCCTTCACCGTACAGGTATGCTCTTGCTGCGCGTATCGGAACTCTTGGGCCCAAAGGTTCCGCCAGTAATCATCGTCATCTCCCACAAGGATATTGGGGATCCACCGGAGGCGAGCCTCCGGAAGCTCGAATCCGATGCACAGCGCTTGCATCTTACAGTCCAGATATTGCAGGTTTCGTCCTTCTCCGACAACGAGGCGATCGATCCGGGAACAGGAATTGCGGAGCTGATTAGTGCGTCACTCAAGAGCGCGTCAGCGACGACACCGGCACCCCTGTGGCCCGATGCAGACGGTGCCATTTCCGATCGGCAGTTTCTGAACTTCCGCGCCAGGGAGGTGTCAGTATGAATTCTCAATCGATCATGTTGATTGGCGGGCCAGCTTCTGGTAAGACCAACTACCTAGCAAGGCTTTGGAAAGCGTTGCAAAGCGGGTCTGGGCGGCTGAAGTCAGTAAAGGCGCCTGAGATCAAATACGTGGAGGAAGCACTGGCCCACCTTCTGCAGGGATCGTTTGCTCCGCGTTCTGAGAAGAATATCGAAGAGAGCCGACGCGATTTTACTGTAACGATGGCTACGCAAGACGATGCGAAACGCATTGCGGTAGTCGTTCCGGATGTTACAGGCGAGCTCTGGAACAATGCCGTCTCGTCCTCGGAGCTTCCAAATGAATGGATGAACCTTTTGAAGGAGTCAAGCGGAACGCTCCTGTTTATACGTGTACACTCCGATTTGAATGTGGCGCCGTTGGATTGGGTGAACACACGCAATCTGCTGAAGATGGATTGGGCGGAGCAGCATGAGGAGGGGTCCATCCCGACTCAGGTAGTTTTATGCGAGTTGTTACGTTTCTTGCAGTTGACACTGCGGGGACGATCAGATGGTGGACTCCCACGTGTGGCAGTTCTGGTCACGGCTTGGGACCGGCTGGACGCCGCAGCGAAGAAGAGTGGCCCCAGTGCATTTATCGGGTCTGAATTTCCTCTCTTTGCGGGAAGACTCGATGACGTGTCTTCTTTGGAAGTGAAGCTTTTTGGCGTAAGTGTGGTTGGAGGCGATCTTGAAGTCGATCCCGACTTCCGCCAGAAGTTCTTAAATGGAGACATAGACACGGCAGGATATGTCGTGGAGCAGATCGATGGCGTCGTCCGCGAAGAGCACGACCTGACATTGCCAATTGCTTGGCTGGCTGAGGATTAGGCAGGAGCGAATGCATGTCCGCATAGAACAGCAATCTCATGGATATAAGAGCGGTCATCAGCTTCTGGCGACCTCGGTTCGTCTTGTGCGTGGCGATCAGGATGTTGTGGATTGTCTATCGGATATTTCTGGACCGCTGCGGCCGGCAGAGACATTCGATCCTTATCTGACCGCATACCCACTCCCGAGCGGCAGTTTCTATGTTCTGGCGAGGACATGGCAGGACCTAATGGCACCGCGTGCCGGTTGTGTCTTGACGCGAAGTCTATTGGTGCCGATGGTTGATTGGGAGGCTGTTGAGTTTCCGGCATCGCTGATCGAGAGGCTAGCACTCGTCGACAGACAAGAGACTGTGGTCAGGTCCATCGAGTTCGATCCATATCCGATTCAGCTTCCGAGGGTTGCCTCTAAGAGGACCACAGCGCTAGTGGAAGCCCTTTTTCTGGAGAATCGAAAGCCGATTGTTTTGTTCGACGAGATTGATCCGACGTTGATTTCGGAACGATTGCTTGGTGCCTTCTGGCCAGGGATGAGGCGAGTGTTCAGCCTTTGTACTCTGGCATTGTCTCCGCGCAGCGTCAGCGGTAAACCTTTTGATCTTATGTTCGCTCCACGAAACGCACGATCACGGTTTTCACAATGGGACGGCCGAATCATCGAAGCGTCCTCGGGCCGAGAGGAGATCAGCCGTCACCGCTGGACTACAGTGACGGCTAAGCACATTTTCGAGGACGACCCCCCTAGCCTTCTATCACTGGATGCATTAGGTATCCTTCGCTTAGATGATCGGGCCGACGAGTCGAGCCTAAGATTGGCGCTGCTATGGAATGAACTCCTGGACAAATCCGAGTCGTCTCCGACAGCGATCCTCGGCCTTCTGGATATTCTCAACTCGCTCGGAAAGAATTCGCCGGATGAACTTATTCCTTTCGTATCCGTGTTAACCCGAGGGGTTGATCTGGCGCAACGGTCGATGTTGCCACCGGACGCGCTTCGGTTTCTTCTCACGTTGAGCGGCAAATTTCCATCACGGCGGCCGCCAATCGATGTCCTTAACAGAATACGAGAAGGTTTCTCTTGGGTTTCTCAGAGGGATCCTAGGGCAGCAGTATCCTTGTTGCTTGATTCCAGTCTTGGAAAGCAAACCCACGCACCCATCGTCATGGCCGGAATCGGAGATGGGCTAGCAAATCTTTCTGATAGCGCAGAATTTCTCGCACTCGCTTCATTGCTCCAAGCTGAGGACGAGTTGCGATTGTTCGCTTACAGCAAGGCGTGGGCGGAAGCGATGATGCGGGCGACGGAGACGTCGGTGCCTAACCTCTGGACAGAGATGCTGGTAAACGCATTGCAGTATCCGGATGGCGATCTGCGGGCGAAGTCACGCCGCAATGTCGTACCGCTTCTGAGGATTCCGGCCCACGCACCTCTTTTATCCGCAGTGCTCCGTGACAACGACAATGAAGTGCTATTTTCTGTTGTCGAGCAGATACACAGCACTACACGGTTTACGGTTGCAGAATTTGACGAGCCGCTTCGCCGCGCCGCCCGGGGAACAGAAGGCATACTCGGACTGCGACAAGCAATATTGGCGAGCAACCCAAATCCAGACTCCGATCGTTTTCTCCTAGCAACCATTAGGCCTTATGCCAACGACATTGAGTGGCTTATTTGCGAAGAGGGGCTCACGGATTGTCGAAGGTTTTTGCTTCTGGACGCGGTGCTTTCGAGAGCATCGGAGCGGGATCTTCAGTCACTGGTACAGAACGAGGCCCTAAGCGAGAAGATAGAGGAAGCGCTAGTCAAGGAACTGCCTTTGACGGCAGTGCAGCTTGCGCGTGTGCTGATCTGTGCGAATGTCCCTGTTGGACGTCTGCTACAAAATGGTTGCCGTGTACTTCCGATGGTAGAAGCTGGGCTGAAAGCGGACCTGACGCTTCGAATGTTGACCCTGGGCCTGTCTAGCGCCGATAGTTCCGAGAATGCTGCCCTTGAAGAATTGATCTCAGAATCGGTCAACTTTCTTAATCCTCATCGCTTGATTGTATTGGCTATTCCATGGAATGCCTCACAACAGCGGATGAGCGACAACGTCCATCTCCTGGATCGAGCGAAATCAGAGATTAGGACGGGAATCCTCGGTGACATCGAGGAACTTAGTGATCGCTTGATAGCGAGACGAGATGAAATAGTCCGAGACGAGTTGGTTCGATCCTGG
>CAYVMS010000171.1:0-7931 GCA_964452615.1 uncultured Occallatibacter sp.
CCGGTTATGTCGTCATGCCGGAGCACGTTCATCTTCTCATCGGCGAGCCGGTCAAAGGCGTGGTTTCCGGCGTGATTCACGCGCTCAAGCTCTCGGTGGCAATGCGGCGAGGCAGCCAGTTGCCGGAATGTCTGCGTTACCGGGAGAAGGCCGGTTGAGATCCGAGGTTTCCCAGGTGCCCAAAAACGAGGCACCTGCGGCGGGTGGCCCACATCTCGATTCTGAGATGTGGGAAATAATGGACCTCCGCGCCCATTCGATTTGCAGAAAATTTCATCCCATTCGCGCACACTGGCTAAGAGGCGAGACGGAGAAATCGCTTCAATCGGTCGCCGGAGAAGAGGCGACGACCCCCGCCCCCCTATCGATATTTTCAAAACCTTGCAGGTAATTATCCGGTAACCCGTCTTCGCCGCCGCCTCACCTTTTCCGCAGCACGTGAAGGCTATTGCGCCCTTCGAGGTTTCCGATTTGCAAATCTGGAATTAAATGGCGCTCTCGTCAATGACCGGCGGGTGGCCCATGTGCCGGGAGAAGTGAGGACAACCACTGAAGTTGGGTGGCCCAGGTGTAGGCCAAGGAAAGTTCTGTTCGGAAGCTGTACAATCCCCGTGTCGAATACTCCTTGGAGGGAAAACCTCGCGATGGATATTCTTGGATTCACTACTGCATTCCTCTCCGATTGGGTTGGATGGATGAGTGGCCTGTTCTCCGTCATCCTGACCATCGTTGGATTTCGCGTTCAAGCCCAAACTCACAAGAGACTCTTTTGGGCTAGCGGGCTCTTGTGTTTCTTTGTCGCTTCCATTCATATATGGACGATCGAGCACTCCAAATACGAAGCTGCAATGGGTGAGTTGAAGAATTCCCGTCCCAATCTCTCCGCCTATGTGAATCAAGTCGCCACAGGAACAATCTCGGAAGACGGGCAAGATTCAAGCATGGTGTATTTGATTGTCTCAATCGCTAACTCCGGCGGCAGCGATAGTGTGGCGAACAGATTCAAATTGACCGCCGAGGTTCCCGGCAAAGGAAATGTCGAGGGAGTTCTCACACTGATACCGAAATTGCAGCGTGTCTCAGTTGGCAACCAGTACCTCGACATGGCGCCTTCAAACCTGCTGCCTCAAAAATGCGAGGAAACCCCAATACCTCGCGGTGGAATGCGGAGAGGGTGGCTATTCTATCTATTTCCTAAACTTACTCTCGACGAAATACGCTCCGCGAAACTCACGCTGAAATTCTTGGACGTTCGCGAAGTAGAGTATTCGGCAAATGCAAACCTGAATGGTCCTGAAGACGAAGGAGCGAGGGCCTTTCCAGGAATAGGAGTGCTTTCAAAGTAACTCAGCGCATCGTTGGCCGGGTGCCCGAGGTACCGCATTTATGACTTGGGAAGGCACGAACATTTCACCGCCGCTCATTGCGATAAATAACTCTCCACAAGCGCACAACCGGCCCCTGAGGCAATCGGATCTTCCTCGAGTGGTATGCTACCTGGATTATGGCGGGTGGCCCTCAAGGTCTGACTAACCCATAAGACTGGGTGGCCCAAATCTCGCTTCAGAGATGTGGGAGACGAGGAAACCCGAAACGTATCAGTCGAGGGTGGCCGCGGTGCGCTGGGGCCGGGAACTGAAGGCCTCCGAGACCCGCGCCAGCAGTTCTGTCGGATGGATCGGCTTGGTGAGCAGCGAAAAATCGTGCCCCTGGCTTTTCGCCAAAGGGAGCAGATCGTTGGTGGATGCATGCCCTGAAAAAAGCAGAACTTTGCAATCAGGGAAGACTCGCCTTACCATAATCGCGAGATCAATACCGCTCATCCCCGGCAAAAAGACATCGGAAATTAGCAACTCTGGAGGCACCAACAACGCTGATTCCATGGCACTTTCGCCGTCATAAGCGGGCATTGCCGCGTAGCCTCTTAACTTCAGGATTTCTGTGAGCGTATCGGCTATGGTGGACTCGTCGTCCACCACAAGGACTACGGGGCGATACGCCTCACCTGTCGAATTGGACATCGGTACCTCCTCGACTGGTACGGTTGGGAAAGTTGTCGGCTGCCTCCTCGACGAAATGGACAGTAAATTGGATTGATCCCGTCTCATAGGAATCTTTCTCCTCTCGATCAAAAGTCGCCGAATGGAGCACTAACATCCCGTATTTTCAACAGTTTTCTTAGACCTGGGCCGGGTGTTGCCAGGGGAAGCAATTTAATTCGGCTCAGGCCGGGGAAGACCTCTACGGGAGAATCTAGCACGCTCTCCGCGATACGGGGAGACTCTCTCTGCGACGCGCAGAATCTTTAAAACCTGACGTTTATTGGCAAGAGGAAGAAATCGGATCATGAGGGAGTCGGAAAGAGAGAGGAAGATTTCGGCGCGAAGCGCAACTTTTTCCTGGAGACAGGTTTTCAGTTGGTTGAGCAAATAAGATCAGAAAGTTTCAATTAGCGTATTGCAAATTTTCCGGCAAATTAGTATTCTTCTTCATCTGAAGATAGTTTAACAAGAATTTAACATTACATTCTAACAGGAAACCGGATACGAAAATGGTTGCAAGTCCGAGGAAGCGGGAACGGCAAAATGAAGGAGCGAAACCATGGCGACCAGATCGGATTCGAGGCCCAGTTCGAGCACATTTGAGTCCATTCTTCAGCTCGATGTTCCCAAAGGCCGAGACGGCAAGCATAAGAAAATTGTCACGCAACTGTTGAACGACATCAGCAACCTGGAGGACGGAAAGGCGCTGAAAGTGCCCCTGAGCGCCTTACCGGACACAAAGGAGAACATCCGCGCCGCGCTGAATCGGGCGACACGTCAGAAAGAGCTTGAAGTAGCCACATCGAGCGACGCGGACTATCTGTACGTCTGGAAGGTTGAGCAACAGTCCTGATAGGTATCCTGCCTCAGTTCTCTCGTTCGTATCACGGTGAACGTAGTGCGTTGAAAATAAGCTATGGACCGGGAGCTTCTGTCTTGAGTTTTGAGACAGCGAAGGCAAGGAATATCTACCCGTCTGCCGCTCTCGTGTGTCCGTAGGAAGACCAGTCAGCAGTAGGCATCGCGCACTTCGATCCGGTCGCGAACCGGATTCGCGCAGCCTTGCCCGCGCATCGCCGGGCGTGCCGATACACGGCTCTTGTCCACGGCAGCTTCGTTCCCCATACTGGGACCGGCTGCTAGTCCAGCCGTGGGGCAACGGTTACCATAAGAACTAATGACTACAACGCTTCTGGAGCATGCGCCAACGGCGGTAGCCGAGGGATCGGTGCGCTCCGCCGACGGAACGCGCATCGTCTATCGCCGCCTGGGCAGCGGTCCCGCCATCGTCTTTGTGCATGGCAGTGTTTCCACTCACACTGACTGGATGCCCGTGGCTCGTCTGCTGTCGGACCGCTACACCTGCTTTTCGATGGACCGGCGCGGCCGTGCCAAAAGCGGCGAAGGCATTGGACCCTACTCCATCGAGCGCGAGTACGAAGACATAGAAGCCATGCTCGCCGTCGCCAAAGCTGAGACTGGATCGGAAGCCATCCTGGTTGGCCACTCTTACGGAGCCGTCTGCGCCCTGGGCGTTGCTCTGCGCCACCCTGTGCCCCGGCTTGTGGTCTATGAGCCGCCAATGCCTGTCGGCGGACCCATCGCTGGCGAGAATCTGCTTCCCTATGCGCGCGCCGTAGCGGAGGGCGATCTGGATAAAGCCCTGCAGTTTGGACTGGATGCCTACCCCCACATGCCCGAGGCGGAGATTATTGCCCTGCGAGCCTCCAAGGGGTGGCCCCGCCTGCGAGTACTGGCAAAGAGCTGGATTCGCGAACTCGAGGAGATGGATGCCCACAGCCCCGATCTCGCACACTATCGCGCGATCACTTGTCCATCACTTTTGCTGGTGGGCAGCATTAGCCCCGAGCACCCAATGCTGGATGCCGCGCGGGCGTTGGCCGCAGTCTTGCCCGATGTGCGCGTCGAGTGGCTCACCGGCCAGAATCACGTGGCAATGCGAGCTGCTCCGGAGTTGGTGGCGCGCCTGATTCGCGATTTTCTGGCCGATTGATTTGCTGGGCGCCGGTCACCCTCGCTTTCGGACCTCGACCTAAGAGATCTTGCCTCCACAATCGGCGTGGCCGCAGAGGCAGTTGATTTCGCTTCTCGTCCCAATGCCCTCGCAGTGGGCGCTGCAATACTTTCCCTTCTCGGGGGCCGGGCAGGTACAGGCGGCATTTGCGCATTTCTTGGGGGTGGCCATCGATAGTTCTCCTTCGCCGGTCCGCTCGTGCCATTCTCAACCAGGGCATACCTGTTCCGATGCAGAAACCGACGCAAGAGATAGTAGCTCAATTTCATGTGCGCATACGAGTAAAATCCTACCGCCCTTCCGCTCCTCTTTATCCGCCAGCCAGTCTCGAAGATCATCGACTACCGGAATCCTCCTGCCCCTCGATCATCTGAGAGAATAAGGGGAGTGAATCAAGCGCTCCAGATCGTCTTACGGCGGGCGGCGAGGCTAGCTCTTGTTGCAGCACTGGTCTTCGCGACCGATGAGGGGTATCTCTCTGCCCAAGCACCCAACCCCACCTCCGCCACCAACCCGTTCTTTGGCAGCGTCACTGTTCACCCGGTGACCGACGAGGTTCTCAAGCTCTCACTCGATGGCGCCATTGCTCTTGGACTCAAAAATAATCTGGGCCTCAGGGAAGCAGAAAACGGTGAAAAGTCGATTCAGGGCCAAAAGAACGAGGCATTGCAGGAGTTCCTGCCCACCGTCACGCTGACCGGCGACCTCGGCGTTCACCAGCAAAACCTTGCCGCCCTGGGCTTTGGCCCGGGCGTAATCAAGTTGTTTGCCCCGCTCTTTCCCGGTGGCGTCATGCCTCCCGGGCTCTCTTTCATCACACGCGACGATCTGACCGAGGGGCAGCTCCACTTTCACCAGACGCTCTTTTCCGGCCCGGTGATCGCGGCCTGGAAGGGTGCGGGCGCGGCGCAGCGTGCGGCCCACTTCGCCAAAATGTCGGCACGTGGCGAGGTAGTTCAGCAAGTGGCCTCAGCTTATCTGCACTCGATCGCCACCTCCAGCGAGGTGGACAATGCCAAAGCCCTTGAGGATGCCGATCAGGTACAACTCGACCACGCTCACGCCGCTCACGAAGCCGGAACCGTATCCAACCTCGACGAACTCCGAGCGCGCGTCCAGCTTCAGGCCCAGCAGCAAGCCCTGATCGCGGCCAAAAACAATTTGGAAAAAAGTCTCATCCTGCTCAAGCGCGAAATCGGCATCGACCCCGGCCAGAAGATCGTTCTCATCGACCCGGCGCCCTATAGCGAACTGGCCACCGAGACCCTCGACGAACTCCGAGCGATAGCCTACAAGAATCGCCAGGACTACCAGAACCTCCAGAATCAGACTGTCGAGTTCAAGGCCATCCACACGGCCTATCGCGCCCAACGTCTGCCAACCCTGAGTTTTAATAGCTACTACGGCGTCAGCCAGGTTAACGGCGCCGGTTCGCACGGCAACTTTGCCGCCATCGGCACGTTAAGCCTTCCGCTCTTCCGAGAGGCCCAGCTGCGCGGCGACGAGGATGCAGCGCAGGCCAATCTCGATGCCGTCAATGCACAGCTCGCCGACCTGCGCGTCCACATCGACCAGCAGCTCCGCTCGGCGATGCTCGATGCAACAGCCGCGTCCAAGCTCGTTGAAGTCGCCCGCTCCAATGTCGATCTCACCACCCGCGCCCTTGCCGACGAAACCGACCGAGTAAGCGCCGGCGTCGACGATAATCTTCCTCTGGTCGACGCCCAGGCCAACTTGGCCGCCGCCCAATCCAACCTGGTTGAAAGCCTCTACCAGTACAACCTCTCCAAGCTAGCCCTGGCCCGCGCCGCCGGCATCATCGAATTGCAGTATCGGGACTATCTAGGCCATTAATTCAGAAATGGCTAAACTAGCTCTTCCATTCCATCAATGAATTTTTCTTCACAATCCAATCGACCCCCCTGGGGCGTAACCTATAGAAACAAGGAGTACAGCGCGCGTGGGTAAGAAGCTTCAGATCAAGTACTACGTGGAGCCCGACCCAGCAGCGCTGGCTCGTCGGGCAGTTGAATATCTGGTCGAAATGACTGGAGAAGCCGTCGAGGCGCAAGGCCGCGCCCGCCTCGCTATCAGCGGAGGCGCCACTCCCAAAGCCGCCTTTGAACTGCTAGCAAACCAAAAGCAGCCCTGGCGCAACCGCATGCCATGGGAGAGGCTCGACCTCTATTGGGTTGACGAGCGCTGCGTCCCGCCCGGAGATCCTGAGAGCAACTACCGCATGACGCGCGAGGCTCTGCTCGACCACGTGCCGCTCAAGTCCGAGCAGATCCACCGCATCGAGGGCGAACTCGATCCCGAGGCGGCCGCGGCCCGTTACGAGTCGGAACTGCGCTCCAGCTTCGGTCTCGACGGCGCCGGCAGCCCGCGCTTCGACCTTGTGGCTCTAGGCCTTGGCAGCGACGGTCATACCGCGTCGCTCTTTCCCCACTCGCAGGCCATTCACGAGATAAGCCGCCTGGTTGCCGCCAACCGCATTCCGCAGACTGGCGCATCGCGCATTACGCTCACTTGGCCGGTCATCAACCACGCCCGCTCGGTCTTCTTCATCGTCTCCGGCCAGGAAAAGGCAGCAATCCTGAAAGAAGTCCTCACCGGCCCGCACGATCCCGAGAGGCTGCCCAGTCAACTGATTTGGCCCGCGAGCGGTATACTTACCTTGATCCTGGATAAGGCCGCAGCCGCGCTTTTACCCCCGACAGACGAGGAAGGCTGTGGAGTTTTGGAGAGAGAACGATGATTCTGGCGGGCGATGTAGGTGGCACCAAGGTTCACTTGGCACTCTATGACTTTATCGACGGAAAACTGGAATACTCGCGCGATCAGCGCTTTGCAGCCAAAGAGTACTCTGGCCTGGAGGAGATCGTTAAAGCGTTCCTAGGCGCGCAAGTGGTCACCGCAGCCTGTTTCGGCGTTCCCGGCCCGGTGCGTAACGGTCGCCTGCGCCTCACAAACCTGCCCTGGACCCTCGACAGCCATGAGCTCTCCGTCAGCCTCGGCATTACGCACGTCTTCCTGATCAACGATCTTGAGGCCAACGGCTATGGCGTGGCCGAACTCTCCTCCGATCAGATCTTCACGCTCAGCGAGGGCGACGCGAGCCAGATCGGCAATCGCGCCCTGCTCGCCGCCGGAACCGGCCTGGGCGAGGCTCTCCTCATCTGGAATGGCCGAACCCACACTCCCTACCCGTCAGAGGGTGGCCACACCGACTACGCGCCCCGCAACGAAGACGAGATCGACCTGCTCCGCTTTCTCAAGCAGAAGTACAACGGCCGCATCAGCTATGAGCGCGTTATCAGCGGCATGGGCCTCACCAGCATCTACGAGTTTCTCCGCGAAGTCCGCGGCATGGAAGAGCCTCCCAAGTTGGCCGAGCGCATCGCCGCCGCCGAGGACCCCAACGCCGTCATTACCGAGTTGGCCCTGGCCGCCAAAAGCGAGATCTGCGAGAAGGCGCTCGATATGTTTGTCTCAGCCTATGGAGCCGAGGCCGGCAACCTCGCCCTCAAACTCCTCTCGGTCGGTGGAGTCTACATTGGCGGAGGCATCGCCCCCCGCATCATCGAGAAGCTCAAGGACGGCACCTTCATCAAGGCCTTTACCGACAAGGGACGCCTCAGCCAGTTGCTCATCAACATGCCTGTGCGAGTCATCCTCGAGAGCCGCGCTGCCCTGCTGGGAGCAGCGGCATATGCCGAAGCCCGCGCTGCCGAGCTAAGCGGCACCTCACCCCGCGCCGCCTCAGTGAAGATCTAAAGGGTCTTCCCCGCTACCACCATATCCGGCCTCATGAAACTCCGTGACCCATCCTTTCCGTTTGTTTCTGCGGAAAG
>CAYVMS010000172.1:0-7858 GCA_964452615.1 uncultured Occallatibacter sp.
ATCGCCGCGCTGGCCGACGTGGTGGGTGGGCTGGTGCTTGTGCGCGCCAAGGGCGTCGAACGCTACTTGCGCTATTTCGTCGCGCTGGGCGCTGGGTTTCTGATGGCTACGGCTGTCTTGGAGATGGTGCCCGAAGGCCTGAAGCTCAATCCAAACTCGGCGCTGGGGCCGATTCTCATCATGGGCGGGTACTGCGTGGTGCATCTGCTGGAGCACACCATCAACGCCCACTTCCACTTTGGCGAGGAGACCCATCATGGCGAATTCGTCTCGCACCACACCGGCAACTCGGTGCTGGCCGGCCTGAGCCTTCACGCGCTCTTTGACGGCGTGGCCATCGGCTCGGGCTTTCTGGTTTCCGGCTGGCTGGGGTGGCTGATCTTTCTCGCCATCTTGTTGCATAAGGCACCGGAGGGCTTCACCATGGCCTCGGTGATGCTGGCCAGCGGGCGCAGTCGTGCCACGGCACTTTACTCCGCGATTGCGCTCGCCGCAGCGACACTTGCCGGTGTGCTGGTCATTGAGCTGATGCCGAGTTGGCTGCCGTATGGTCTGCCCATCTCGGCGGGCGTGGCTCTTTATGTGGCCGCGACCGACCTGGTGCCCGAGGTCAATCGCGAACCAGGCATTCGCATGGCGCTGGTCTTCTTCGCGGGCGTGGGCGGGTTCTTGGTGCTGCGGATGATGCTGCCTGCGCTGTAAGGGCGCCTGGCCTCAAACCCGACGCCAGCGAAAGATAAATCTCTCTATGTACAGGCGAACGAGAAGTTTGGCATAGTCCCAGCCGACCCTGAAGCTCGCTTTGCTTGTACCGCAATGACGCAGGCCGAAGGCAAAGGGAATCTCGGCGACTGAACGAATGTGGCAACGGACCAGAACCTCGAGCAGCAACTTGAAACCTGAGGGCTGGAACAGGATTCCTTCAACGCATTGGCGACGAATCAGGAAGAAGCCCGACATGGGGTCTTTTGCGCGAATTCCCGCCTGTTGAATAGGCAAAGTGAACCAGACGGCCGCGGCCGACAACAGTTTTCTGACCGGATTCCAATTGCCCAATTGTCCACCCACAGCATAGCGGCTTCCAATCACCAGATCGTGACCGGCCAAAACCGAAGAGATCAATGCGGGCAGTAGTTCGGGAGGGTGCTGCAGGTCCGCGTCCATTACGCCGAGGACCGTGGCGTCGCAGTGCCGCCATCCGAAGAGAATGGCCCCGGACAAGCCACGCTCTCCTTGGCGCACCAGGAGGCGGACACGTGGGTCTTTGAGAGCGATAGCAGAGACGATCTCCGCGGTCCCGTCGCAACTGTCGTCATCGACGACGATGATCTCGTAGCAGATTCCATGAGGATCGAGTGCGGCGCGGGCGCGATCAAGCAATCCGGGGAGGTTCTGCGCCTCGCACAGAGCGGGAATGACCAGCGCCAGCTTCTCTGCGGTGAGCTTCAGGGAAGGAATCTGGAGCGAAGACTGCTTTGCCGCGTCTTCGGCCAGCGTGTACGATGAATCTAATGCGTCTAACGACATCCTGAGCTAAAGTATACGGGGTTTATCCTCTTGAATCGCAAGTTTCCAGTCAATGCTCTGTTGATTCTCTTCTTTACGGTCGTTGGCATGGCCGTGATGGGCTACCATCCCGGCTTCGAGGATGATGGCGTCTATCTGACTGCTGTGAAGAGCGATCTGAATCCTGCACTTTACCCGCATGACGCCGTGTTTTTCAAGGTTCAACTGCAGGCCACCGTCTTTGATCAGTGGGTAGCCGCTTTTGTGCGCTGGACGGGGATTCCGCTGTCCTACACCGAGTTGCTCTGGCAGTTTGGAGCGATCATGTTGATCGTCTTTTCCTGCTGGTCGATTGCACGCCAGTTGTTTCCCGAGGCTCGATCACAGTGGGCTGGAGTCGCTTTGGTGACCGCTATGTTCACGCTGCCTGTGGCCGGAACGGCGCTTTATCTTGTCGATCAGCACTTGCACCCGCGCGCGGTGGCCACAGGCCTGATTCTTCTTGCAGTCTCCAGGATGCTGGCGGGCAAGAAGTGGCAGTCGATTCCACTCCTATTGCTTGCATTCTTGTTGCATCCCATCATGGCCGCGTTTGGCATTTCCTTTTGTTTCTTCCTGGTGCTGACAACCTCGGAGTGGGTGAGGCTGAGGTTGCTCTTCTGGCGAAATCAGGCATCCAGAACTCTGGCAATCGGCGTCGTCCCACTTGGCTGGGTCTTTTCGCCGACGACTCCCACCTGGCGCATGGCAATCGAAGCCAGGAAGTATCTGCTCCTCTACCAATGGGAATGGTATGAGTGGCTTGGCGCGATTGCGCCTCTTCTGCTCTTCTGGCTCTTATGGAATATAGCGCGAAAGCGCGGTGAGACGCTGTTGGCTAACTTTGCGCTGGCTGTGTTGCTCTTTGGGGTCTTCCAGATGGCGGTGGCCATGGTCATGCTGGGAGTTCCATCGATGGTCCGTCTGGTTCCTCTGCAGCCGATGCGTTTTTTGCACCTGATCTACTTCTTTCTGATGCTGCTGGGCGGTTGTCTGGTGGGCAAGTACCTGCTCAAGGGCAGTGTCTGGCGTTGGGCGGTCTTTCTGATTGCGATCAATGGAGGGATGTTTGCCGCACAGCAGCCACTCTTCGCCTCCACCGATCAACTGGAGTTGCCTGGACGGAGCTCGTCCAACAGATGGCTACAGGCCTTTGCCTGGATTCGCCAAAACACGCCTACCAACGCCTATTTTGCACTAAGTCCCTACTATCTTCCCGCCCCAGGCGAGGATTACCACTGCTTCCGTGCGTTAGCCGAGCGCAGTCAATTGGCCGACAACATAAAGGACGGTTCGGTGGTGACTCAGGTTCCAGAACTAGGCGAGGTATGGGCAAGGCAGGTTCAGGCCCAAAGAGGTTGGGACCATTTCCAGATTGCCGACTTCGAGCGGCTCAAGGCGGAGTTTGGCGTGGACTGGGTGCTGGTCTCGTATCTCCCTCCAGCAGGGTTGGTCTGCCGCTGGCACAATGATTCATTGTCGGTGTGCCAGATTCCGTAAGAATGTCGTGGATGGGAGGGCACTCCACTACGCTCTATCGATATGCCCGTGTGCAGAGAGAAGCGCTGGGATTGGTTGAGTGCCGGTACAATTGATCTCATGATTCATGTTAGTTTTGAGATAACAGTCTGCGGTTAGAGATGGGTGGCCCGGAAGCGACATTTCTATATCTCTGACCTCAATCCCTGTTCTCAGTTTTTCCGGCATGGAGACCGGTTCATGCTCAACCTCTTTCAGCGACTAATCCTTGGCTGCGTGGCGCTTCTCGGACTGATGGCCGGGCTGGTGATCGCCACGCACTCCACTTTGGCCGTGGCGGGGCAGTCGAAGCTTGCATATCTCTTTGTTGCAGCCGCGTCGCTGGTGGCCGTCTTGACGGCCTTCTTTGTGTACCGGCCCGTTCGTCAACTGGCGCGCGACGCACACAGAATTGCTCAGGGCGACCTGGAACATCGCGTGGAGTGGAGCAGCCGCGACAGCTTTGGCGTGATCGCCAGCGAACTGAACCGGATCGCGGTCCGTCTGCGCGAGCTGCGCGACTCCGAGGCCGGACGCCGCCAGATGGAGTTTCAGCTCTCCGACGCCGTGCTGCAATCGATCTTTGAGCCGATCATCGTCACCGACGGCAAGGGGCATCTATTGAAGGTGAACCAGGCCGCGGCGGAGTTGCTGGGTGCTGCTGCCAACGACCGCTTGGCGCTGGCCAGTACCCCCGGCGGGGATAAGATTCTAAGCGCCATTCGCGATGCCGTTTCGATGCAGAAGGCGGTAGCCACCGAGGACGATGCGTCTTTGCTGCCGATGCGCATCGGGAAGCAGGAGCGCAGCTATCGCTTGCGCACCACGCCGATGCGGGACTCCGAGGGGCGCCTGCTGGGAACGGTGACCACGCTTGAAGACGTCACGAGCTTGCAGGACACCGACCGCTTCAAGACGCAGTTTATCGGTGTGGCCAGCCGCAAGCTGCGCGACCCGCTGCTGCAGTTGCGGCGCGGGCTTTACGCGCTCGACCAGGGCTTTGGCGGAGCGCTGCTACCGTTGCAGGCGGAGCTGGTCTCGGCAGCCAGCAAAGAGAGTGAGAAGCTGGACGATCTGATGAGCGACCTGATCGAGGTTGCAGAACTGGACGCCGGCAGGCGCGAGTTCAAGCTGGAAGGAATACGCCCCTTGCAGGCGCTCAGTGAGGCCCGCGACCGTTTCTGCGATCAGGCCACGGAAAAGCGCATTTACGTTGAAGTGAGAGCGTACGCCGATCTGGCGCTGGTGCAGGCCGATCGCCGCGCCGTCCGCTCCATCCTGGAGAACCTTCTCTCCAATGCCATTCGCTACACGCCGCCCGAGGGGGAAATTCTGCTGGCCGCTGAAGAGATCAAGGACTTTGTTCAGTTCACGGTGCGCGATAGCGGGCGCGGCATCGAGGCCGAAAGGCTTGGCACAATCTTTGACCGCTTCAGTACATTTTCAGAGCGCGGCTCCGGGCTGGGATTGGCGCTGGGCCGCAGGCTGGTCGAGTCACTGGGCGGCCAAATCGCTGTCGAGAGCCGCCTGGGCCACGGAACTACATTCCGATTCACGCTTCCAGTCGCGGCCGTAACTGAAGTTCGTCATCCCGTCGAGGTCGGTTGAGCTATGGCTGAGATTCAACTGGAACGAAAGCAAGAAGAAGCCAAGCTCCGTGTCTATCTCGGTGCGGCGCCGGGGGTAGGGAAGACCTACCACATGCTCAACGACGCCTATCTGCTCAAGCATCAGCAGGACGTGGATGTGGTGATCGGCTTGGTGGAATCCCACGGACGCAAGGAGACCGAGGCGCGAGTTCGCGACCTGGAGATTGTGCCACAGCGTGAGATCCCCTATCGAGGCGTCACATTGAAAGAGATGGACGTCGACGCCATCCTTGAGCGCCATCCGCAGGTGGTGGTGGTGGATGAGCTGGCCCACACCAATGTTCCCGGCAGCAAGAACCGCAAACGCTATGAAGATGTGCTGGAATTGCTCGACGCCGGAATCAACGTGATGACGGCGGTCAACATCCAGCACCTTGAAACGCTCAACGACGCCGTCTACCGCTCGGCCAACGCCATCGTTCGAGAGACTGTTCCGGACAACTTTCTCAAGCGCGCCAACGAAGTGGTGAACGTGGACCTGACCGTGGACGAGTTGCGTTCGCGCCTGCGCCAAGGGAAGATCTACGCGGCCGAAAAAGTTGAGCAATCGCTGGCCAACTTCTTCCGCAAGGGCAACCTGAACATGTTGCGCGAGCTGGCCCTGCGCATCACAGCCGAACAGGTGGGCAACCAGGCCTCAGCTTATCGCCGCACGCAAGGATTGGAACAGGCTCCGATCCCCGAAAAAGTCATGGTCTGCCTCAGTACACGGCCCGGCACTGAGCGCCTGTTGCGCATCGGAGCTCGCATCGCCGGCCGTCTGGCCACGAACTGGTACGCCGTCTATGTTTCGCGCCCAGATGACGACAAGGGGCACGGCGATCCCGAGGCCTTCCATCGCCTGGAGGAGTATCAGCGCATGGCGCGTGACCTGGGCGCGCAGGTGGTCTCGCTGACCGGCCGCAATGTTTCGGATGCGCTTATTCAATTTGCTCAGCAGGAGAGCATCTCCCACGTGGTCTTCGGCCAGTCGGTCCGCTCGCGCTGGGATATTTTTCTTCACGGCTCGGTCATCAATCGCTTCCTCTCCGAGGTCCGCGATGTGACAGTGCAGGTGGTTCCGATGCAGAAGCCGCTGCACCGGGCCTGAGTGGGTCTTGTTGGACGGACCCACCAGAGATGATCACAGCGCCACGCGGTACCAGAGAGTAGAGTAGGCCTGATTACGCCGTGGATTCTTTGGCATGTATAGAATACAGATGCTTCCGTCGGTTTCCGGACGGTCATCGCATTCGCTGCTCCCTGTTATAACTGTGCCATCTTCGTTTCGAAATTCGTACTTTATTGTGAAGCCCCCGCTCCTACCGTGATGCTCGGTAAATTTCGTGACAACGGCGACGGCAGGCGTGCCCTCGGCCACTAATCGTCTATCGATGCGCATAAATACCATTACAATCACGGAAATTAGCCCGAGTATGATCGGAAGAAAGAATGGCAACCAAACCAAAGGATCGGATTCGTCCCAATCAGCCGGACGGTTTGTGGCTGGATTGGAGGTGAGGTATCGGATAGAGATGGGATCGGATTCCTTCAAGCTGGCCTGTATCCGATCCGGCATAAAAGCGTGCCCAGTAAATGACCTCCCGTCGACCGCGAATGAATAGTCTAGGTAATATCCTCTTGTTCGTTCGACCTTTCCAATGATGTCACTGCCCGCGTTTCGCAATGTCGCTTTTGTCTGCATCTTTTGCAAGGCATTCATGCTAGGCCGGAAGCTCATTGCACCGGCGGCCACCAGAAGAA
This sequence comes from uncultured Occallatibacter sp., assembly GCA_964452615.1. Classification (GTDB taxonomy): domain Bacteria; phylum Acidobacteriota; class Terriglobia; order Terriglobales; family Acidobacteriaceae; genus Telmatobacter. Next base: position 6,456 of record CAYVMS010000172.1, read on the forward strand.
TCGTAACCACTATGGTCGAGACGATACCGTTCTTAGCTAAGCGCGTTCTGCGAGGCAGTGGCCCTGTGAGCTCACTTGGGATTATTGATTCTACTGCCAAATCGATGTTGGGAACCATTAAGCGCCTCTACCGTTCAAGAGTGATTCTCATTCATTAAACGAGTCGGCGGTGCTGTCCACACCGGAAGTCAATGGTGCCGATGCCGCATCGTCTGCGGAAGCGTGTGCGATACGCATTAGTTCGCCGCGATCGAGCCACAGAAGGCAGCAGTCTTCGCAGGAGTCGATGACCACGTTGCCGGGACCGCCATAGAAGTGGGCGTCCATCGGGCGGTGGCATTGCGGGCAGTTGATCTTGCGGCGCAGGTCTTCTTTGTCGGGAGGGGGAGGTGCAGCGGCAACTCCATGAGCACTGCGCTCCTCGTCAATCATGCTTTCCAGCATCGCCATGGCAAGCATCATGCCGTTGCATTTTGTGCAATAGATGATTGGGTCGCGTCCGAGAAAGGCATGGACCATGGGCACCGTGCACACCGGGCAATCGTGGCCACTCGGCTCTTCGAGAACGCGCACACCGTCGTCGTTCTTCTCAGGAAAGTAGACGCTCAGGCAATACTCGCATTTGAAGCTCTGCATATCCGACTTGAGCTTCATCGGAGCGCCGCAGGAAGGGCAGTTCATTGGGCCTTCCCGCATTCTGCGCAGAACTTCGCGCTTCGTGGAATTGCTTTTCCGCACTCGATGCAAAACTTGGTACTCTCGGCTGCGACGGATGCATTGATCAGGGCTGGAGTTGAAACTCCGGGTGTCGGAGGCACGGCCATTGAGGGCTTGAGAGCATTCGAGAGAACCTGCGCGACAGCAGCGCCTGCTCCCAGACCCATGCCCATGCCGGCTGCGCCGCTGGTGTTGGCTGCTGACAGATCGAGAGACTCAGCCGCCGCATAGAGCGTGTAGCGACCAAGATCACCGACCATGTTCATGCCAACCCGCTGGTCGAAGACCTTCTGCAGTTCGTCGGGAAGAGAGACATTTTCGACGACGAACTGGTCCAGGCCAAGGCCGAGCGCCGCAAAGGCGGGCTTCATCTTTTCCATCAGCTTTGCACCGAGCGCGGCCTGGTTGGCGGCCATATCGAGAAAGGCAACATCGCTGGTCGCAAAAACCTCGGTGATGCAGCCGATGATGGTCTCGCGCAGTTGCCCTTCGAGTTCAGAGGCGAGATAGCTGTCGCGGGTGCCGGAGATCTGCTTGAAAAAAGTGCGTGGATCGGCGATGCGATAGGAATAGATGCCGTAGCAGCGCAAACGCACAGCACCGAACTCTTTATCGCGAATTGTGATAGGAGTGGCCGTGCCCCACTTCTGGCCGGTCTGCAAGCGGGTCGAGAAGAAGTAGACCTC
>CAYVMS010000173.1:0-7841 GCA_964452615.1 uncultured Occallatibacter sp.
AACCAAATCGAAAGAGGAGACCACAGATCGATTTCTTATCTTAGCGCTTGTGGGTCTAACTCCCGCTGTGGATCAGCGCCTTTCACGGCGCACTGAATGATGCAGGCTAGACGCGACCAGGAGTTCAAATCGCTAACTCGTGCCACTGTTGCTACTCCCTAAAGTTACTGTGCACCCGCACTCTATTCTATGTTGTCCTATCTTGCTCACAATTGAATAAATCTTTGAGAATTGCCAAATATGGCCTGGGGCACAAATCAAACAGGCGCCTCGAAGTGGCGACCAGCCGTTTTCGAATCATTTTTCAGAATCACAACAATCTGGATACTACCCTGAGATGCATGTAAAATTCCTTTTTATACAGTCCAAAAAAACTAATCACTGGAAGCTGTGGAAACAGGTGAACTGAAAGACTGAATTCAGTAGACCCTCCGCAGTGCAAAAGATTTCTGTACTGACTAGATGAGATGCGGACTTTTTGGTCATGTGCAGGACGCATACAGCTCATCTCTCACCAATTGGTCTGGTTTCTGCGCTTTTATGCCGCCAGGGAGGTGAACCGGGGCCAATTAGCCGTTGCCGCACGTTCTTTACGATCGAGCACTCCCGCCAGTCCCATCAGTACTCTCGACGCGCAAGCCGGACAGCTCATTGCACTATTGCCCACGACGTTGCAGTCCTGACAAAGATATGCCATAGCAAGTGGAATCTGTTGCAGCACGGTATGAGCCATAGTCTCTATCAATCCTTCCCGGTGAACGAACATCACTCCGCTTCAATCATGACCGCGGTCGGCGATTCGGTTCACTTGATGCGTTGTTCATTCTGACCGATTATCAAGCGATCGCTTAGTGAAAGGATGCCGTCAGTCGTGCAGCACGACGTTGACCAGTGAACTGTTAATTTGCATCCCGCCGCCGTTGTAGTCGATGTAGCCGAGATCGCGGAACCGATTGAGGAAGAAGCTGACACGGGATCTGGTGGTGCCTATCATCTCCGACAGGGTCTCCTGGCTGATCTTGGCGATTACGGGAATCGGCTTCGATTCCTGGCCGAAGTTAGCCATCAGCATCAGCAGCCTGGCAAGTCGCTTTTCGCTGGAATTGAACAGATGATCGACGAGATCAGCTTCCATGCGAATGTTGCGGGAGAGCAGGTGTGCGAGGAATTGTTCGGCGAACTCTGGCTCGCGATGGAGCAGGTCCTGCATGGCTGTCTTTTCGATGCGAACAATAGTGCTGGCTTCAATTGCATAAGCAGAGGAAATACGCACCTTCTGGTTTGCCAGTGAAGCTTCCCCAAAGAAATTGGCGGCCGGAAGATGAGAAATGACAGCTTCTTTGCCGCTCATCGATACGACTGTGAGCTTAACCTTGCCACTCTGGACGTAGAAGACTGCATTGGCTGGGTCGCCCTGCGAAAAAATGGACTCGCCGGTCAGGTATTCGCCCCGCGATCTCCCGACCATAAGCTTGTTGAGCGGAGTCTGAAGGTCGAATACAGAGCCTTGCCCTGTCAACGCGTCTATCTTCTCCGGAACAACTCTCAATCCATGACTCGCAATTGAAGGCAACGGAAATGAACGGCTGAGCGGAATCCTCGGTGCAGTACTCTTTACAGTAGCGAAGCTAGTAGCCATGATTGATACCTTTCAATCTTGCAGAGGGAGTGCGGAGGGTGAATTACTGTCATCCTTCGCACTGTCACTAGAACCAAGATATGGGCCGAGAGCGCGTGTGTATATCGGCAATAACTGTTATCTCTGTGGCCATTACCATACGACCTTGTAGGGTTTTTCTTACGCGGTGTCAACCAGATAAATAACCATATCTTCGCACAGACGCTAATCTGATCGTCAGAGATAGTCTGTTACTGTCTACATCAATTGCGTTTTGAGATTTGGGAAAGTTACGAACAAGTGACCTTTGCAGGCCAGCAATCCCTCAGGGGCTAAAGCCCGCGCTGAATTTACGGCATTTATGGCACGACTGAAGTCACGCTCTTTTAAATCACCGACTTAATCAGAGTTCTCTTGGCGCAATTCTAATTCGAGATATTATTATGCAATGGCTATGAGCGGATCTATCTAATTCTCTGACGTGCTCTAATTCGGGTTCCAAACTGGATTTGCCCCACCATCCAGTATCTTCTGGATCGCCGGCGCCAGTTCTTCTGAAGCACTATTCTTGTTAATATAGGCAGTCGCACCCGCCCGCAGACAGCGCGATGCATACTGGTTTTCAGGCTGGACGCTCACCATGATAACAGGAAGCTGAGGGTAGATATGCTTTACATCCTTCAGCACCTCCATCCCACTGCGTCCTGGCATATTAATGTCGAGCAATAATACGTCATGTGGGGATCTGAGTAGCTCCGTCAGCACCTCATCTCCGTCGCAGGCTTCGGAGAAGAGAGCGCCCAGAAATGAGTCAGCCAAAATCTCTCTCAGGCCGCGCCGGACGTTCGCATGATCATCTGCTATCAGGATATTCATCGTTATCTTCGTTTCTCGGTCCGGAAATCCGACCTGAATCTACAGTACAGGAGGCAAGAAAGAATGAACATCAGCGATGACCGTGATTTTTGTAGGATTTGCACGTCTGCCCTGTAGGGTTATTCCTACACTGACAAGCAAACCTATTCGATTAGACTGTTTGCCATCGCATAGCGAGTCAGCTCGGCGTTATTCTTCATTTCCATCTTTTCCATAATGCGAGCTCGGTAGCTGCTGATCGTTTTTACGCTGACATGAAGCCCGTCGGCGATTTCCTTCAGCGGGACGCCGTCGGCGATCATTCTCATCACCTCGTGTTCCCGGTCCGTGAGCGACTCATGCAAGGGTTTATCAACAGGCTCATCCAAATTGGAGATCAGTTTCTCTGCGAGGCTCGTACTGAAGTAGCGTCCGCCACTCAGAATCTTTTTCGTCGCGATCGCAAGTTCTTCAGGGGCGCTATCTTTATTGATATATGCGGCTGCACCGGCTCGCAGGCAGCGCACGGCATACTGGTCCTCCGGATGGCAGCTCAGTATGATCACCGGCAACCGCGGGTATGAGTGCTTCACATCACGCAACACATCGATCCCGCTGCGCCCAGGCATATTGATATCCAACACCAGCAGTGCCGCCGAGGACTTTCCCAGGTGGCTCATCACCTCATCGCCATTGCCGGCCTCAGAAAAGCTTGTGCCGGGAAGAGCATCAGTCAGTATGTCTTTTAGGCCGCGGCGTACAACAGCATGGTCATCCGCGATCAAGATGTGCATATTTCGCTCCGTTCGGCGCGAGGAATGTCAACGGGAACCCGGACAGTGACTGTTGTCCCGCGCCCTGGGGAACTGGATATATGTACGTCGCCGCCGCAGAACTGCGCTCGTTCTTTCATGCCAAGGAGTCCCAAGGACCCAAGAACGTCCGATGATTCTGACTGATGGAAGCCTATTCCATCGTCCTCCACAACCAGCAGGATGTTCTCATCTCCCTGGCACAAGTCAATGCGCACCGACTTTGCCTGCGCGTGCCGAATCACGTTGGTTAGACACTCCTGAAAAATTCGGAAGGTCGCGGTGGCTCGGTCACCATCCAAGTGTAGATCGACAGATGGAACAGAGACCTTGCAGTGGACGCCGTTGCGAGAAGAAAACTCACTGGCCTGCCATTCAATAGCTGCCGCTAAACCAAGGTCATCCAATACTCCAGGGCGCAGCCCGCTACATATGGCGCGCACCGCCTTGACACCGTCATTGATCGAATCAGTCGATTCTCGTAGTCGAGCGAGCACCTTGACTTCCGACTCCGGCAGATGACGAGCAATCCAGGTCATATCCATTTTGATCGCGGTCAGAATTTGCCCAATTTGATCGTGCAGGTCACGAGCGACCTTCTTGCGATCCTCTTCACGCACCCATTGCAGGCGTTCAGCCAGAGCCCGCAATTGTTCTCTCTGCAAGATGAGCAACTCTTCCCCGTGCTTGCGTTGAGTGATGTCACTGTTAATCACCAACACACGGGGCGCTTGGTCGCGCTTGCCCCACTGCAATGCCCAGCGGCCAGCCACTACAACCCGCCTGCCGTCCTTCGCGGTCTTGACGATGTCTCCCTCCCAATGTCCCGCGCGCATCAGTTCAGCGATTATTTCTGTGAACGGCTGCGGAAATTCGGTGCAGAGCAACTCGTGTGCGATTTTGCCGACGGCCTGAGCTTTGGTGTATCCAAGCATTGCTTCTGCTCCGCGGCTCCAAAACAGGACCATCCCCTCCGTATCGATCACAAAAACGGAGTCCTGTGTGAGTTCGAGGAGGGCAGCCTGCTCTGCTGTCTCTATCTGTTCTTGCCGCCTCTCCGCAACATCGCGGAAAACCAGTACCACGCCTATGACTTCTCCTTTGGCGGCGAGGATCGGCGCGGCACTGTGCTCGACCGCAATCTCACGACCATCCCTTGTGACCAGGTCCACATGGTTGGCCACAGCCAAAACCTGCTTCTCTTTGAGCACACGAAGGACTTCATTGTCCGCGGTCATGCCGGACGTTTCATTGATGAGCTTAAGCACATCCCCAATCGGTTGGTTTAATGCCTCTTCTTTCTGCCATCCGGTTAGAGCGGCGGCAATGGGATTGAGGAAGGTGATTCGAGCCTCGCTGTCGGTTGCGATAACGGCCTCGCCAATGCTGCCGAGAGTTGCAGTCCATCGCTCCTCGCTTTGCAGTAGTTTGGTGCCCAGCTTTTCGACATGATATCGCGTGAAGAAGGCGAGGAAGACCCCAAATCCAAAGCCCAATCCAAGGCAACTTGCCACCATCAAGTTCCATCGCAGGTGCGCGGCTTGAATGCGCTCGGCACGAAGGCCTTGTTCCACGCTTTGAAACTCCGAGATCTGCTCTCGAAGGGCATCCATCTTGCGCTTTCCCTGCTGGTTCTCATAGAGAGTGGGGTCGGCTTTTCCGGCGCGGCGAAGGGCGATGACCCCGTTTGCGTACCTCTCCCACTCCTCATAGCCACCACGAATGACTTTCAGTTGCTCCTGCTGCTCGGGGTTGTCACTGAGCAGCCGATTCAAAGCCTCGAATTCGGGGTTGGATGTCTTCGTGCCCTCCAGATAGGAATGAAGGAAACTCTCGTCGCCCGTAGCAATGTATCCGCGCGTGCCGGACTCCATATCGACAAGCAGCATGAGCATATGCCCGGATTGGTCAAGAACCTGGTCGGTGTGATCAACCCACTGCATGGATTTATTCAAGTCAAAGGTTTCCCACAAAAGTAATCCAGCAAGAACCGCCGTGGCCACGACAGGGACCATGATCACTCGGCGGAGCAACGATTTTAGTTCGGAGTACTTCATCGTAATCAAAAACTCCTATCCAAAGAACGAGCCGAGCAGCTTTCGTATGTCACTCGCCGCGAGAACAATTTCGAAGAACGGTCTAGTAAGGCGGGCAAGTTGCAACCCTCTGAGAACGAGCAGCGCCTGTTAACTGGTGAATCAGTTGATTGAAGTAGGCAGTTTGTTAGACTTCGATTGTGTGCGCGGAATGTCGATGATTGTCGGTTTTGATGCATTATCATCTGGGAACTGATCGTGCAGAATCACATTGAGCAAAGCCTTGTGCACTCGAATGCGATCGTCGTAATCGATAAGGCCAAGCTTGCGAAAACGGTTCAGAAAGAAGCTGACCATTGGCTGAGTAGTGCCAACGGTATCCGCCAGAGTTTCCTCCGATATCTCTGGAATCAAAACTCTCGATTCACCGGACTCGCCAAACTCTGCCATCAACAAGAGTATCCTTGCCAATCGCTTTTCGCTGGAGTTGAAGAGTTGGTCGACAAGATCGGACTGAATGCGCATGCCGCGAGCAAGAAGGAATTGAAGGAATCGAGCAGTAAAGGGCTGCTCTTCGTGCATCACGCGGAGCATTTCTCCCCTCTCGATCTTGAGTGCCGCGCAGTCAGAAGTGGCAGTAACAGTGGCCATGTGCAGCGCGCCAACGTTTGCCAGCGACTCTTCTCCAACAAACTCCCCTGCGGAGAGGAGCGTAATTGTGGCTTCTTTGCCATTTTTCGCTACTACCGTCAGTTTTGCTTGACCACTCTGAAGATAGAAAATAGAGTCGGCAGCTTCCCCTTGCGAAAAGAAAATCTGCTTTTCCTTTAGTTTGATAATTCTTCGTCCAAGCCCGGCACTCGCCAAAAAGGCCTCTGTATCGAATGCGGGCTTCTCATGTTCAAGCATCAATGACATTCCCCAAAAATCGTTTTGCAACTCAGTAAAATATGGCACACTATCGCGTCTGCCGGTTTTAATGGGAATTGCCACAACCAGGACAGGCTCATCGGCGGTTTTCAAGCTCGTGCTAAGTAGAGCATAGCCAGCCCAGATGGAGTATCTGAGCGTGCACATGAGCTCACCTACAGGGCACCTACACGAGCATTGCATAAACAAATGAAAAGGACAGTTCCATATAGCTCACAAAATTGACTTAGTTCGATTAAATGCTCGAAACACGCTTATTCTCATCCCCTGAGTGCAACATCTCTAATGCAATCAGGCGCTGAGCTGATATCTGCATAAAAGAAATATTCGTCTTCACTCAATCGTTAGATCGATGTGACATGCATCACCGTTACCGAATTAGAATCCAACTAATCTCCGTGTCTAGGAGATTTGCATGACCACCCACACGGACAGTTCGTGAAACCGCTCTCGAACAGCAAATCTCAATTCGGGAGTTTGAACAGCGCGGAATTGACCACACCTACGTCGGTGCACCCAAACGTCTTACCGAAGCGTGCGGTACAACGAATCTTGAAGTTGACGAAGCCCTCGCTGCACTGGAGGCAGCGCCAAACGTATCGGATTGGGAACTTGAGAGCTGGACTGGGGAATCTTTGGCGCGGCTGAGTTCTCATATCGTCACCAACCATCAAGCCCGAGTAAAATGCGCATTGCCCAGATTGGCCCTTCTTGCCCGTGAGGTTGTGGACCTTTGCGGATCAACAGAGACCGAACTACCCGTGATTGTGTTAACTCTTGAAAGACTCGACGAGGATCTCAATCGGCATCTTGCTAAGGAGGAGATGGTTCTGTTTCCTAACATTGCTGATCTGGAACAACGCCTTTCAATCGGCATCATGCCAGCACACGTTTGCTTCGAGATCATCGCTAATCCAATCGCCAGGACGATGCAGGAGCATGATGTTGCGGGGAGTCTAATAGCGGAAATCCGCCAACTCAATCATGAGTTCACAGCGCCTAAGGACGCCTGCCCTACATTTCAAGTCTTCTACGATGGGCTGAAAGAGTTCGAGCGGGATCTTCACCAGAGCATCCAACTGGAGAATAACGTCCTTTTCCCTCGTGCCCTTGTGTTGGAAGACTCGGCATCCTGACGCCTTGGGCCAGTTCGGTATCGACTCACGTGTATCCGCGCACCTCTTATATGAGAGCAACAAGTGAATGCGGGCAGTGCGGGCTTTTCGAAATACTCGGTGGAGGCGTATCACTACTAGATTATCCGGCTGATGACGGCAATTTGAGGAGATGGCCGAAAAAGCTGAGGAGTCCCTCCCGAAGAGAGCGAGCAATATGGGGCAGTAGGCGGCTTTGCAGATGATAAGCGCGATGATGAACTCGCGCGTGGTTGCCGTTAATATTGCGCGAATGTCCGATTTAGCTCATATATGCGAATTGCTTTTTATAGCTCCCATATAAGTGTGAGCGATCTAGCTCAGTCATATCCTCCTACAACTCATTACGGTAAGGACAACGTGTGTGCTTCGCTTTTCACCTCATCTGGTGAATAACGAGCGTTGGACGCTGTGCTCCAAAGTCGGACGAAAGGTA
>CAYVMS010000174.1:0-7787 GCA_964452615.1 uncultured Occallatibacter sp.
GCGCTTCGAACTTTTCCGTAGAAAACGGCTTGTTGACCTTGCCCCAGTCCACCAGTTCGTGCGTCACCGCGTCATCGACGGTGAACTTGTCCTTAGGACTGCGCCCGGTTCGCGCGCCGGTTACGGCTACCAGCGCTCCGTTGGCCGCCAGTTTTGCTTCCCCGCGCAGCAGCGCGGTCTCCACCAGTTGTGCGGCACATTGGTTGGCATGCACAAGCGGACCAGCCGCCAGCGCCTTCAGCGACTCCACTCCAGAGAAACTTGCCATGTAGAGGACTCCTTACCGACAAAAGATTAAAAAGGGTCAATAATCCATTGTGCCATCCAAAGCCCCTTGTGGGAAGGCCCCAATCTGGAAATCCGGCATACCGGGTCCGTGGCGGACGTCCGGGATCAGGTAGGATGCCCAACAAAGTGCAAGAAAGGGACTAAACCAGCCTATCTCCGCAGCGCATTGCAAACAGACCGCAACGTAAACTCCAAAGAGTCATGCGGAACGCTCTCAACAAACGGCCCAACCGCCCATCCAAGCCCCGTCGGAATCGAGCGCGTCAGCGATATGGACTCAATCTGCATATAAACCCCACCGTCGCGCTCCTCATAACTCCAATAAGTGGTCATCTGCCAGAGAAAACCATGCTCCTCTTTGGCGCTGAGCGCTCGCTCCCGATTTGTTCCAGGCGAATCGACTTCAGAGATCTGCGTACTGCGCGAGATGCTGTAGCCATGCCGCGTGTCAAGCCCGCCAAAGCTTACATCGTAACTCGTATCCATCACTACCGTGATGACATGACGTTGGCGAACCCGCATCACTGTCTGAAACCGATCGCCATGCTGCGAAAGCACCCTGGCCTGAACCACCTGCGGCGAGAAGTACCGCGGATAAGCGCCGAAATCCCGCATCAGCCGCTCAAAATCAGCCACTGTCGCTCCTGCAGCAAAAGCCGTCCCGCGCCAGTGGTGCAGCATCGCTCCGGGCATATCCGCGCCCGTAGAGGGAGTCAGCCGCTCCACGATCAGTTCTCCCTGCCGCAGCCTCTTCTCGGCCTCCGATCCCGCAACGGGAGCAAGAAAGCCCTTCTGCGACCGATGCTGCTGGGCCAGCCGCGCCTCAACTCCGCTGACATACTTGTCAAAGGCCGAGACAGCCGCAGCCGGAGCTTCCCCCAAGCCGTTACAAGGAGCCCACACAAGAGCCAGCAGAATAGCCAGCCCCCCAACACGAGATCTGATCGAAAATTTCCGCCAACTCGTACGCCGTGTCATGAACAGCACCTTACCTTGCCCGGCCGGTTCAGGCGATGCAGAAAATCTCATCTGTTGAACGCTCTTGGTCACGGCGCAAGTGATTGCAGGAAAGAGGCTTCTTGGTTGTTGGTGGGTCGCAAGCTCTTCTCTAACTCCCGGTCCCTGTTTCCCAAGAGAGCACCGGCAGCGTAGGCATCTCGCCCAGCTCTTTCGCTTCGGCCACTACAGCCTCGAGGTGCGAGAGCACTTCTTCAACGGTCATGGTGCAAATCTCGCGCCGCGAATCGTAGCCTTCTTCGATCGATTGCTTCAGGAAGCGCCCCGCGATCTGCACGGCAAGCTGATCTGTAATGACCTTTCCGGTCAGAGACTTTTGCCGGCCCCAGGCCTCCAGCGGCAGGGCCACCCACAGCGCTCGCCCATTCACGTCAAAGCGCACATCCACGGCGTCGGCGTGGCGCGTGGCGATTGCCACCACAGTGCCCTTCCAGCGGCAATGCAGCTCTTCCCCACTCCAGCGGTCGGTTACGCGAAAATCCTCATACATACACCAAGCGTACCCTCCCGCTCCGCCAACGGCAACTGCCGCCAGTTGCATGAATGTTCGTGCGCCGAACTGCCCGCGCATAGTTCATGACGGATCCTGGCTCCGTTTCCAGCGAGCGCTCCGTGGGCTGGGCGCGCTGGTCGACTCTCGCACAACCAGTTCCGGCTGGATCGGCACCGAATCCGGGAAGGTCGCCTGTCCGCGAATCCGCTGCAGCAGAATGCGCGCGGCCACAACGCCAATTTGATTCAGCGGCTGGCGAATGGTGGTTAAGCTGGGATTGTGGTACGACGCGCCCTCGATGTCGTCGAAACCCACCACCGATATGTCCTGCGGTACCCGTAGGCCGTGGTCCATGAAGGCCCGGATGGCACCGATCGCGGCCACATCGTTATAGCAAACCAAAGCGGTGAAATGGACGCCGAGGCTGAGAAGCTTGCTGGCCGGAGCGAACCCCAACTCCGGCGTGGAAGCCAAAATGGTCGTTTGCATTGTCAACTCAGGCGGAACCTCCAGCTTCAACTCCCTGGCCACCGCCATCAGGCATTCCCAACGGTCCTCGGCATCCGAGCTATGGCTGCCACCGCGCATGAAAGCGATCTTGCGGTGCCCGAGTTTGTAGAGATGCCGCAACAGCAACTCCGCCGCCCGCCGTTGATCCAGCACTACATTCGTGACGCCTTCGATGTTGCGATGCCCGGCCACAGCCACCACCGGCAGCTTCATCTTGTGCGCCAGCGTTGTGTCGATCACGATGAGCCCTTCAACCGAGCGGTCCAGCAGCAGGCGCGGATATTCCTCAATCAGGTCCGGCTTGCGGCGATGGCAGGCGGTCAGATAGAAGTAGCCTTCTTCGGCGAGGTACTCCTCCACGCCAGCCAGCACTTGTGCCACATAGCGATCATTCAAATCCGGAACCAGCACGCCCACCGAGAAAGACTGCCGCTTGCGCAGCGATCGCGCATAAAAGCTCGGCCTGTACTCGAATTTTGCCGCCGCCGCGATCACACGGTCCCGGGTCTCCTGTGGAATCGATCGCACGCCGGGCGCGTTGTTCAGGACAAGTGAAATAGTGGCCGGAGACAAATTCAAGTACTCACCCAGCGTGCGCAGGCTGACGGCCTGCGCCGGCTGAGGTTTCGTCTCGGATTTTGTCCGCTTCGGCATGCGCACCAACTATAGCATTCCCGGCTCCGCCCGGCGCAGAAAATTCAGGCCGCCGCCAGCCACCAAAGCTCGTTTGCTCAGCGCATTTTAAGGGTGGGATGTTGACGACTTCAATGTGCATCCAAGCCGTTCACCTTTCAGTGCGGGCCGGTTCACTTTGAACAGACGGATCGAGCCCGGACTTGTCTAATGTCCAAGTGCGAAGTCCTTGATGATGTAAAAACTGCACTGCCTGGAATACCACCGGGGAATTTGCGATCATCCAGACGTCTTGCGGTTCTTCCCCAACCCTTGAAGACGCTGAATCTCAGGGAGATCGAGAGCCGAGGATCCCGATGACATGCTGCAGTTCCTACCGGAAGAGCCTGCTTGTCTTGGATAAGATCGTCTTGATGGCGGCGGTGCTCGTTCAGCTCGCATGCCATTTGTTGGCCCACGCGCAGTTGATCGACAGCTCCGCCGCAGATGTTTTCACCGCTTCAACTTCCAGCTCAAGTTTGGCAGGTCCGGTCTCGCCGGGCTACGCTGCGCCGGAGTATGCACTTCCTGAGGCCCCCGCGCCCGCAGGCTCCGGCGGCAACCCAGAGCACTCCGAGATCGCGGCCACTGCCGAATGGCATCAGCCCCCTTTTTCCCGCATCGGGATCGGCGCGGACGTCTCTCTGCTTGGAGTCGGGCTCAAGTCTGCAATTGTCCTCAACCGCTACTTCGACGCCCGGCTCATGGGAAACTTCTTCCACTACAACACCGGCCGGATTGAGGTTGAGGGTTTCAACGTGAATGGAAATGTGCATTTGGCTTCGGCGGCGGCTTCATTGGACTGGTACCCATTCAACAGCATCTGGCGGTTGAGCCCTGGGTTGATGTTCTTCAATGACAACCAGGTCTCCGCGGTGCTCGACATTATTCCAGGAACGAGCTTCGATCTGAACAAACAGACCTTCTATTCAGCCGCCGCGAATCCGGCAACCGGAGCAACACCGCTCACTGGGACCGCCATACTGGGACTGCATACGAATCGGCCAGCCGCGACAATCGCCGGGGGATTTGGCAAATTCATACCCCGATCCAACCGTCATTGGTCTTTTCCATCGGAGTTTGGCGTTGTGTTCACAGGAGCGCCATCGGCAAATGTGAACGTGTCTGGATGGGCCTGTCTTGACGCCCAGCAAACCCAATGCAGCAACCTGAGCAACCCCGCAAATCCGGTCACAATTGAGTTCAACAACGCCTTGCTGGCATCACTCACTAAGTGGAGGAAGGGTCTGAACGAAGTGCAGGTCTACCCGATTTTCACTTACAGCGTGGTCTACAGCTTCAACGTCCGCTAAATTCTCCATCGGCATGGCAATGGCGGGCGGCTGGACCGAAGCGCTTAGTTGGTGGGGGTGCTTGACAGAGATGTAGCGAGATGTTGCTGATTTATGGTGGAGCTGAGCGGGATCGAACCGCTGGCCTCCTCGTTGCGAACGAGGCGCTCTCCCAGCTGAGCTACAGCCCCACGACTTCCTTATCTTACCAGCGAGCGGCAAATCCTGAAAGGGCTTGCCGCTCGCTGGTACTTTCAGATCTCCACTTCAAACTGTATGCGAGGGACAAGTGAGCACTCTACCCCACAGCGGATGGCTATAACTGGTTCATATTCGCCAGGAACTCCGCGTTGTTGCGGACCTTCTCCAAGCGGCTGATCAGCAGTTCCATCGCCTCAACCGGCGAGAGTGGATTGAGCACCTTGCGCAAGATCCAGATGCGCTGCAAATCCTCTTTGGGAATGAGCAGCTCTTCTTTGCGGGTGCCGGAGCGTTGGATGTCGATGGCCGGGAAGACACGCTTGTCGACCAGCTTGCGGTCCAGGATGATTTCCATGTTGCCGGTGCCCTTGAACTCTTCGAAGATGACTTCGTCCATGCGGGAGCCGGTATCGACGAGGGCGGTGGCGATGATGGTGAGCGAGCCGCCTTCCTCAATGTTGCGGGCCGCGCCGAAGAAGCGCTTGGGGCGCTGCAGGGCGTTGGAGTCGACGCCGCCGGAGAGGACTTTGCCCGAGGGCGGAACGATGGTGTTGTAGGCGCGCGCGAGACGGGTGATGGAGTCGAGGAGAATGACGACGTCGCGCTTGTGCTCGACGAGGCGCTTGGCCTTCTCGATGACCATTTCGGCCACCTGCACGTGGCGGGCGGCGGGTTCATCAAACGTCGAGCTGATGACTTCGCCCTTCACCGAGCGCTGCATGTCGGTGACTTCCTCGGGGCGCTCGTCGATCAGCAGCACGATCAACACGACCTCGGGGTGGTTGGCGGTGATGGAGTTGGCGAGCGACTGCAACAGCATGGTCTTGCCGGTGCGGGGCGGAGCGACGATCAGGCCGCGCTGGCCCTTGCCCACCGGCGTCAGCAGGTCCATCACCCGGCCGCTGATGGCCTCGCGCACCGTCTCCAGCTTGATGCGTTCCTGGGGATAGAGCGGGGTCAGGTTGTCGAAGAGGATCTTGTTGCGCGTCTCCTCGGGCGACTCGAAGTTGATGGCCTCGATCTTGACCAGGGCAAAGTACTTCTCGCCCTCGTGCGGCGGACGGACGTTGCCGCTGATCGAGTCGCCGGTCTTCAGATCGAACTTCCGAATTTGGCTCGGAGAGACATAAATATCGTCCGGTCCAGGCAGATAGTTGTAATCAGGCGAGCGCAGGAAGCCATACCCGTCGGGCAAAATCTCCAGCACGCCCTCGGCGAAGATGTGGCCTTCCTTTTCACTTTGTGCCTGAAGAATCTTGAAGATCAGATCCTGCTTGCGAAGGCCGCTGGTGCCCTGGATTTCCAGGGTGCGCGCGATGCGGCTCAGTTCAGTAATGTTTTTTTCTTTGAGTTCAGCGATGGTCATGTTCACCTGCAACTGGAAAGGATGGGAGTGGGAGGATCCGGAAGAGGGAAGTGTTCCGGGGGAGAAATGTGCGGGAGTTCAAAGCCTGCGGCCGGTCCGGGCCGCATTAGAAGCCTCTCCCGAAATCAAGTGGAATATCGAAGACTGGAATGCGCAACTGCCTGAAACGGAAGCCAACTGAAATTGGTGCCTGGTTCAACTATACCCTTCGGGGCCGTGATCAAGCGGCGCGGCGGGTTTCGACCGGCTGATCCGCGGACGCCGCAAAGGGAGCCGGGGAGCCGGGGTTGGTGGTCTGAAAGCGGCCTAGAACTTCATTGGTCGTGTCCTGCAGGCGCGTGTTCGGCTTGTGCAGCTTGCGGGTAGCCTTGCTTGCCAACTGACAAAGCTGGTAGCGGTTGGTGACGTGAGAAAGTGCCCCAAAAACCAGATCGGAACGCATCACGAGTTCCTCCTTCAAAAAAAATCTCTGCGCGACCGGAACTGAACCGGCGCCAGCAGTGCAGCAGGGGGAGCCAGCACAACGCAGACAGCCCCAAAATTACCACTCCCAGGGTTTTAGACGTGCGAAGTGAGCGTAGAGTTCAGAATTCTAACGCACTTTCGCACATTGTGAAACAGGCTTCGTGCCGTATCGGCGATACAGATTTCCGCCTGGGAGGACTATCCGTACTGCATTCCCGTTCCGGGGAGATCAACATCGCCGGATCATCATAGGATGAGCCTTAGCTCAAAACTGATGCGGGAAACGACAGATGAGCACAAAATCGCACTCTTCAATCTGCCCTTTGTGGATGGCTTCAATGAATGTATAACGAGTTCGCATCCGGGTCAATAGTTTTTTCGGGCTGCCTGTCTTCCCGCCAGAGTCAACGATACCTCCGTTATCTCAGTATTAACATTGTTTTTAATCAATGAGATGGAAGGATAAATTTACGCAAAACCCCGGCAGGCGTCTTACCTAAGATCGGCCACTCCTCGTCCCCTGGGGAACCTGAATAGTTACTTTCGTAAGAGGAAGAACGGCCAAGATCGAGCTTTCCCCCGGTTCTCTTAAGCCCAGTAGCTCCGGTCCAGCGTCCGGTATTGAATCGCCTCGGCCAGGTGGGTTACGGCTAACTGCCCGGCGCCCTCGAGGTCTGCAATCGTGCGCGCCACTTTGAGGATGCGGTCGTGCGCTCGCGCGGTCAGCCCCTGCTGCTGCATAGCCCGCTCCAGCAGGCGCTCGGCGTCGGCGCCAAGCTCGCAATAGGCGCGAATCTGCCGTGTGGTCATCTGAGCGTTGGAGTAAATCTTTTCGCCGAATTTGAGGAAGCGCCGCCGCTGACGCTCCCGAGCAGCCAGCACACGGGCGCGAATCTCCGCCGAGCCCTCGGCCGCCGCGCCGCCGCGCAGCTCCTTGTACTTCACCGCCGGAACCTCGATGTGAATGTCGATGCGATCCAGCAGCGGGCCGGAGATTTTGGAGATATAGCGCTGAATCATCGGTGGCGTGCACTGGCACTCGCGCGACTTGTCATTAAAATATCCGCAAGGACACGGATTCATCGCCGCCGCCAGCATGAATCGCGCCGGAAAGCTCAGCGACATCGAGGCCCTCGCGATGGTCACCGTGTGGTCTTCGAGTGGCTGGCGCATCACCTCAAGGACGTTGCGCGGAAACTCCGGCAACTCGTCCAAAAACAGCAGGCCATTGTGCGCCAGCGAAACCTCGCCTGGCCGCGGAACGATCCCGCCGCCAATCAGCCCCGCGTCACTGATCGTGTGGTGCGGCGATCTGAACGGCCGCTGCGTCACCAAACCAGCGGCGGCGTCCAGCACTCCAGCCACCGAGTGGATCTTGGTTGTCTCCAGAGCCTCTTCGAAGCTCAGCGGAGCCAGGATCGACGGCAGCCGCTTGGCCAGCATCGTCTTGCCCGAGCCGGGCGGCCCGATCATCAGAATGTTG
>CAYVMS010000175.1:0-7722 GCA_964452615.1 uncultured Occallatibacter sp.
CCCGGTGGAGGATTTACCTTCACCTTCACTTTACGCCACTTGCCGTCCCGAGTCAGATTTTTGGGCCGGTAGCCGATGACGTATTGATTGCGCAGCTCGGTGGAAATCTTCTCGGCAATGTCGCTCATCTCGGAAATATCGTCGACTCGGAAGAGACGGCCTCCTGTCTCTTCGCTCACATCGTTGAGCAGTTGCGGGCCGGCACGCTCCTCGGGGGTGGGCGCGTAGGGATCAAAGATGCCGATGGAGTAGATCTCGACGTCGGCCTCGCGCACCTGGGAGCGCACCTCGCCCTCGGTGTAGCGGGAGCGATTGTCGCCTCCGTCGGATACCACCAGCAGCGCCTTGCGCTCATGGCGCGCGTCCCGCATTTTGACCAGGCCATAATAGATGGCGTCCAGCAGCGCGGTACGGTGGCCGCTCTGCACCGTGGCCAGGCGTGCCTGAATATCCTCGACCGAGTTGGTAAAATCCTCGATCAGCTCCGGCCGGTCGTTGAAGCCGATGACGAAGAACTCGTCCTGGGGGTTGGCGGTCTTGATGAACTCGAGGATCGACTCCCTGGCACGGTTCAGCTTCGAGGACATGGACCCGGAAAGGTCGAAGATAATGCCGATGGAAACCGGCGCATCTTCTGCTGCAAAGGAGCTGATCTTCTGCTGGCCGCTGCCCTCGAAGACCTGGAAGTCCTCCTGTTCTAGGCCGGTGACCAGCCGGTTCATGGGATCGGTGATGGTGATGGGAAGCAGCACCATGTCTACGTTGATGCGGATACGCGCGCCGGGGTGAACCTTCAGTGCATTCGGGCCTGTCGCGGCGGGAGCTTCTGCTCCCGCTGGCGCTCCTGCATCCGGAGTCGAGGTGGAGGGCGTCGGCACGTGTGGCTTGTCGAGCGGGTTGTCCTGAGCCGATGCGCTCGCCAGCAGGAACACCGCCGCTAATCCGCAGATCCACAAGCGGCTGCGGAGCCGTTGCCGATTGCCACACCCGCTGGATACCTTACTTTCCCTCAGTAGCATCGTCATGCCGCAACACCAACGATTGAAGGCGATAGTAGCACGATTCACGATCTGCTGGCCTTAGCGTTCGGCCATTTGTTTGCCGCCGGTAAAGCACAGCGATGAGCAGTGGAAAACCGGATACGTTATCGCGATTGGGATACAATCGAGCCTAAGCGTGCAATCGCCCCGAACCGAGCAGGATGAGGCTCTTGCGCGCAAATCCCACCGTTTCATCGGGAGAAAGACCCTCAGAATGGCCCATATTTATCCCTTCCGCGCCTGGCGCTACAATCCTTCCGCAGTCCGTCTGGATGACGTGGTCACCCAGCCTTACGACAAGATCACTCCGGCCATGCAACAGGCCTACTATGATCGCAGTCCCTACAACCTGGTGCGCATCATCCTGGGCAAACCTGAGCTATTTGATGCAGAGGGCGGAGAAACCGTTTATACCCGCGCGGCGCGCGACTTCAAAGCCTGGCAACAGCAAGGCGTGCTGGCGCAGGAAAAATCTCCGGCGATCTTCGCCTACTCGCAACGGTTTAGACTGCCGGGCACTGAAATCGTCAAAGAGAGACGCGGATTTATCGCTCTTGGCAAGGTTCACGACTACGCCGACCGGGTGGTCTTCCGCCACGAGCAGACGCTCAGCAAGCCCAAGGGTGATCGGCTCAACCTGCTGAAGGCCACGCACGCGCATTTTGGCCAGATCTTCATGCTCTACTCCGACCCCGCCGGTAGCGTGGAAAAAACTCTATATGAAGGTGCCGGCCCGGCCGAGGCCGAAGTAACCGACGAGTACGGTGTGCTGCACAGGCTCTGGAAGGTCAGCGACCCGGCGGTGATCAACCTGCTCACGACCGCGATGGCCGACAAGAAGCTGATCATTGCCGACGGCCACCACCGCTACGAGACGGCGCTGAACTACTCAAAGGAACACGCACCGGCCACACCGGCCAAGACTGAATTCAGCACCAGCCAGTTGCCGCAGCCTGCCTACCCCGAGGCCACTGTGATGATGACCTTTGTCAACATGGATTCCGACGGCCTGGTGATCTTGCCCACCCATCGCGTAGTTCATAGCCTGAGAAACTTCGATCCGGCTGCATTTGCGAAAGCTGCGGAGGAGTTTTTTACGGTCGAGGCATTGCCGACCGCGGAAGGATCGAGTTACATCGACACGCTCACTTCGCAGCAGGGCACGGCCTTTGTCGCTGTAACCTGCGCAGGCGCCTTCCTGATGAGCGCAAAGGCGGGACCCGTAGCCGCATCGCTGGCGGGTTTGCCCGAGCGCCAGCGCCAGCTCGATTTGAGCTGCCTGCACTCGATCGTGCTCGACCGACTGCTGGGCTTGGACGCGGAAAAGGTTCGCGACCAGACCAACCTGCGCTATCTTCGCGATGTAGGCGAGGCCGTCGATCAGGTTCGCCGCGGAGAGGCCGATGTCGCCTTCCTCACCAATCCGGTTTCAATGGAGCAACTGAAGGAAGTGGCCTTTGCCGGCGATGTGATGCCGCAGAAATCCACCGACTTCTTCCCCAAGCTGCTGAGCGGTTTAGCGATCTATGCGCTGGACTAACTGGAGCCTGGCGGTTGTCGTTGCAGGCGGTCTGTGCGGGTTGCAGTCTGCCGCGCAACAGGCCCCGTCGGCACCGACTGCGCCTCCTCCCCGGTTTGTAGTCGTACTCGATGCAGCCCACGGCGGCACCGATACCGGCGGACGTCTTGCCGACGGCCAGCTTGAAAAGACCAGCACTCTTGCACTCAGTGTGCGGCTGCGTTCTCTGCTTGGAGCGCGCGGCATCCAGGTTGTGACCACACGCGAATCCGATGCGACCGTCGATCCAAATCGGCGTGCAGAGATCGCCAATCATGCGCAGGCACAGGCCTGCCTGAGCTTGCACGTCTCCGAAAGCGGTGCGGGCATCCATCTCTATACCTCTTCGCTGACGCCTTCTCAACCGGTGCGCTTTGCCGCCTGGAAGACAGCGCAAGCCGCGTGGGTGACTCGCTCGCTGGCGCTGGCCGGGACCCTTAACTCGGCGCTGTTGCAGGCCGGGATGACGGTGACCTTGGGCCGGACCTCCCTGCCTGTCGTAGATAGCATGACCTGCCCGGCGGTAGCCGTCGAGATTGCGCCGGAGTTGGGTCCAGACAAGAAAGTGGTGGCCGAACTGGACGATCCCGACTACCAGGCTCGGGTGGCCACTGCGCTGGCCGCCGCGCTGCTTGAATGGCGCACGGGGGCCCATCCGTGATTCCACGCCATCAGAAACTGCTCTTTGGCATATTGCTTCTCGCCTCACTCATCATGGGCGTGACGCTGTGGCACCTACGCGAACGCGCCCACCAGCGACTCCTCGCAGGCCAGAACTCAGCGCCCACTAGCGCTCCCGAAGTGGCGCCCGCCGAAGAGGCGACTTTACTGGTGGCCAACGATAGCGACAATTCCCTGCTGACACAGGCCCGCTCCCTACCACTACCCGCCGACCCGGGAGCACGCGCACGCGCCGTGCTGGGCAAGTTGTTGGACCTCTACGCCGATCCCGATGCCGCTCACCCCGTTCCCGGCGGCGGCGCTTCAGTGCTTCAAGTCTTTCTGCTGCCGGTCCCGGAGATCGCAGCCACCAAGCCCGCCGGAGCTTCATCGCCAGAACAGCAGACCAGCCCACAACTGGCAGTCGTCAACCTGATGGGTAGCTTTGCGGCAAATCACCCCTCGGGCATTGAAACCGAGACACTGACCGTGCTCTCTATCTGCGGAACTCTGCACGCCAATCTGCCCCGCGTCACTCAGGTGCGATTCCTCGTGGACGGCCAGCCGCGCGCAACCCTCGCCGGTCACGCCGACCTGACGCGCACCTACCTTGCTGCCGATGCAGTGCCTGCCGAAGGAGCCCATCCGTGAGTAAGCCGCGAATCGCTGCCAGTAGTACCCTCCCTATTGGCATCTTCGACTCCGGCTTCGGGGGAGTGAGCGTGCTGCGCGAGATCGCATCGCTGCTGCCGGGTGAAGATTTGCTTTATTACGGCGACAACGCCAACGCCCCCTATGGCGATCTAGACGAGGAGCAGATCCGGACAGTCACGTTGGCTGCCGTCACACAGTTGATCGATAGGGGGATCAAAGCGCTCGTGGTCGCCTGCAATACGGCAACCAGTGCGGCCATCGAAATCATCCGCTCTGAGGTTTCGCTTCCTGTGATTGGTATGGAACCGGCGGTAAAGCCCGCCGTGCGAATGCGGTCGCGGGGTAAGGTGCTCGTGCTAGCCACAACGGCGACGCTGCGGCAGCAAAAGCTGCACACCTTGGTCGAGCGGCTGGGCAATCCCGACTTCCTTGTGCCCTTCGCCTGTCCTGGCCTGGTGGAACTGGTCGAGCGGGGGGTGACCGACGGCCCGGAACTGGACGAGTTTCTGTCCGGACTATTTGCGCCGCTTCGGGGCCTGGATGTTCAAGTGGTGGTGCTAGGTTGCACGCACTATGTTTTCGCGCGTCGGGCAATAGAATGCTGCTTTACTCCGCAGCCGCTGGTCGTAGACGGCAACCGGGGCACAGCCGCCA
This sequence comes from uncultured Occallatibacter sp., assembly GCA_964452615.1. GTDB lineage: Bacteria > Acidobacteriota > Terriglobia > Terriglobales > Acidobacteriaceae > Telmatobacter. The sequence goes on from CAYVMS010000175.1 coordinate 4,567, forward strand.
ATCTTGTGCGCGAACTGGCGCGGCACAATCTGCAACGTGAAAAAGACCGTCGCGGAACGGTGGAGTTCATCACCACTGGTGAGCGGGAACGGTACGAACCGGTCTTCCGACGGCTAATGGCCGTGCCGTATTAGAGCTTGGCCGGCGTCGGCAGAGTCCCCAGCACGAGTGGCTCAGACGGTCGCAGGAGAGGCTGGAAGAATTGCCTTCGCGGAATTCCCTTAGTACCTTACCCCGGATACGCTCCCGCGATGTACCCTTCCAGCGCCTCAATGTGCTGCGCCTGACCCGAGATGACCCACTTCACCAGGTCGCCGATGGACACCAATCCCACAACTGTATCGCCCTGCAATACCGGAAGATGGCGAAAATGGTGCTCGGTCATGAGGGTGAGGCATTCATCCACGGTTTGCTGCGGGCATACGCTCACCACAGGGCTGGTCATGATCTCGCTGACCATGGTCGTCTTGGAAGGATGGCCATACAGGATGCATTTGCGTGCGTAATCGCGCTCAGAAAGAATGCCGACCAAGCGGTCGCCGGAGGTCACCAGCACGGCTCCGATGTCATATTCTGCCATCATTTCAAGCGCATCATAGACCGTGCGCTCGGGCTCAATCGACAGCACAGTTCTAACGTTTTTGTTCTCCAGAATCAATCCAATCGTGTCGGTAATCGTCATCGAAATCACCTGCTTCCGGCTGAAGTTTGCTGGCGTTCATCCCAGCTTAAATGACTGCGAGGGAGATCTCTCTCGACCCGTACGGTACGGCCTCGTTGTTCAGATCAATTTAGCGTCGTACTTCGCCGGACCGGGGAAAGTTCATTGCAGAATCGCGGGCTCACCCGATTCGAGTGGATTCAATATAGCCCATCGGGAATACGAGAGAATAGCAGAAAATTGAAGAGGCCTCTCTGTGGCTGGCCTGCTTGTGGATAGTTTGCTGTTAAGATGGCCCAATTCAACTGTTTGTATTCCCGATGAAGGATAATTCTTTCGATGTCAATGAATCAGGTACGCCGACTCATCTTCTCGATGTCGATCACTTCTATCGGCCGAATTCTCCTGGTGCGCGACAGAGTTTTGGGCAGGGTTTCGTGGAATGGCCGCGGGAGAAGCTCCGACACTCGTGTCTCCCACCATTCCATCTCAAGTGGGGCCTGCTTGCTCGACGCGGTGCTGGTGAAACCGGAAGCAGTTGCTACACGCGCCAGCCTGCTGATCTGCCATGGAATCGGAGAGACCGTCCAGCACTGGCTCCCTGTGCAGGAACTCCTCGCGGCCAATGGTATTGCCTCGTTAGTGTTTGATTATTCGGGCTACGGGGAGAGCTCGGGGCTTTTCGATTCGGATCAGAGCGAAGATGATGCGGTCTCCGCCTTCCATTGCCTGCAACGGCTGACCTCACCCCTACCTGTTTCCGTCTTGGGATTCTCTCTCGGTAGCGGAATTGCCACCGCAGTCGTCGGCAAGCTTCCGGCCCATCGACTGGTGCTCTGCGCCGCTTTCACTTCTCTGAGAGATGCCGTAGTCAGCGTAGGAATCCCCAAAGCCATTGCATCCGTGGCTCCGCCCATCTGGGAAGCTGAAAGCTCATTGCGTAACTGCCTGATCGATGTGCTCATCGTTCACGGCGAAAAAGACCGGCTCTTCCCAGTGCGCATGGGCAGAGACCTGGCATCATTTTGCGGTTCGCGATCCAAACTGGTCATCGCTCAAAATGTCGCCCACAACCAGCCATTCCGCCATCCCGAACTGTCCTATTGGGGGCCGATTGCCTCATGGCTGCTCTCTGGCCAGGGATCTTTGAGCAGAGAGCGGAGCCCGAGGTCGTTGCCGTAGCGCTCGACCTCGACTTCGGCCATGCGGATCGCGTTTGCCATGCCGCGAAAGGCTGGAACTGCGTCGGAGCCCATGATCTGCGGGGAGACGAAGAGATGAACGCGATCCACCAGTCCCCCGGCGAGCAGCGCCGTATTGAGACGCGTGCCGGTCTCGGTGAGCACCGTGAGAATGCCCTCTTCGCCCAGCTTGTCCAGAACCTTGGCAAGCGGCACTCGTCCGGCTTCGGCTGGTAACACCTCGACGCGAATGCCGCTGCTGGTCAGTTCGTGGATGCGAGCTTCGTCCTTTGAAACGGTGAAGACAACCACGTCATTGTGCGCGGTCGCCACCATCTTACAATCGAGCGGCATCCTCAGAGCCGAGTCGAGCACGACGCGCAGCAGAGGCCGGCGGCGACGAAGACCGCTGCGGTCTGTCAGCAACGGGTCGTCGGCCAACACCGTGTCAACGCCGGTGAGCGCAGCGTCGGCCTGCCAGCGCAGAGGTTGCACGGCGGCGCGGGCGGCCTCGCTGGTGATCCAGTAGGGCTGGTGCGGAGCCTGCTGGCCAGCGGGCGGCGCGATGCGGCCATCAAGAGTCATCGCCACCTTCATCAGCACCAGCGGACGGCGGTGCTGGCTCCAGCGGGCAAAGCCCTCGTTGAGACGGCGCGCTTCGGCCTCGCATGGGCCAACGACCGTCTCAATGCCGGCTGTGCGCAAGCGCTCCAATCCACGGCCGGCAACGGCGGGATTGGGATCGATGGTGGCGGCGACGACGCGGCTGAGTCCGGCGGCGATCAACGCCTCGGTGCAGGGACCGGTGCGTCCGGTGTGGTTGCAGGGCTCCAAGGTCACATAGGTTGTGCCGCCGTGCAGTCGCCCGCCCGCGTGCTGCTGAGCTACTTTGAGTGCGGCGACTTCGGCGTGGTCGAACAGATCGTATTCGTGCCAGCCCTCGCCGACCACCTGGCCAGCACAATCGAGAATTACGCAGCCGACAGCGGGGTTGGGGGAGCTGACGCCGATGCCACGACGAGCAAGCTCCAGTGCACGCTGCATCCAATAACGGTCTTGATCCACGAACATTCCTCAGGGGCTAAAGCCCGCGATTCTGCTGCAGCACTTTCGGCACGACTGAAGTCGTGCCCAGATACAAAACGACTACCCCAGCAACGAGTCGACAAACTCAGCCGGCGAGAACTCCAGCAGGTCATTCATTTGCTCGCCCACACCGGCGAAGAGCACAGGAAGATTCATTTCCTGCGCAATGGCCACGGCGATGCCGCCTTTGGCTGTGCCGTCGAGCTTGGTCAAAATAATCCCGGTGAC
>CAYVMS010000176.1:0-7539 GCA_964452615.1 uncultured Occallatibacter sp.
TGTGTTGGAATCAAAGCCCTCCTTCAGGCTCATCTTGTGTTGGAAGAGAGTCCGCCTTGACACAAGCAGCCGTTCCCTTGATGCTAAACAGTTCCGGTTGTTCGGTTTTCCGGCACAGAGGGACGGTCAATATTGCGCGTTCGCGTTTTTTATCACGACAAATGTTTCGATGGGGCCTGCTCGGCCTCGCTCTTCACTCGCTTCCACCGCGAATGCGTCACCCCTGACGCCAGCTACGAATATCACGGTCTGGTCCATCGCGCCGGCGCGCTCTTTGACGAGAGCGAGTTTACGGGCGACGAGAACGCCATCGTGGACTTCAAATACTCGGCCTCGCCTCGCATCACCTGGTGGTTCGATCATCATCTGTCGGCATTCCTCACGCCGCAAGACCAGCAGGATTTCCTCGCCTATCAGAAGAGCCAGACGCCGCCGGGACGCAAGTTCTTCGACCCCGACTACACCTCTTGCACCAGTTTTCTGGCGCACATCGGAGCTACTAAATTCGGGTTCAACACCGCACCCGTCGCCGATCTCATTTACTGGGCCAATATTGTCGATGGAGCAAAGTACGAGAGCCCCGAAGCCGCCGTCGAAATGGCCGCTCCTGCCATGAAACTGACGCTGATCATCGAGTCCTCGCAGGATGACGTCTTCATTCCGCGGCTCATTCCGCTGCTCACCGAGATGCCGCTGGCAGAGGTGCTCGCCCAGCCTTTCGTAGCGGGCCTGCTGCCGCCTCTCCTTGAACGTCATCAACAATCTCTTGAGCTGATCCGCAGCCGCGCCGAAGAACGCGACGGCACCATCTTCTTCGACATCACCGACCAGCCGCTCGAGGGCTACAATAAGTTCATCCCCTACTATCTGCACCCTCAGGCTACTTACTCCATCGGCCTGTCCAAGTCCAGCTTCCGCACTAAGGTCTCGGTTGGCTCAAATCCATGGACCAAAGCCGATCCGGCCAAGATGGTCAACCTGGCGCAGATCTGCGAGCGCTACGGCGGCGGCGGCCACGCCCGCGTCGGCGCCATCAGCTTCCCGCCCGACCAGGCCGACAAAGCCCGCATTGCCGCAGCGGAAATTGTGGCAGAGCTGCGGTCGAAGAATCCGCTGAGTTCAGAAAGACGGTTGTAGTCGTGAGCGATGTGGGCTACAATGTAGCTCAGGAGTTCTCAGTGCCCGCCAATGCCGTTGTTCGTGCCAGAATCGACGATCACGTAAAGCAAGAGGCCTCGGCAATCTTGGCCGCTGCCGGTCTCACCCTCTCCGACGCCTTTCGCATGATGCTCATGCGGACGGTGGCTGAGCGCGCGCTTCCCTTCGAGCCTCTGATGCCCAATGCTGAAACCGTAAAAGCCATGAAGGCCGCACGCCGCGGCGAACTGGTCAAGGTTGGCAGCATCGAGAACCTCATGGCCGATCTTCATGCGGACGATTAAGCGAACGAGCCGATTCAAGAAAGACTACAAGCGCGAGACAAAAGGCCAGCATCGGGCGACATTGGATGATGATCTGCTGGCTGCCGTTTCACTTCTTGTGACAGACAGCCCGATGCCGGAGAGATTCCACGACCACACACTGGCTGGAGAGTGGACCGACCATCGAGACTGCCATATCAAACCCGATCTCGTGCTGATTTACCGCGTGCCCGACGCTGAGACATTGGAGTTGGTCAGGCTCGGTTCTCATAGTGAGTTGAGTTTGTAGAGGACGGTTCGGCTTCAACCGCGCAAACAAGCGGCGATGATCCCGGTCAACTCGGAGAGATCTCCGCGCATCACGGCCAGATCGCGGGCATGGTAGAACTTCTGCCTGCCATCCGCCGCTAGCGATGCTAGAGTCCAGTCGAGCCGATGGCCAGCAGCTTGGGCTAGATCGGAAGTGAAGGCGCGCAGGGTTCTTGAATTCCCGTCGCGAAAGGCATGTATGGCGTCGAGTTCGCCGTAGTAATAAGCCATCCGCTTGGCCATCGGGGCCGCATCCAGGCCCCGAATTTCATCCTCCGCCCTCAACGCTGCAAAGGTGGCCGCCAATGCGCCGGGAACATTCTGCGAAGGCCCGTAAGCCACGACAAAGCCACAGCGCTCCTTCGCCATCAGCCCAATGTCTTTGCGGAGTTCGCCGGCCCATGGGTAAACATTGCCGAAGATGCGGCGATGGGTCTCCTGCAAGCGGCGAATATCGAAGAACCCTTGATGGGGTCTACCGCGAGGCGGGCGATGCAGGCTGAAGCAGTTTGAGCTTCAAATTGATTCAGGGTCTTCTGGTCACGAATGTTTTCCAGGTTGATAAGAATATCTGTTCCGGGATAGCAATACGGGTCGTTTGCGAACGGGCTCATGCGACGGCAGAAACCCTTGGCCGATGATGGGCAGCGATTTCTTCGAGTCCCTGGTTGAAGGTGATTTCACCGGCGAGTACGCGGGCCTTGATGCTCCAGTACGGCTCACCGAGTTCGAGCCCTTCCAGCCGCTGGCTGGCCTCACCCTCTGCAAACCCACGTTCCAAATTGTCCTTTTCGTCCGGTTGCAGCATGTGAACCCTCCGCGTCTGGGGTGATCGAGAACGCTTCACCTTGACTAATTTTATCACCGTTCTTATATGGTTTGCTGAGCATTTCTCCGCCTGGTATGGCACACTGGAGCCATCATGCTGATCGAGATTTGGGAGCGCCTGCGCGGTTACGACAAGTGGACTCAGACCGAGGCGACTATTCTCTCGTCCGACCTGGTTGGCCAAGCGCTTTCAAAGAACGTGATTGACTGGAACGATGCGTCAGGGAAATCGCATACGGCTAAATATTCAGTACATTCTAGCTCTCGCCTTTACCAGTTGTATGACGGCCAAACAGTGATCGTCCGGTACAATCAAGCCAATCCAGACAGATATTACTTTCGCGAACTATTTCGGTATAGGGTACTTGTGGTTCTATTTTGGTCCATCTTCTATATCTTTTGCTTATCAAGTTCAATAATTGACTTCGCCACTTGGCTGCTGCGGCACTTGCACTGACTCTGACAGGCCGCATGACGTTAGTAGCTAGAAGCTGCCTCTTTCACAGCCCCAACTCCCCAGCCCTTTTCTTCATAGCCTCCAGACAAAACGCAATATGCGCGTCGAGTTCCACGCCCAACTCCGACGCACCCAGGATGACCTCATCGCGATTCACTCCGCGCGCGAATGCTTTGTCCTTCATCTTCTTTCGCACGCTGGGCACCTCGACATCAGCAATTGCCTTGGCCGGCTTGACTAGCGCGCAAGCCGTCAAAAATCCTGACAGTTCATCGCAGGCAAAGAGCGTCTTGGCCAAATGCGTCACACGCGGCACGCCTGAGTATTGCGCGTGGCCCAGAATGGCGGTGCGCAGTTCCTCGGGCCAACCAAGCCTCTCCAACTCGCGCACGCCGACAAACGGATGCTCTGCAGGCGTTGGGTGCCGCTCATAGTCGAAGTCATGCAGCAGGGCAGTGGTCGAATAGAGTTCAACCAGCGCTGCGCGTTCCTCACCGGCCAAGCCCAGTCGTTCGGCCTCCGCCTCTCCCATCGCCGCAACGCAGGCCTCGACGGCGAGCGCGTGCTTGCGCAAGCTCTCGCTTTGAGTCCACTCGGACAGCAGTTGCAAAGCCTGAGGGCGTCCGTAAATCTTTGCACTTCCGTAACCTGAACCGCTTTGCAATGCATCGTCGTGAGTGCAGTTGCTCATGCTTTTTCTAACCTCCTATTGTGTTTTTTGGTTCGCGATTCTTCGGTTTCTAATCTGTTTTTCCGGGAGTGCTACGGGATCTTGGATCGCATCCAAGTTTCTACTTGACAATTATGGTTCACATGCACGAAGGTAACATACATCGTGGTGCGCTAGTTGCACCGCGGAGATCCTAGCTCTGGCGCTCCGCACACCACTTATGGCTACGAATCTGGTTAGTATTGAACCGCGCGAAGTTGTGCGCTGCGCATTTGCCGACTGCAAGTTGACTCAGTTCAGACCGAGCAACTCCCTTTGCAGAAGGTGCCACAGACCCCTCGATATAGAGGAGTCTGTGCAGTCTGGCCCGATGACCGATGAAGAGCCCCTTGCCGATCCTTCGACAGAGGCCGGGTTAAAGGTCGCCGCCCAGGTCAAGGATATCCGCCGCGCGCGCCATCTCAGCCAGCGCCAACTGGCCGGGCGCATGCAGGTGCCCCGCACCTACATCTCAAAGATCGAGAACGGCAAGGCTATCCCCACCCTCAAGTCACTTGACCGGCTGGCGGCGGCGCTGGGCGTCGATGTGCGCCAACTGGTCCGCGACACCCGCAGTCTTCACGACGATGAAGTGGCGTCGATTCTAGCCGATCCTTTTCTGGCTGAGATCGCGGCTTTGCTGCCTTCCCTGGAGCCGCTGCACCGTTCGCTGCTCTTTGGCGCGGTCCGCGACATGGCCTCGGGACGGCGGCGTACAGCATAAGCGAACTATTTCTGTTCTTGCGGCAGATCGGCGCTGAACTCTGCGCCGAGGAACTCCCGCAACTCTGCGCCTTCAGGCGAGGGCAGAGAAGAATTGCGGCGTTGATGCGCTTGTGCTACGGTCGATGTTGCAACGCCTTGGGTTTCGGGCGTCATAGAGATTGTGCGCCGTGGTTGATGCGGCGCAATAGAGGCGAACTTTGTTTTCTGCCGGGAAGCTGCGCATCGATGAACTCACTGCGGAGGAGCGTGCGGTCTACGCGACCCTCAAGCCAGAGCGTCTGCCCGAACATGTAGCCATCATCATGGATGGTAATGGCCGCTGGGCCGGCCATCGGTCGCTCAAGCGCTTCCTTGGCCACCAGCAGGGCGCCAATAGCGTGCAACTGGTCACTGAGACCGCCTCGCGCATCGGATTGCCCTGGCTAACCCTCTACGCCTTTTCGCTCGAAAACAATCTGCGCCGCCCCCGCGCCGAGGTCAACTTTCTCATGCGGCTGCTCAAGAGTTACCTTGAGAGCAACCTCAAGCGCATGATGGACAACAACGTGCGCATGAGATACATCGGGCGTACTCACGAGCTGCCCGCCGAGGTCCAGGAAAAGATGCGCTGGGCCGAAGAGGCCACCGCGCGCAACACCGGCACCACCCTCACCCTGGCCCTCAACTACGGCGGACGGTCAGAGATAGTCGACGCCTTTCGTGGCCTGACTGCCGAGATGAAGCAAAAGCACCTAACCCCGGCGCAGATCACCGAGGAAGACATTCACCGCCATCTCTACACGGCCCACATGCCCGACCCCGATCTGCTGATCCGCACCTCGGGCGAGATGCGACTGTCGAACTATCTGCTGTGGCAGATTGCCTACACCGAGATCTTCGTCACCGAGCGGCTCTGGCCTGATTTTCGCGGCATTCATCTGCTTGAGGCCATCGCCGACTTCCAGTGCCGAGAGCGACGTTATGGCGGTCTGAGCGAAAATGTCGGCGAAGTGGAAGAAGATCCGGACCGGATCAAGATCGTGGCGAGTTGATTACTTCGGTTCTCTCACAAGCTGCATTCGATGGACGAATTCACGATATTGCTGATACCTTCTCTTCTGGATGTGCAGAAGTAGGGGGATTTTTCCTTGGAAAGCATTCTAACTAGACACGAACCGGCGGTGGCTGAGCAAGCCCCCAAACAAGAGAATTCAGCAGTCAAAGCAAAGCGGTTAACCCAGCAGTCGCCCTTCTGGCTCAAGGAAGCCATGGCCCAGCGCGGCGGCTCAGAGGCCTTCCTTCACTGGCTTCGCTCAGACGTCGCAAAACACGCCTGAGAGCCCGCTGCCGGGGAGAACATGCTCTCTCATCATTGAAATTCATGGAGTTCGTCGCCTCTCTGCCGACGTAACCCCGCCCCGGCAGTGTATCCTCACCCTTGGCATGAAACGCATCGTTACCGCTCTTATTCTGATTCCGCTGGTTCTGTTTCTGGTCTTTCTGGGGCCAAGATGGCAGTGGCTGTTCACGCTCGCTGTGGCAGCGGTTGCGACGCTGGCTGCGTGGGAGTTTCTTGGCATGGCCGAGAAGGCCGGAGCCAACCCTCCGCGCATTGCGGTGATGGTTGCCATTCTGGCGCTCTTTGCCGGCAACTTCGCATGGCCCGACCAGACTGCACCCATCCTCGGCATGTTGAGCCTGGGCCTGCTGATTTATTGCACATTCTCCCGGCCCGTTGAGCAGATGATGGCCGACGTCTCATCCTCCGTCTTCTGCCTGCTCTACATCGGATTTACCTTGATCGCTTTGCCCGCTCTCCGCGAGCAGACCAATGGCCCTTCGCTGGTGGCCTTTCTACTGTGCGCGGTTTGGGCCGGAGATACAGCCGCGCTCTATATCGGCCGCGCATGGGGCCGCCACAAGATGGCGCCTTCGTTGAGTCCAAACAAGACCTGGGAAGGCACGCTCGGCTCGGTAGCCGGCAGCCTGCTGGCAACCTGCGGCTTGCTCGGCTTGGCTCATCTGCTGGCGTCGCAATGGGACTCGGCTGCGCTCTCCTATCCCGAAGATGTCTGGTACTGGCTAGGCCTTGCTGTTGTCGTCAACATCGGTGCGCAGGTGGGCGATCTGGCCGAATCAGCGCTCAAGCGCTCGGCGGGCGTCAAAGACTCTGGCTCACTCTTGCCTGGCCATGGCGGAGTCCTTGACCGCGTTGATGCACTACTGGTGGCCGCTCCCGTGCTCTGGTATGCCCTGATAGTTCACCAATGGTTCTGAGGAACTCCAAAGTCTCTGCGAACAAATGGAGAGTCGCCGGTCAACTCCGATTTGCGCTATCATTTCGTTAGGAGTTCGCTGTATGACGACCCGAATCATCCGCGTCGGAAACACCCTCACCGTCGAGATTCCAGAGGAACTGGTCGCCCAGGCCGCGTTATCAGTGGGCGAGCCTGTAGAGTGGGTTTCGAACGGAAGCGGTGGTCTTGCGCTCGTCAGGCCATCGGATTCAACCGCCGCAAAACCTCGAATGCGCAAGACACTGGATGAGATCTTGGAGGGTACTCCAGAGGGTGCCCGGATGCCAGAGATTGACTGGGGCCAGCCGCGCGGGGTTGAGTTTTGGTAGATCCATTCTGTTCCGATTCGGGTGATCTGGTTTGGTTTGAATTCGATCCGCAGGCCGGTCACGAACAAGCTGGCCGCAGGCCCGCACTGGTCCTCTCTTCAAAACGATTCAATCTGAGAACTTCGCTGGCCTTTGTTTGTCCCATTACCAGCAAGATCAAGGGATACGCCTCTGAGGTTCCACTGCCCCCAGGAGCGCCGATAACTGGAGTAGTCCTTTGTTCGCAGATGCGCAGTTTGGATTGGCGAGCCCGCAACGCCGTCTTCATCTGCAACGTCACGGATGATGTTCTCTGTGAGGTTCAGGTTCGCGAAATCGTTGGCTCCATTGCAGGTATTACGCCTTGAATCTCACGAGACCGTCTATCTCACGGCACTGACTCAAATAGCCAATCAATCAACAGAAAGAATTATGAAGCGACTAGCCATACTCGGTTCCACCGGCTCCATCGGCCAAAGCACCCTCTCCATCGTCGAACAGTTTC
>CAYVMS010000177.1:0-7508 GCA_964452615.1 uncultured Occallatibacter sp.
ATCATCGGCGCCGGCAACGTCGGCTCAACCGCGGCACACTGGCTCATGGCCAAGGAACTGGCCGATGTGGTCATGATCGACGTGGTCGAAGGCGTGCCGCAAGGCAAGGCGCTCGACCTGCTCCAGGCCCTTCCCATCCAAAGATCCGATGTCCACATCACCGGCTCAAACGACTACGCCGACACCGCAGACAGCGACATCGTGATCATCACCGCCGGCCTGCCGCGCAAACCCGGCATGAGCCGCGACGACCTGCTGCACACCAACTACAAGATCATGACCGACGTGGTCAAAAACGTCGTCACCTACTCGCCGGAGTCGGTACTTATCGTCGTCTCCAACCCCCTGGACGCGATGGTGCAGGCCGCCTATAAACTCTCGGGCTTCAATCGCGAACGAGTCATCGGTATGGCCGGCATCCTAGACTCCGGCCGCTTCAAAAGCTTCATCGCCGAGGAGCTTCAAGTGAGCGTCGAAAACATGAGCTGCCTCGTTCTCGGCGGCCACGGCGACATGATGGTCCCCCTGATCCGCTACACGACGGTCGCATCCATTCCCATCACCGAGTTGCTCTCCAAAGAGCGTATCGACGCCATCATCGAGCGCACCCGCAACGGCGGCGGCGAGATCGTGAAATATCTCAAGACCGGCAGCGCCTACTATGCACCGTCGGCGGCAGCCGTCGAGATGGCCGAGGCGATCCTCAAGGACAAGAAGAAGATCCTACCCTGCGCAGCCTACCTCCAAGGCGAATACGGCATCAACGGCTATTACATGGGCGTCCTCTGCAAACTGGGCGCGGCAGGCCTCGAACAAATCGTCGAGATCAAACTCAACGACGAAGAACGCGCCGCCCTGATGAAAAGCGCCGCCGCCGTCAAGGAACTCTGCGACGTCATCGGCGTCTAGCACTTCTCACCAACCTTGGTACCCCAGGTCTCGATTTTGAGACCTGGGATTCCGCAGCCTATCCAACCTCCTTAAGGTCTGCTGAGTTCTCCGAGCCCCTACCGCATCACAAACTCCACAACCTTGGGTCCGATCTGCGCCGTGCACTGGCTGGGAGCCAGGTGCCCGCAGCCCGCGAAGACCTCCAACTGGGATTGCGGAACGAGTTTGTGAATTCTCTCTGCCTGGCCGAGCGGCGTAATCCGGTCCTCCGTGCCCCACACAATCAGCACCGGCATCTTGAGTCCTGGCAGCAAAGTGTCGGTGGTGTCCTGGCCGGTGAGCATGGAGCCGACCGCCCGATGAATCACCCAGGCGTGACCGTTTGATTCGCGCACAATGTCCCGCGCCACAAAGCCCGGAATCTTCGGCGGATTGGGCATCAGCAGTGCCTCGAGTTGGTCAAGCTCGGCAGCCGAAATGGGTGTAAAGAGCCGCGTTTCCCATGCCGGTTTCTCGTAGATTCCAGCCGAATCAAACAGCATCAACCGCCTCACCCGCTCGGAATGCCTTGCGGCGACGAGCTGCACAATCCAGCCGCCCATCGACCAGCCGCCCAGATCCACCTGCTTCAATCCCAGCGCATCCAAAAAGCCCACCACCGCGTCTGCCTCATCGTGCACCGAGTAAGAGAAATCGGTCGGCCTTTCACTACGCCCGTAGCCTGGCAGATCAGGCACATACACGCGAAAGCCTGCCCTCGTCAGATAAGGCGCCAGGTTGCGCCAATCCTCTGCCTCTCCACCCAGTCCGTGCACCAGCACCACCACTGGCCCACCATCAGGCCCCTCGGCGAGGTAATGCACGCGATGGCCCGCAACCTGAACCGAGCGGTTCTCGACGCCAGACAGGCACTCACGCACATACATCGCTCCGTTGAAGTAGCTGACCGGGCGCTCCAGGAAGCCAATCCCGGCCACCACAGCCAACACGACAACCACGCACAAAAGCCGCTTTATCGCTTTCATCTGCACCCTGCGATCAGAATGACACACGTGCGAAAACAGGTCCACCTGCCGGATGGAGTTTGGTGCCCCATCCTCGCTTGTCATCTGAGCGAAGCGTAGCAGAGCAGAGTCGAAGAAGCTGCTTCTTGAATCTTTGCGGCCAGGGTGGGATACAACGATCCCGTATTACAGGAGTGGTGAAGACGCTTTAGGTCCACCATCCGTTTGCGTTCACTGGCCGTCCACCCGCCGCATGATTTAACCTCAGAGTCGTTATGAAATTCAAACACACACTCTTCCTTCCCGCTCTGGCCGTGATCTTAGCCGCTTTGGCCACTGCCCAAACCTCCTCCAAACCAGACGAGGCTCTTCCCGACGCGCCCGCCGCCACCGCAGCCGCCATGATCCACCCGAACGGTCCGACGCTTGTGATGGACACCTCCATGGGGCGCATTACCTGCCAGTTCTTTCAAAAGCAGGCGCCCAAGACGGTGGCCAACTTCATTGCCCTCGCCGAGGGCACGAAGGACTGGACCGACCCAAACAACAACAAGGTCCAGCACAACAAACCGCTCTACGATGGCACCATCTTCCATCGCGTCATCCCCGATTTCATGATTCAAGGTGGCGACCCCACCGGCACCGGCATGGGCGACCCCGGCTACAAGTTTGCAGATGAGTTCGACCCTAATCTTGGCTTCGACGTGCCCGGTCGTCTCGCCATGGCCAACTCTGGCCCCAATACCAACGGGAGCCAGTTCTTCATCACCACGGTACCGACCACGTTCCTGAACCAGGTCCACACCATCTTCGGCCAGTGCGATGCATCCGGCCTCCTTGTCGCAAAGACCATCGCTCTTGTCCAGCGCGACAGCAACGATAAGCCTGTGACATCGGTCGTCCTGAAGAAAGTAACCATCGTCCCCGAGGGCCAGCCCGTGCCGCCCTCCCCCAACACCACCGCGACCAAGCCATAACCGAGGGTGGCCCAGGTCTCGATTCTGAGACTGGGATTCCAGGAACCCAACGAATTTCCCAAACGAATCCAGTAATTTTTATCTCGGCTTTCCACCTCAAGATCTTCGGAGTTGGAAATACACAGACCATAGGAGCTTTTCATGTCACTAGCAGCAGGAACCTACGCCGTCTTCACCACCACCGAAGGAAAGATCACTGTCCGGCTCTTTGAGTCCGACGCGCCCATCACCGTCAAGAACTTCATCGAACTGGCCGAGGGCTCCAAAGAGTGGACCCATCCCAGCACAAACAAGAAGTCCAAAGACAAGCTCTTCGACGGCACCATCTTCCATCGCGTGATTCCCGACTTCATGATCCAGGGCGGCGACCCCACGGGCACCGGCATGGGCGGACCCGGCTACCGCTTCGGCGACGAGACCAAGGGTTCACCGCACAAGTTCGACAAGGCCGGCAAGCTGGCCATGGCCAACAGCGGCCCCGGAACCAACGGCTGCCAGTTCTTCATCACCGTCGCTGCCACGCCCTGGCTCACTGGTAACCACACCATCTTCGGCGAAGTCGTCGAGGGCCAGGACATCGCCGACAAAATTTCCAAAGTTGCCCGCGGCAGCCAGGACAAGCCCAAAACCCCGGTTGTCCTCCAATCTGTAGTCATCGAGCGCGTAGCATAAGCCTGATTCGCGATCACTCAAGTGTGGGTGCCCACCCTCGCCGACTCGGCGTATTGGCATTCAGCCAACTCAGCAACCAGGCTCCGTGCCCCATCCATTCGCCTTTTCTCTGGCGAATGGGTGGGGCACCACGAACCAAAACGTATAGCGCCCCCCGCTTAGATAGTAGGCCCTGAATCGTGCTATCAGCCTTGGCGAACGTAGCCTTCTCGTGAACCGCCGCCGTGATCGTGCCAACGTCGGAATCGTTGCCGAAGACACTTATGAGGTGCGCCTGTTCGTCTTCCACCACATAACGGCCTACTCGCAACCTGATTCAGGTTGACGCCTTCTCGGTCATGCGCGTGTATTCAAGGTTCCTCTCTACGTGCTTAACGAAACGGCGATCCCCCTTTCGCCTCTTTTGCGCGCGCCCAAGGCGTTCGTTGCTGAGATGATGTCAAATTGATATTGAGTCGGCGCTCCAGCTAAACCAAAATCGCTCCTGATGCGTCAATAGATTGAGGGCGGAGGGGAACAGGATGCGGAATGTCGACTGATTTTTCGGTACAGAGGTAACGAAAATCGGTTCAAAGCATATTTGCATGTAATCTCGATGTGCCGCTTAGCGTCTATATAGAACCGCTTATAACGCGAACGGCAAGGCGTGCGTTTTTCTTAAAAATATCTTCTAAATCCCCGCAACTAACCTCCACTCTTCGGGTCTTTGACTCCTAGTATCCCTCAGCGTGGCGCAGTCAGCATTGGCATCGACAGGAACCGGCTAACGAGATTGAGATTGAAGTTCAAAGTTGCCGATAATTGATCCATATACTGTCGAAAACCAAAGCACTGCTCAGGCCACACCAAGCTGCGGATCGTGAACTTGAACAGGCGCAGAGACTGTATGAACGACCGCGCCGGCACCCGAGAACAGAAACCAGTCGCGAATTAGGAGAGTTAAGATGAATGGCAACATACGGAATCTAGTTGCAGGCGCCGCGGCCGCGGCTTCGCTTTTGCTGGCAGGATGTGGAAATGGTTCAACCACTTCCGCAACTCCATCGCCAGCGCCAACACCAACCCAAACGACAGGCGCGGTGAGTGTGGTCGTGAGCGACGACGCTACCCAAGACTGGGCCACAATCGGCGTGAAAGTGCTGAGCATCGCGCTGGTGCCACAGGGCGGCGGAACGAACGTCACCGTCTATACAGCGCCTGCTACGCCACCGATAATTAACCTGGAGCAGTTGGACCAACTCGGTGAGATTCTAGGCAATGCCACCATCCCAACAGGCACATACACCCAGGCGGTGCTAACCCTGAGCGCGAACAATACGGGAACCAGTTGCGACGTCGAACTGATCGTTGCCGGCGACCCAGAGACCGGTTTTGACACGGGCAACTATCCCGCCGGCAGCACTGTCCCTTGCAGTCAGACGGTAATCGCCGGAGCATCCGGTGCCACGGGCAGCCAAACCGTAGCAGTGACGATTAATCTCGCGACTAATCTTGTTGTCACCGCCACCGGCAGCAACGCGCTCGATTTGGAGTTCGACCTGAACCATCCGGCGCTGCTTGTCGAGCATGTTCCCGCGAATGCTACCTCTTCGACCAGCCCCTCGACGCTATGGGCAATCAACTTTAACGGACCCGTGCGCAATCGTCCGCATTCCGATCTAACCAAGCTGATTCTGCGGCACACCTATGGACAGGTCGCTTCCGTCTCCACCGACAATACCACGATCACTATAGACAAGGCTTTCCCGGTCCACCCGCTCACCTCGCCCGAGACGGCCACGGTGGATACGAATCATACCATCAACATTCTGGCCGACGCCACCAATGGCACCCTCTTCTATGACCTGGACAACACGGGCAGCATCGCGCCGTCGACCATCGATAACTTCTCAACCGTCGCCAGCACGTTGCCCACCATGTATGTGCGCATCGCAGCACGTTATCAGCAGAATGGAACGCTGGTAGCCACGCGCATTTATGCCAGCAAAACCTTCAATAATGTCTGGAAAAATCCAGAGGGCCATGTGTTGCACGTTAACACCAGCTCGGCCAGCGCGAATTACAACACGATGTGGGTGACCACCGAAGATGGTAACGCCACGCAAATCGCCATCGGGTCTGAGACCGTCTTCTACTTCCAGTCCGCCAACACCCAGATCGGCACTGGAACGACCTTCTTCGACGGCGTCACAGCGGGCGGTTTGCCAAACGTGGCTCGCGGATTCAAGGTGAACGTCACCATCGATCCGCTCTCCACAGCCAAGCCTCCGGTGGCGCTAACGGTTGAGATCGACGCGGCCCGCTATGGCGGCACAATCTCCTCGCCTACAGCCACGGACTTCAACTACCAAAACAACTTCCCCATGGCTGACAGTCGCGGTGGCAAGGACAACTACAGCGGGACCATCAACTATGCCACCGGACCCACCGTGGACCAAGAAGGCAATGCGGATGCGAATGGCTTCTACTGGTGGGATTTTGGCTTCCCAACCCAGGAAAACAATGGAACAAACGCGATTAGCCTGTTTGAGGCCGCTGTTGGCGGCACGCCCGTCGCCTCGACGAACTTCGGCGGAGTCGTCGGCACTCTGACTCCGGTCGGCGTTAGCAACGCCACCTGGAACGACCCTGCGGCCAGTGATGCATGGGCTGCGGAGTGGACCGTTCTTCTTCCTGTCGGAGCGCCTCTGGGAACAATCACCACGCCCTTCTCGTCAAGCAGCACCGGCGGCAGCTTCATGTACTCCGTTCCGCTGCCTACAGCTGCTCCGGCCAATTCTCCTCAACCGCAGGCAGTCACTGTCAACCTGACAAGCACCAGCGGCAGCGCGACACTGGTATATCAAGTCGACCGCAAGAGTGGGGTTGTCACCATCACTCCGGAGGACATCAGCAACTCGACAACACTGCAAACGGTAGCCAGCCAACTCATTGCAGGTGTGCCGGTCAAGGTCTTCGGCGTTCCGGCGTCGAGCACCACCATCAAGGCCTACGTGCTCCTCTATTACACCGACACCGCTTCCACAAAATAACCGCGTTCCTTGCTCGACAAAAACGGTTACATAAACGCGGTCGCCGCTCCCGAGGGAGTGGCGACCGCTTTCTCTTGTTGTCTGCTGTGGATTACAAGGCGAAAGTTGAAGCTAATCCGTCGGTCGCTCGGAAATACAATCCAAGAGCGACCACACTCTATCTCGACCTCCTCAAGAAGACCGGGCATCCTGAAGCCCGCCGCGCCCAGATGGAGCTAGGCAACTTTGTCATCGATGACATTTACAGCGGGGGGACGGCAGGCGACGTAGAGGCTCATTCGTGCTCTAGTTGGTTTATTGGCAAACTGGACAGAGCTCGGCGGCAGCCATCAATTTGGCGACCGTGCCGGCCTTAAAGCGGGTCGGCAACGAGTTGCCTGATTCAGGCACGACGCGACTAGGGGACAGGAACTAGCGGCCGGGCGAACTTGCGGAGATAGAGGATCATGCCCAGGGAGATTGCAAAAAATGCCGTTCCGATACCTCCGACAATCGACGAAGCGCCCCAAAGCTGGAAGAAGGAGTCGATGCGAGCGTCGGCGGGATTGTTCGGCAAATAGAGGACGGCGACGGACTCGCCCACTTCGAATCCAGGCGGATTGGAGGAGGACGTCGATGTGATTGTGACGGCTTGTCCGGCGGGGGTAGTGAAAGTGACCTTTGACCCCTGGTGCGAGCGTTTAAGCTTGTGATTCCGGAATGCTACTCACTTCTTTCCCCTGGGTATCCAGTTGGTGCTGTTGGCGGTACACGCATTTGTCCCCCGGCCACCTCCAGAGCGCTGTTGAGTTGATTTCGGGGACAAAGGGTGCCGTACGGTCACTGAAAAAACAACAGCCACCAGCGCAAAAAAGGCCACCCGGAAGGGGTAGCCAATGCTGCTTGGTATGTTACTGTATTCGGTTGATTCAGAACTGTTTATATGGCGGAGA
>CAYVMS010000178.1:0-7475 GCA_964452615.1 uncultured Occallatibacter sp.
TCAAGTCGATGGGCTACTGCCACGGCATCGAGAACTATTCGCGGCACTTCTCGGGGCGGTTGCCGGGAGAGGCTCCGCCAACGCTGCTGGATTATTTTCCGCGCGATTTTCTGCTCTTTATCGACGAGAGCCACGCCACGATTCCGCAGGTGCACGGGATGTGGTTTGGGGATCGCAGCCGCAAACAGAATCTTGTGGACTATGGCTTCAGGTTGCCATCGGCCATGGATAACCGGCCGCTGAAGTTCGAGGAGTTTGAGAATCGGATTCATCAGACGATTTATGTCTCTGCCACTCCGGGGCCGTATGAGCTGACGCGCTCGGCCGGGGTGGTTGTCGAGCAGGTGATTCGGCCGACTGGGCTGGTTGATCCCGAGGTCGAGATTCGTCCGGTGAAGGGCCAGATCGACGATCTGCTGGCCGAAATTCGCGACCGTGCGCAACGGGGCGAACGCGTGTTGGTGACGACGCTGACCAAGCGAATGGCCGAGGATCTGGCTGGCTACTACACCGAGGTTGGCGTGCGCTGCCGCTATCTGCACTCTGAGATTGAGACGCTGGAACGGGTGAAGTTGCTGGCCGGATTGCGTAAGGGCGAGTTTGATGTGCTGATCGGCATCAACCTGCTTCGCGAGGGTCTGGATCTGCCGGAGGTTTCGCTGGTGGCGATCTTGGACGCGGACAAGGAGGGTTTTCTGCGCTCGGCGGGATCGCTGATCCAGACGATGGGGCGGGCCGCGCGCCACCTTGAAGGAAAGGCAATCCTCTATGCAGACAAGATTACCGACTCGATGCGGCGAGCGATGAACGAGACAGACCGTAGGCGGACCGTTCAGCGGGCCTACAACGAGGAGCACGGGATTACGCCGCAGTCGATTATCAACAAGATGGACATGGGGCTGGCGCAGATCATGAAGGCCGAGTACGGCGAAGTGGAAGCGGAAGAGGCCGCCGGGCTGCCGGAGCTGACCTCGCAGATCGAGTTGGATGCGTATATTGCCAAACTCGAAACGGAGATGCGCGAGGCGGCGAAGAAGTTCGAGTTCGAAAAGGCCGCCAAGCTGCGCGACAACATCAAGGAACTACGCGAGAAGGAGTTTTTGTTCGGGTGAGGGACGGGGGTGTGGTTTCCACCCTAGCCGCAAAATGACGAGAATCAGGTTCTTCGACTCCGCTGAGCTCTGCTCAGGATGACAGCGGCGAGGGTGGGGCACCCAATCATTCTTCGCTCTGGGAGCTAAAGCCTGTGCTCCTCACTTGAGGTTTCGTAATCAAGCGCGTCAACTGCCAATCCTCCACCCAAAGTGTGAGCCAAATCACGCCCAGACAGCTTATGATGAGATTGCAGAATCCTTAGCCGGGAGCATCTTCGGGCTCACGGTGGTGTGCGAGAATCGTCCTTGATTTGATTGCGGAGTTTTGATGGCAGCTTTTGGCAGTTTTGCACTTGTAATCGCTTTGGCACTGGCCGCATACAATCTGCTGGCTGGGACCGTGGCTCTGCGGTTGATTGCAACCGGGCAATCGGCGCCGATCTCCCCTGAGCGGTTGGCCGACACGGCGCGGAGGGCTGGAATCGCCGTCTTTGTAGCCGTGACGGCGGCGGCCTTTGCACTGACCTGGTCGGTCTTTACCAACGACTTCTCCATCACCTACATCCTTGAGCACTCGAATCGCGCACTGCCAGGAGCGTACAAGTTCTCAGCGCTGTGGAGCGGACAGGAGGGGTCGCTGCTGCTGTGGGCGTGGCTGCTGGCTGCGTATGGGTTTGTTCTTCGCCTGACGCACAAGACCGATGTAAAGCTCTACGCGTATGCCGGAGCGATTCTAGCCGGGGTGCAAGTCTTCTTTCTGCTGGTTCTTAATTTTGCGGCCCCGCCCTTTGCACTTCTTCGGGGTGCGGTGCCTGAGGACGGCAATGGGCTTAATCCTCTGCTTCAATACCCTGAGATGGTAATTCATCCGCCGATGCTTTATTTGGGTTATGTGGGCTTCTCAGTGCCCTTCGCCTTTGCGCTGGGGGCGCTGATGATGCGCTATCCGGGCGAGAAGTGGATCAAGATTACCCGCATCTGGACGATGGTCACGTGGATGTTCCTGACTTGCGGCATCTTCCTCGGTATGCATTGGGCTTATGCAGTGCTCGGTTGGGGTGGCTACTGGGGATGGGATCCGGTCGAGAATGCGAGCTTCATGCCGTGGTTGACTGGAACTGCCTTTCTGCATTCCGTGATGATGCAGGAGAAGAAAGGCATGATGAAGAGCTGGAATGTGTGGCTGATCTTCACCACGTTCCTGCTGACGCTGCTCGGCACTCTGTTGACCCGCGCCGGGCTGGTCAGTTCGGTTCATGCCTTTGCGCAGTCTTCGATTGGCACGTGGTTTGTGGTCTTCATGGGAATTGTGCTGGCGGTCTGCATCTTCACGTACATTTTGCAGCGCAGCCACCTGAAGGGCGAGCACCAGATTGAATCGCTGGTAAGCCGCGAGTCGAGCTTCCTCTTCAATAATCTGGTTTTGCTGGCGGCGTGTTTTGTGATTCTCTGGGGGACGCTTTTTCCGATTTTGAGCGAGTATGTCGTGGGCAATAAAGTGACGGTGGGCGCGCCCTGGTATAACACGGTGGCCATTCCCATTGGGATCTTCCTACTGTTTTTGACCGGCGTTGGTCCGCTGCTGCCCTGGCGGGCGACTTCGCTCAAGAGCGTCAAGCGCAACTTTGTGCTGCCGGTGATCGCGCTTTGGATCACGGTGATTGTCTGCCTCGCGGTGGGCGTCAGGCCGTGGAAGGATGGCGCGATTGATCAAGGACAGTTTTACGCGCTGGTGGCCTTTGCCATGTCGGCGGCGGTGATGACAGCCATCAGCTCGGAGTTCCTGCGCGGAGCCGGAGTGATCGCCCGGCAGACCGGAAGAAACCACTTTGCGGCGATGGTGCTGCTAATTCGCCGCAACACACGGCGCTATGGCGGCTACTTCATTCACATCGGCGTGGTGATTGTGGTGATCGGCCTCTCGGGCTCGGCATTCAATCGCAACGTGGAGAGCGAGATGGCGCTCCACGACAAGATCAACATCGGCCCCTACACGCTGGAGTGCGTGGGAGCATCGCAGGACTCGAACAGCAACTACAACTCCGACTTTGCGCTGCTCGATGTGTATAAGGGCGGTAAGCGGGAATTCCAGATGACGCCGGAAAAGCGCGTCTATCTGGCCAGCGAGCAGCCGCAGACGATGGTAGCGATCCACTCGACTCTGCCCTGGGATTTGTATGTGGTGTATGAGGGCACGAATCCCGACACGCAACAGCCAATCATCAAGGCCTTTCTCAATCCGTTGGTGGGCTGGATCTGGGCTGGAGTTGTGCTGATCGCTCTCGGCACAGTGGTGGCGCTCGTTCCCAGCCTCACACCGGCCACCGCAGCACTGCGCGTGCCGGCAGCGCGAACGGCTCCAGTTGAGCCAGCGTTAGGGGGAGGCGACTGATGGGTGCTTCCGCACGTTTTACTTTTTGGATGAGATCGTTGCAGGCCGTCGCACTGGCCGTGGCCGTCTGCTTCACTCTCGGCGCCACGGATGCAGGTTCGCGCTTCACGAATTTGAACCATCGGCTTATGTGCACCTGCGGATGCGCTGAGATCCTGGGTGAATGTAACCATGTGGGCTGCACGAACTCGACCAGCGAACTGAATGAATTGCGCACAGGCATCGCCGCCGGCAAGAGCGACCAGGAGATTCTGTCGTCCTTCGTCGGCAAGTACGGAGCAGTGGTGCTGGCGGCGCCGACGACGCAGGGTTTCGATCTGGTGGCGTGGATTGCCCCCTTTGCGGTGTTTGCCGCGGCGTTGCTGGGAACGATTCTGCTGGTTCGCCGATGGACTGCCGGCAAGCAGCCTGAGGAAACTCTGGCAACCGATCCGGCAACAGAAGCGCTCGTCAAAAAGATTCGCCGAGAGACCGAATCCGGCAGCGACGGAGGTTATTGAGCTATGACGCCAACCGTGGGACTGATTGCGGGAATGCTGCTGCTGTTTGCGCTTTTCATTTACACCTTTTGGCCGGAGAATGTCTTTGCCAGCCAGCACCAGAAGACTCGTCTGGACTATCTGCTGGAGCGCAAGGAACAGCTCTACGAAAATTTGCGCGACCTGAACTTCGAGTACCGCGCAGGGAAGTATCCTGAAGAGGATTTCACAGTTCAGCGAGCGCACCTTGAAAACGAGGCGGCGCAGTTGCTGGCCGAGATCGAGCTTTTGCAGCAAGCGTAAGTACCAACACGATCTGTCATTCTGAGCGAGCGAAGCGAGTCGAGGGATCTGCGGTTGCATTTAGGCTTTGCTCATGACCAATTCACTCACCTCACGTTCATAGGATTCACTTACAACCATGAGATCGACTAACTCCATCTTCCTTACCATCGCCCTAAGCTTTGTCTTCTGCGGCGCGACAGCACAGGCAGCTCAAGTCACAGGCACTGTTACCGACAAGACCACCGGAAAGCCCGCCGTGGGCGACACTGTCGTGTTGGTGGATGTGCAGGCCGGCATGAACGAGATCGCCCGTGCAACCACCGACGCGCAGGGTCATTATTCGTTGAACAAGCCTGGCAACGGCCCCGCGCTTGTCCGCGTGACTCACCAGGGAGCACCCTACTTTATTGCAGCACCCGAGGGCGGAGCGCCCGGCGACATCGCGGTGTATGACGTTGCCGAGCGGGTTACTGGAGTGAATCTCGACGAGGACGTAACAGCGATCGTCGAGGCGACGAACGGCCAGCTACAGGTGGTCCAACGCTACATGGTGCACAATTCAAGCTCACCTCCGCGTACGCAGTGGAGTCCTCGCTCGTTTTCGATTGTGTTGCCCGCAGACGCAGTAATGGCAGGAGCAACCGCACAACGGCCGACCGGCCTGCCGACCACGCTGAAGATGGACCCCGACGGCCCCAAGGGCCACTACGCGTTCAATTTTCCCATCCAGCCTGATGCGGGCGACAAGGGCACGCTCTTCCAGATCGAATATGAACTGCCCTACAGCAGCGGGAAATATACCTTTCGTCCGCAGTTAACGACACCAGCCCGGGGTGTATGGGTTGTGTTGCCCAAGGGCATGACGTTTGCCGCGGGTGCGGGATCGGTCTTCCAGTCGTCGCCTCAGGACCCCGGCTTTCAGACCTTCGTCTCGAAAAATGCAGTTCCGGGCAGTCCGCTTGAATTCACTATCTCGGGCACCGGCGCTCTGCCCCGCGAAGATCAAGGCGCGCAAGGCAGTCAACCCGCTGGAGGGCAGGGTAGCGGCCAAGCCTCGGACACAAGTAGCTCAGACACCAGCACTCCGGGCACCGGGCCGGGCGGCGGCATCGGCACCCCTATCGACACACCCGATCCGCTGTCGAAGTACAAGGGCTGGATTCTGGGCGCTCTGGCGCTATTGATGGTGGCCACGGCGGCCTTCCTGCTGCGCAGGCCTGCGACGAGCGGGGCTCTTGTTGCTGCGGGCGGAAGCGTTCAGTCTCCTGCTGTCGCTGCGCAAGCGCCCGCGCCCGCAAGCGGAAACGCCGCGCTGCTGAATGCGCTCAAGGAAGAGCTTTTCACGCTGGAAAATGAAAAGATCCAAGGCAACGTCACGCCGGCCGAGTATGAGCAGGTCAAGGCAGCGCTGGAGACGGTGCTGAGGCGGGCGTTGAAGAGACAGTGATCAGAGGAACCTTGAAGACAGTTTTACGCACACTCCTCTATTTCGCGCTCATCGTTTGGCTGGGCGCGGAAATCTTCTTTCCTGTCGTGGCTGTAGTTACCTTCCAGACGCTCCAGCCCGACACGCGCATGGCAGGCTCAATTGTGGGTCATTTGTTGCGCATACTGCACGGTATGGGGCTGGCCTGTGGGGGAATCGCGCTCGTTTTGCTTGCGCGGGCTCCAGTCTTTGACATCTGCAAGCCGCGTGCCGTGCTTTCGCCGATGGGCTTGTTGGCTGTGATGATCGGGCTCACTCTTTATTCGCAATTCGGCATCACTCCGGCGATGGAGCGGGACCGCATTGCTGCTGGTGGGACGATTAATGAAGTGGATGCTGCTAACCCCAGCCGCATCGATTTTGAAAAGCTGCACCATCGCAGCGTGAATGTCGAAGGAGGCATCCTGCTGTTGGGCTTGGCGACGGTGGTCTTCGTGGCTAAGGCGGAGACGGGAAGAAGCAGGGACTAGTGATCTGGAAGATTCGCAGGTTGAGTTTATGGTTTGCCACCCTTTTCGCAGAGAACGCGAAAAGGATGGAGCACCCAGCTTGATCGGCTCATCGGACGCGCTTTTCCCTACTCCCTTGTCCCTGCTCCTCGTTCCCTAGTCCTGTATCATCGAAGAGGTTCTCGCGCGCGCATCTCATCCTTTCGGGAACCCATTAGGAAACCAATGAAGACTGGCATCATCGGCCTGCCGCAGGTGGGCAAGACATCTCTGTTCAAGATTCTGACCAAAGCCAAACTCGAGGAGCGCGGCCACTCGCGCCAGGAGCACATTGGCGTAGCGCGTGTGCCAGACGAGCGGCTGGACAAGCTCTCGGAGCTCTACTCGCCGAAGAAGACAACTTATGCAACGGTCGAGTATGTTGACGTGGCCGCTATCGGGCAGGAGGCGCTGAAAGAAACCGCATTCCTGACCAGTTTGCGCCAGGTCGACGCGTTGATTCACGTGCTGCGCGCATTCGAGGATGAGTCGATCCCCCATGTCGGCCCCGTCGATCCTCTGCGCGACATCAAGAACGTCGAATTCGACCTGATGATCAGTGATCTGACACAGGTTGAGAAGCGGCTGGAGCGGCTGGAGAAGGACTTGAAGAAAGGCCGCACCAGCGATCTGGAACGCGAACAAGCTCTGCTGCTGAGGTCAAAAGAGGCTCTGGAGAAGGAACAGCCGCTGCGAGAGCTGGAGATGACCCCCGAAGAGAAAAAGCTCATCCGCGGCTTTATGTTTCTCTCGCAAAAGCCGATTTTGTATACCCTTAATATCGGCGAAAGCACCACGCTCGGCGACGATCTTGAGGCAGCGGTTGGCCGGTTCAAGCTCGATGAGGTCGCTCAACGTCCCAACGCGGGAACAACCGCCATCTGCGGCAAGGTTGAGGCCGAACTGGCGGAGATGGACGACGAAGAGGCTGCGGAGTTCCTTGGTAGCTACGGCCTGCGCGAGAGCGGGCTGGTTCGGCTCATTCGCAAGAGCTATGAGTTGCAGGGGCTGATCAGCTTCTTTACCGCCGGCGAGGACGAGTGCCGTGCCTGGACGATTCCGGTTGGCTCGAAGGCGCCGCAAGGGGCGGGAGCGATTCACTCCGATCTTGAACACCACTTCATTCGCGCTGAGACGATTCGTTGGGATGCGTTGCTGGAGGCCGGTTCAGAGGCTGCGGCTCGGTCCAAAGGCACGCTGAGGTTGGAAGGCAAGGAATACGTTGTGCAGGATGGCGACGTGATGCATATC
>CAYVMS010000179.1:0-7474 GCA_964452615.1 uncultured Occallatibacter sp.
TTGCGCAGCCAGCCGGCCAGCACCGGCGTAATGCGGTCCAGCGGCAGTTCGGCGTGGATCTTGAGCAGGCATTCGGGCTCGCGGCCGGCCAGATGTTCCTCGGCGTAGAGGCGAAGGCGTTGCTTGAGTTCAGGCAACGTAGCGGCGGGTAGAGCAAAGCCTACGGCGAAGGCATGTCCGCCGAAGCGCGTGAAGAGATCGGCACAGCTTTCAAGTGCATTCAATAACTGGAAACCATCTACGGAGCGGCCGGAGCCGTACGCCACACCCTCCTCAACACTGACAACAAGGGCCGGCTTGGCGGTGCGCTCGACCACTCGCGAGGCGAGAATGCCGATGACGCCCCGGTGCCAGCCTTCGCCATCAATCACCAGCATGCGATCGGCGGCCACGTTCGGGTCAGTGCTCAGCAGTGTCTCGATGGCTGTGAGGGCCGCGGCTTCAGTCTCGCGGCGCTCGCGATTGAGCCGCTCTAGTTTGGCCGCAAGTTCGGTGGCGCGTTTTCCATCGCGCGTGGTGAAAAGCTCAATCACCTCCGAAGCGACATCCATACGTCCTGCTGCGTTGATGCGTGGCGCCAGGCGAAAGGCCACGTCAAAAGCTGTGATTGCTCTGGCTGCCGGATCAAGAGCGGCGGCGGCGAAGAGGGCACGCAGACCGGCCCCCGCAGGGCGTCGCAGCTCCTTTAATCCCAGCGCAGCGATTACGCGATTTTCGCCTTTGAGCGGAACAGCGTCGGCAATAGTGGCCATGGCAGCCATCTTCAAAAAACTTGGCAGGGTCTTTTCGCGAGTGCGCGTTTGATCGCGGCGCTCTAGCACTGCCTGCGCCAGCTTCAGAGCGACGGCCGCTCCGCAGAGATATTTTTCAGGATAAGCGCAGGCGGGCTGGTTGGGATTGAGAATGGCCAGTGCCGGTGGCACTGCATCGCCAGCCTCGAGCAAGTGATGGTCGGTAATGATCAGGTCTAGACCCAGACGGCGGGCGGTCTCAGCCTCGGTAAAGGCCCTCATTCCTGTATCGACTGTGATCACCAGCCGGACGCCCTCGGCGGCTGCGGCTTCAAGCACGCTCGATTGCAGACCGTAGCCCTCAAGAAGCCGATGCGGCACGTGGAAGCGGGCCACTCCACCGAGCATCTCGATGGCCGTCTTGAGCAGGACAACGGCGGTCGTGCCGTCCACATCGTAGTCGCCGTAAAGCAGCACGGGCTCGCGGGCGGCAATAGCCAGCTCCAGCCGAGCGACAGCCTCGGACATGCCCAACATCAAAAAGGGGTCATGGAGGTGAGAGACTTCAGGATTGAGAAAGGCGAATGCATCAGAGGCTTCGGTGATGCCGCGAGCGATCAGCAGCTCGGCCAGAACAATAGGCAGGCGGGCTGCCTGAGCCAGTGCGGCGGCCTCGGCCGGATGCGGCTCTACGAAGCTCCAACGCTGGCGAGGACGCTTCGGCGCTTCTCCCTGCGGCAAGGCTGACGGCGCAGCAATCCCGCTGGCTTCAACGCCTGCCGAGCCCACCGGGATTACTCGTCCTCGTCTTCGTGTTCGTGGTCGTCGATAACGATGTCTTGAAAGGTCTCGACGTCTTCCAGCAGCGCCTGAAAACGCTCGTACCACTCGGTGGTGGTCTCATGCAGAAAGACAAGACCCTGATAGACGAAGCCAAGCTGGATGTAGCCCAGGTTGCCAGCGTATTTGCGCAGCCATTGCGCCTCCACCAGTTCCGTGGCCTCTTCGTCGGGGAAGTTCATCTCCCCGGCCTCCTCGATCAGCGCATCGAGTTCCTCGCGTTCCAGCGTCATCTCGCTGAAGGTCACGAAGGGAGCGCCCACGAGCTTGGCCATCTCCACAAAGTCTTTCCATGCATCGGGGTTGTCATGCCCCTCCCACACGATGGAGGGAATCTCTTCGGTCACGTAACCGGGCAAGCGTTTGAGGCCGTGGCCCTCGATAAAGGCCACCATATCGTCTTTCAGCGGGAGAAGGTTGTCTATACTCATGGTCAGTTATCTATTTTCGCAGATGGGGCCGGGGGTGCGGCGCGCAATTGAAAAACTTCGACAGCGCTGGGCCAGGCGTTAGCCTGAGTGCCGATTGGAAACGGACTAGATTGGGAATTTGCAACCCTTGCCAGAATTCATCAGGAGGATCTTCATTTGCCCGCATTTGAACGCCATGTCTTTGTCTGCCACAATTTGCGGCCTGAGGGTGCGCCGCGCCCCTCCTGCACATCAGACGGAACCAGCGATTTGCACACGCAGTTGCAGCAGTTAGCCAAGGCCGCCGGGCTGGCGGGCAGGGTGCGCATCAACAAGTCCGGCTGCCTGGACCAGTGCGAACACGGACCGACTGTGGTGGTCTACCCCGATGCTGTCTGGTACGGCCACGTCAGACCCGAAGACGCGGCGGAGATAGTGGCCGAGCATCTGGTCGCTGGCCGGCCGGTCGAGCGGCTGCGCATAGCCGACGAGTGCCTGAACACCAAAACCTGCCCCCACCGGGGATAAGTCGCCTGCCGGGCACTCTTCGAAAAGTCCTTGAACTTCATTTCGAGAACAAGCGCACAAGCCGTCTTGCCCCTCCCAAAGTCTTTTCTTACGAATCGTTGGCTGAGTGAGCCGATTCTCCTGACTTTAGTAATGCATTTTTCTTCACATTCCTGCCCAATTTGCCGATAGGGAGCTGATGGAGAACTCCCATGGCGCAAATCCGTATTCCCTTGCTGCTTTGCATTGCGTTGCTGGCCTCGGCCTCCGCACTGGCCGCTGGCGTCCCGGAGATTCGCGCAAACTCATCCACGGTGACAGGAGTCTACTCACTCACGTTCAATCTGAACCTCTCTTCAATATTGCCGGCGGGAACTACCGTAACATGCCGCGCGCGGATCGCGCCCAACGCGGCAGTGACTGACCCTTGGGGGCAGCAGTTTCCCGCGATTCCTGTGAAAACGGTAATAAAGCTGGCTGCGGTGACCGGTTCCACGGCAACCTGCGCGGAAGAGATTCCCGTTTTCTGGGCGGCAGCCAATGCGCGGAATGGGGCCGTTCTGAGCTACGAGATCGACGCGGTGAGCAGCTCCGGTTCAATTCCGCAACTGATCAGAAGCAGCAGACAGCAAAATATCGGCGTGGCATATCCGGCCTCGGGTGGAAACGCACAACTCAGCCTCAACCTGGCCTTCTGAAGGCTTCCTGAGAGCGCAATGCGCCACTGTAGATTTTGCCCCAGCCCCAAAATCTGTCAAGATAGAGACTGCTATGACAGTTCTCACTTCTTCCCAAGTCTTTGCCGACCGCATCGGTCGGATTGAGGTCTCCGCAACCATGGCTGTGGCTGCGGAAGCCGCCAAGCTGCGCCTCCAGGGAGCCAACCTGGTCGACTTTGGCGCCGGCGAGCCGCATTTCCCCACCCCCCGCCACATTAAGGACGCAGCTATCGCCGCCATCGAGGCCAACTTCTCGCGCTACACCGTCGTGCCCGGCATTCCCGACGTGCGCAAAGCCATCATCGACCGCCACAGTTGCGATTTCGGCTCCGACTACGACATTTCCGAAGCCATCTTCACCACCGGCGGCAAGCTGGCGCTCTTCAACGCCATCCAGATCCTCGTCGATCACGGCGACGAAGTGATCCTGCCCGTCCCTTACTGGGTCAGCTTCAAAGACATCATCCAGTACGCTGGCGGCAAAGTCGTCTTCCTCGAGACGCAGGAGGCTGAGAGCTTCCGCATTACGGCCGACGCCATTGAAAAGGCCATCACGCCCAAGACCAAGGCGATCATCCTCAACTCGCCTTCCAATCCCGCCGGCTCGGTCGTCTCGGCCGAGGACCTGGAGCGCATCGTGCGTGTCGCCCATGAGCGCGGAATTTACCTGCTTTTAGACGAGTGCTACGTCTATCTGAACTATGCCGGCAAACCTGTCTCCGGCGGCTCGTTCACCTGGGCCAAAGAGCACATCGTCATCCTCGGCTCGCTCTCGAAGACCTATGCCATGACCGGCTGGCGCGCGGGCTTTGCGCTGGCGTCCAAATCTGTCGTCGCCAACCTGAGCAAGCTGCAGTCGCAGTCGACCTCAAACGCAACCAGCTTTGTGCAGAAGGCCGCCATCGCCGCCTTGTCCAGTTCACAGGAGTGCGTCTCCGAGTTCCGCGCCGAGTTCATCGATTTGCGGGATTATATGCTGGCCAAGCTGGCCGAGATTCCCGGCATCACCTGCACCAAGCCCGAGGGCGCCTTCTACGTCTACCCGAACGTGTCGGCCTACATCGGCAAGGGCGGCATCAAGACCGCGACTGAACTGGCGACGCGGCTGCTTCACGAGGCTCATGTCGTCAGCGTGCCGGGCGAGGCCTTTGGCACTGCGGAGCACATCCGCATCTCGTACCCGGTGACCAAGCAGAACATCGACGAAGGCACCCGGCGCATGAAGGAATTCCTGACGGGCTTAGCCTAGGCCGAGCCCTCACATCTCGCTAAGTGGGATAGCGAATGCGCTGCATCGGAGACCGTTTTGCATCGTGGGATGCGCAAAAACCCTTCTCCTGCAAGGCCGGCAACGCTCAAACAGTGCTTTAGGCGAGAAATCCCTTCACTTTCCGCTGTGCAGATGTAACATTTGTCGCGTAGGATGTGTCTTCAATGTCTAAGCCAATCGATTTTCGCCCTGTGGTACTCGCCGGAGGCAGCGGCACACGCTTCTGGCCTCGCTCTCGCCGCGCCCACGCCAAGCAGGTTCTGGCGCTGGACGGCGAGCGCTCCATGATCCAACAGACCGTCGAGCGCCTCAAGCCGCTGGCCACGCCCGAACAGATCTGGGTCATCACCAACGAGTACCTGGCCCACGAGATCGCCGACCAGCTTAAAGGCGTTCCCGCCGGTCAGATCGTGCGCGAGCCGGTAGCTCGCAACACCGCTCCCGCCTGCGGACTGGCCGCCTTCCTCGTCGAGCGTGAGAATCCCGACGCAGTGCTGGGCATCTTCCCCTCAGACCACGTCATCGCTGACGAGCCGCGCTTCCTCAAGGCGCTGCAAAAGGGCATCGCCGTGGCCGCGGCAGGCGACCACATGGTCGTGCTGGGCATCGAGCCCACCCGCGCAGAGACCGGCTACGGCTATATCGAGACCGGCGACTACACCGAAGACGACTCGGCCATCCATGTCCGGCGTTTCATCGAAAAGCCCAACCAGAACCGCGCAGACGAGTTCATCGCCGCGGGCAACTACTACTGGAACTCGGGTATCTTTCTGTGGTCGGCGCGGACACTTGCGAACGCCGTCCGCGAGCATCTGCCTGAGACCGCTCCGCATCTCGAAGCCATCGCCGCTGCTTATGGCACCGCCCGCTTCGATGAGGTCTTCCGTGAGGAGTACCCCAAGTGCGAAAACATCTCGGTGGACTACGCCGTCCTTGAGCCGCGCTCAGCTAAGGGCGAGCACTCCTCCCACCTCTACTGCATCCCCGCCGAGTTCTCATGGAACGATCTCGGCTCCTGGGCCTCGCTCTACGAATACCAGCTTGACACCCGCCTCCGCGGAGACGGCGAGGGCAACGTGGCTGCGACCGCTGGCCACATGGCTCTCGACGCCTGCAACAACTACGCCTATAGCCCGAAGAAATTCGTCGCTCTGGTCGGAGTCAAGAATCTGGTCATCGTCGACACCGAAGACGCCCTGCTGATCGCCCATCGCGACCACTCGCAAGACGTGGGCAAGATTGTCAAGGAGTTAGACATCTCCGGTCGCACCGAGCTGATCTAATTTGACTCCGAAGGCGTGTGAGCGGAGTCCGCAATATTCACGTTGGCAAAGATTGCTAATCATGGTACGCTTGCTTCACGTTCCCCTCTTCCGTTGGGGAACGAGGAGCAGCGGTCATGCCCACTCGCAACGTAAATCTGACTCAGGAACTCGACCGCTTCGTGCTGGCTCGGGTCGAGAGCGGGCGCTTTGAGAATGCCAGCGAGGTAGTTCGTGCCGCGTTGCGCACTCTGGAGCGCGAGGAGCGGCTTTACGAAGCGAAGCTGGAGGCCCTGCGTGCGGCCATCGACGAAGGGGACGCAAGCGGCGTTGCCGAAGGCGATGTCTTTGGACAGGTCCGTGAGGCGCTCCGTCTCACCAATATCGCAAGTTAGCCATGCCCACCGTTCGGTTTTCACGCAGCGCTAAGGCAGACCTGCTGAGTATCGGCGCATACACTCTTCAAGCATGGGGCACAGCTCAGGCTGAGCGTTATATTGACAGCCTTGAACGCTGCGCAAAGCTGCTCGCCGGCAATCCCTCTCTCGGTCGGCCATGCGACTGGATTCGCTCTGGCCTTAACCGCTTTGAGAAGGGACGGCATGTATTCTTCTATCGCCGCCAAGAAGATGGCGTCCTCATCTCGCGCATTCTGCACCAGAGCATGCTTCCGGAGCAGCAGCCCTTCGAAGAGGTGCCGCGAGATGCATAGGCATTCAAAATCGAGAAGCTCCGATCACAACGGTTGATAGCCCATTCGGTTCTGCTCGCTTCACCGCGCCAACCCCCATCCGTTACCCTAGTCTGAGGGAGCAACAAACCCAATCATGTCTGAGTCCAAGATAAAATTCGGAACCGACGGCTGGCGCGCTGTCATCGCCGACGACTTCACCTTCGCCAATGTTCGCATCGCAGCCGAGGCCATCGCCGCCTACGTTCACGCCAAGGAAGACCCCGCGCGCGGCCTCTGCATCGGCTACGACACCCGCTTCGGTTCCAAGGCCTTCGCCCGCACCTGCGCCGAGGTCGTCGCTTCGACCGGGATTCCGGTCGAACTGGCCTGTGGCATTACGCCTACCCCGGCCTTGAGTTACGCCGTCTTTCACCGCAAGGCCGCGGGCGGCATCATGATTACCTCCTCGCACAATCCTGCACAATGGAATGGCGTCAAATACAAGGGCTGGTATGGCGGCTCCGGCAAGCCCTCAATGATTGCCGAGATCGAGTCGTTCCTAGGTCGGCCCGTCCCCCGCGCCTCGCAGCCGGCCTCCATCGTGGAGGTCGATTTCCTGCCTCCCTACCTCGCGGCTATTGAGAACTTCACCAGCCTCGACGCGCTCAAGAATTCCGGCATGAAATTCGCCATCGACTCGATGTACGGCGCAGGCCTCACCTACATCTCTGACATCTTCACCCGCCTCGGCGTCTCTCACGTGCAGATTCGCGGCGCTCAAGACCCGCTCTTTCCCGGTATCAATCCCGAACCCATCGAGCCGCACATCCGCGCTCTTGGCGAGGCGGTGGTGGCCAACAGCTGCCAGGCAGGCCTTTGCACAGACGGCGACGCAGACCGCATCGGGGCAACCGACGAACACGGCAACTTCGTCGACCCGCACAAGATCTTCTGCGTGCTGCTGAGTTGGGTTCTCAAGCACAAAGGCTGGCCCGGCGCCGTCACGCGCGCCTTCAACACCACCAAGATGCTCGACCGCATCTGCCTCAAGCATGGCCGCGA
>CAYVMS010000180.1:0-7474 GCA_964452615.1 uncultured Occallatibacter sp.
ATTACGGATGAATGAGCGATCAATCTTGAGCTTGCCAACCGGAAACTGTTTCAAGTAGCTGAGACTGGAATAGCCCGTACCGAAGTCATCAATGGCAAGTTGCAGGCCTACTTTCTTCAGATCTTGAAGTGTCGCTATTACCACGTCCACATTAGAGAGCAACAGACTTTCCGTCAGTTCAAGTTCCAAATACTCAGGGGAGAGCCCAGTCTCTATCAACACCTTTCTGATGAGATCAGTGAAACCCTCCTGGCGAAACTGGACCGCGGAGACATTGACTGCCACTGGGACTGCAGCAAGTCCGTCGTCTTGCCATTGCTTGGCCTGTGCGCAAGCAGTCCTGAGAACCCATTCGCCGATGGGCACGATCAGGCCATTGTCTTCTGCGATGGATATAAATCTGTCCGGTGGAACCAATCCTAATTCCGGCTGCTGCCAGCGAATCAAAGCCTCGAACCCTGTGATCCTTCCGGTTTCAATCTCGATCTGAGGCTGATACACCAAAAAGAACTCTTTCCTGTCGAGAGCCAGACGCAGATTCTTGTCCATGGCGAAACGCTGCTGAGCTACCGCATTCATCTCGTTAGTAAAAAACCTCACCTTGTTGCGTCCTTCATTCTTCGCGCAATACATCGCAGCGTCGGCATTCCGGATCAAGGTCTCGCTGTCGATGCCATGCTCGGGAAACATGCTGACACCAATACTGCAACTTACGCAAAGCGATTGCCCCTGGATGACGAAGTTCTCATTCAACGCAGCCATAACCCGTTCAGCTGCAATCGCTGCGCCCGTTGCGTCTTTCGCGCTACTCAACATTACAACGAATTCGTCGCCTCCTACCCTGGCTACTGTATCCTGTTCCCGTCCGCAACCCTGAATGCGTTTTGCGAATTCCTTCAAGAGAACATCTCCGAACGGATGGCCAAACGAGTCATTGATCGCTTTGAACTGATCGAGATCGAGAAACATTACAGCGATCTTCTCATCCCTTCGGCGAGCGTCGGCTAAGGCAATTTCCATGCGATCCTTCAGAAGCGCACGATGCGGTAACTCCGTTAGCGCATCGTAGTAGGCCAGGAATTGAATCCGCTCCTCAGCGGCTTTGCGTTCGGTGATATCGCGGTGGTACCAGATTCTGCCCCGATACTGACCTCTTGCATCCACGAGGGGTGCAGAGTACCGGTCGAAGATCTTCCCATTCTTGAGTCTGACTTCGTCGTTGCTCTTTTCATCCCGGTGGCTATTGAGATATTTGATCTTCTCGATGAAGGCCTCGGCGCCCTGGATTTTATCCATCATTTGTTCGCGCAGTACAGCATCGTCTCGTTGGCTGAGCAGTTCATCCGGTATATCGAAACAAATCTTAAATTGCTCGTTTACAAGGATGATGCGATCAGAGTCGTCGACGGCCAGAATACCATCAATTGTGGACTCGGCTTGTGCCTCCAGCAATGCAGACTTGAAGAGCAGAGCTTCCTCGGAACGCTTGCGTTCAGTGATGTCGCGCACGGTCGCCAGCAGCACTGACCGTCCGCTCAGCGTCAACGCCGTCAGGCACACCTCTGCCGGAAACACTTCGCCGTTCCTGCGCTGGTGCAACCACTCGAATCGTTCCTTGCCGCTCAGGAGCGAAGCAGCAATCTTTTGTTTGGCTGCCGTGCTGGAAGACGTTCCATCGAATTGGCACGGGGGCGACATTTCGTATGGTTTCGGCATGGTTGCGCTGACATCGTATCCAAACATCTGGAGCGCCGCCGAGTTGCAGTCCAGAACGGTCTCTTCGTCCAAGAGCCAGATCGCGTCGCCGGAATCCTCGAACAAGACACGGTATTTGTTCATGCTGTCCTGCTGCGCCGCCTCGGCCTGTCGCCGCTCGGTGACATCGTGCGCGGCAGCCAATATGGAATCGATCCCATTGAATTCAAGACGATTGCAAACGATCTCGACATCGATAATTGCACCGCTTTTTGTCCTATGCTTCCAAAGTCCGCGATTTGGTTGCAGCCCAAGACTGTTTCTTGAAAGATCCTGCAAGAATGCCGGAATATCTTCGTCGGGACGTAGTTCCGTTACGGTCTTAGTCAAGAACTCTTGCTCCGAAAAACCGTACTGCTGAATCGCTGCATTGTTAACAGCAATGATGAGAAGCGTTTTACGATCAAAGATATACATCGCGGTGTGATTGGTTTCAAACAACGTCCGATACTGCTCCTCCGACTTGCGCAGAGCGATTTCCGAACGCCGCTTCTCCGTGATATCTCGCGAAATGCTGACTGCTCCAAGCACCCTTCCGGTCAAATCTTTGATCGGGGATATGGTGAGCTGAATCAAAATCTGCCGGCCATCTTTTCTCTCCTGAACCAATTCCAGGTTCTTGAGCTCTACGCCGAATTTCCACTTCTCAATAATTTCGCTTATCTCACTCGAACGATCGACTGAAGAGAGGACACACACCGACTTTCCCAGGATCTCTGAGGCGCGGTAACCGTAGATTCTCTCTGCTGCATCATTCCAGCTTTGGATAATTCCTTCTGTTGAGACGGAGAAGATCGCGTCGTCAGAACAACGCACGACGGCGGCTAGCAGGTGAGATTCTAGCCGCGCGTCGACGGGCTCCGCATTGTCACCGATGATGCCGTCGATCAAAGGGCTGGCCTCTTCGTTTCTATCGTCAATTGAGGCTAACTTGGTTAGAGCCAGAAAGCTCGTACGCTGCATTTAAGGCCGCCTCTCCAGCCACGCTTCTTCGCCGCTGTTCGTCTGGCACGTGAGCCGGACTTACGCAGCTCGTCGGTTTTGTTGACACCGGTCCGACTGGAAGCCTCGATTGCCAAGTTTCGAATCGGCCAAACCTCAATGGAATGCCGACAAGACCAGATTATATCTTTACGGCTTGTCTGAATTGACTCAGCGGATCTGCCAATAGGGATTGTGCAAACCCTCCGTGCAATCACTCTTTTCAAAGGATTTAGCAATAGAATGATCGCAAACACGAGAGGAATAGTTAACGAACCCACTCAGCGAGCAGCCATATCGCTGTGAAACTCGCGAAAGCGATGTGAAACACGCCACATTGAGCCAACAATACCAAACAGGCATCGTTGGAGTTGCGTGCAAATGCCACGCTGCGCCTGCCGAAGGTGGCGTATGCACATTGATAGCGAGCCAGGCCTCTAGAGCAAAGTTCCGCGGGTATGCTTTCACCGACACGGAAATGGTTTGTGAATTATCACAAGAACACTGTCAATCGACGCTTTTCGGAACCCAACTCGGCACGGAGGCATTTTGATGGCAATGAAAAGGGCGCGGCGCTTAACCAATTTGACGGAAACCCTAGCCTGGTAAGAAACTGTATATCGGACGGCATAGGGTCTGCTCTTCTTCCTTGCAAGCGTCAAAGTGAGAGCGTTTGTCGCAGCCCCGCCGCACAATCGGCTTCAATCATTATCACTCCCCATGGCAGGCTATTGCTGATCACGTGCTTGGGTTAGCCCGAATTGGGATTCAAGTCTTTTCTGTCGTCGGATCTTCGTAGCTTGGCAGACGGAAGATCCTAAGAGAGCCTCGATTGCAGCTAGCACACTGAGCTGTCGAGGGACGAGGCGTTTCATGCAACTTCCCAGCAAACGTATTGGTGTAATTGTAGGGTTTTCTCTTCTTCTGGCGCTCTCGATCGTGAATACCGCTGTCACGAGATATAAGCTCGGCCTTCAAAACGGCGCAGAGTCCTGGGTGTCCCATACGCACCAAGTGCTTTTCAAATTGAACCAATTGGAATTGCTGCTGGTCGATGCCGAGTCCGGAAAACGCGGGTATCTTTATACGGGCAACGGCATTTACCTCGCCCATTATCAAGACACAATCACCAAAATCGAGCCGCAGATCGAGGCAATCGCAAAACTCACTGCAGACAATCCCCGCCAGCAGGCAATCATCCCGGAGTTGCGCGTTCGGGTGCATGCAAAAGTTGCGGAAATGGAACAGGCAATCGCGCTCTACCAGACAGGCAAGACTGATGAAGCACGGGACTTGGTCCTCGCGTCCACTGGTCTACGCATGATGGACCGCATTCATCTTGTGATAGCTGAGATGGAAAACGAGGAGACGCAGCTTGGATTATTGCGCGTGACGGTCTACAAGCGCACTATCGGCCAAACCATTGCGAGCATCTATCTGTCCAATTTTTTGGCTGATGTCGGCCTGGTTCTGCTGGCCTATTACATTTTGCGGGTAATGGGATTGCGTGAAAAGCATGCTCAGGAACTGCGCGCGCAAGAGGAGTGGTTCAGGGTCACGCTCACCAGCGTCGGCGACGCCGTGATCGCGACCGACAAGGAAGGCGCCGTGGTATTTCTGAATCCGGTTGCGGAGACTCTTACAGGGAATAGCCTAACGCAAGCGAGAGGTAGAAACATACTTGAAGTTTTTCCCATCGTTAACGAATACACTCATAAACCTGCCGAGAACCCGGTAAAGAAGGTGTTAGAGATGGGAAACGTGGTGGGCCTTGCGAATCACACTATATTGCTGCTGAAAAATGGGGTCCAGATTCCTATCGAAGACAGCGCAGCGCCGATCCGCGACGCCAAAGGCGAACTGCTCGGAGTGGTGCTCGTGTTTCGCGATGTTACGAACGATCGCAAGGCCGTCGAGGCCATGCGCAGAAGCGAGAGGCTGGCTGCCGCCGGCCGGCTTTCCGCAACTATGGCGCATGAGATCAACAACCCGCTCCAGGCGGTCACCAGTCTGGTCTATCTGTCCCGGACGATGCCGGGGTTGCCGAATGCGGTCGAACAGCAACTTTCGCTTGCCGAAAGGGAATTGCAGCGTATCGCGCATCTCGCCCAGCAGACGCTCGGGTTTTATAGAGAATCGCAGGCAATTGATCTCGTCGACATGCCCGCTCTGGTTGAGTCTGTAATCACGCTGTATTCAAATAAGCTGAAGAACAAAGCCATTCGCGTCGAGCGCCACTTCGGTGATTGCCCACGGGTGCGAGCAGCTTCAGGAGAACTTAGACAGGTCATTTCAAACCTGGTCGCCAACGCTGTAGACGCAGTGGACAATCAGGGAACTATTACCATCACACTCGGGAGCTTTGAACAAGCGGAACAAACGATGTTGCAGGTTCTGATCGAAGATGATGGTCCAGGTATTTCGCCGGAAAACAGACAGCGCCTGTTCGAGCCATTTTTCACGACAAAGAAGGATGTCGGCACCGGCCTCGGCTTGTGGCTTACAAAGGAAATCGTTGAGCGGCATGGCGGCAGAATCGAAGACGTTCCTCATGCAGATGGGAAACCTGGAGCCACATTTAGTATTGTTCTGCCTATTTGCTCCAATTTGTTAGAGGTAGAATCCGGCACTGGCGGCGCCGATGCCATTGAGTCTTCCGAGCTAGACGCCGTATGACGTGAGGGTTGCATCGCGAAATCTGCTGGGAAACGTGCGCACCGTCACCCTGACTCCGAATTTCATCCACTAAAATCACAGTTGAGGAGTCCAGAAAAAATGTCTCGTAAAGCACTGATTGCCGCCAATTGGAAGATGTACAAGACGCCCGCTGAAGCCAAGGCTTTCGTCGATGCCTTTTTACCCCTCGTTGCCTCGCACACACGCGACGAGATCGCTCTTTTTCCATCGCCCGTGCTGCTGCCGACGGTGATTGAAGCCGCCAAGGGGAGCAATGTCCTGGTGGGCGCGCAGAATATCCATTTTGCAGAGGAGGGCGCCTATACCGGCGAGACTTCGCTGAACCAGCTTCAGGCTATTGGCGGGACGCATACGCTCATCGGCCACTCCGAGCGCCGGCAGTATTTTGCCGAGACCGACGAGATCGTCAACAAGAAGCTGCACGCGGCGCTGAAGCATGGAGTAGTGCCGGTGGTTTGTGTTGGCGAAGTGCTCGCCGAGCGCGAAGCGGGCAAGACAGCCGAGGTGCTGAAGACCCAGATCGCCGGAGCCTTCGCTGGCATCACTGCCGAGGCTGCCGCACCAATCGTGATCGCTTATGAGCCTGTGTGGGCCATCGGCACCGGCAAGACTGCAACGCCTGAGATTGCTGTCGACGCGCACAAGATCATTCGCGCTGAGGTGGCCAAGCTGCTGGGCGCGGGGGTTGCGGCAGCCGTGCGCATCCTCTACGGCGGCAGCGTGAAGCCAGACAACGCTACCTCGCTGATCGGCCAGGAAGAGATCGACGGCGCCCTGGTGGGCGGCGCCAGCCTCAAGCCGGATTCGTTTACGGCTATTGTTAAGTACTAATCACAATTAAAGAGGTCTCCCAGGTCCCAAAAGCGGGGCCTGGGGCACCCGGTGTTGGACGTCTAGAACGAACCTCTGCTGCCGCCGCATAATTCCACTGCATGGCCCATGGCTTTCGTGACGCGGTTGGCCGTATCTTCATCGAAAAAGAAGAAGTAGAACTCGGCTTTCTCCTGCCCTCGCACAATCAGGTCGAAGACGGGCGGATCGACCTTCGCGTTCCATGTTGTGTGCCCTGCGGCTGTATCATTCTTATTTTGACGCAGATCGCCCGTTGTCAGAGTCAAGTCCTGTACATCATGCAGTTTGAATGAGGCGTCTTCGTCGGAAATTACAGCGCCATCCCTCGTAATTTTGTAGTGATAACCGACTTTACACGCCGCTGCATCGGCAACCGCGTTGCTGACTTCGAAGATGAATACATAGGTCCAGTTCGTCGCATCGGCGCTGTCATGATAATGAGTGGTCCAATTCATCTTGCCCTGTTCGTTCAACTTCGCTTGAAGGAACTGCATGGTCTCTGCCAGCGGCGGCCCGCTGTCGGCAAGTTTGGGTGAAGGCGACGCGCTCTGCTGCGCCAATGCCACGGAAGCTATCCCGAAAACCAAAATGGGTGTAAGCCAAGCCCTCATCTTCATGGTTCTTTCCTTTCCTTATGCATCGGGCAGCGGTGCAACCAGGCAAAAAGCAGCCTGACCGCAGTTTGACCAATTCTACTTGAGCGGGTCGGCCGGCAACATCCAGCCTTCCTTCTCGCCTTTGTTCTGCTCTTTGAGCCAGTCCATCAGGGGCTGGAAGTATTCGACGATCGCTGAGGCGTCCGCCTTGTCGGTTCCGGTCATGGCCTTCAGTGCCTCGGGCCAGGGCTTTGAACTGCCCATTGAAAGCATTGCATTCAGTCGCGCGCCGGCCTCCTTCGAGCCATAGACCGAGCAGCGATTGAGCGGCCCTTTGTATCCGGCGGCCTGGCACATGGCGCGATAGAACTGGAACTGGTAAACCCGCGCCAGGAAGTAGCGCATGTAGGGCACGTTGCCGGGGATGTGGTATTTTGCGCCGGGATCGAAGTCGGCCTCGGAGCGTGCTACCGGCGGGGCAATGCCTTGGTATTTTTCGCGCAGGGCCCACCAGGCGCTGTTGTAGTGCTCGGGTGTGACCTGGCCGGAGTAGACCTGCCAGCGCCACTTGTCGATGAGCAGGCCGAAAGGCA
>CAYVMS010000181.1:0-7374 GCA_964452615.1 uncultured Occallatibacter sp.
CGAATGGCACCACGCCGACGACGACGTCGACCGTGTATAGCGGCGCGATTTCAGTGAGCGCTACAGAGACGCTGAAGGCGATTGCTGTCGAGTCGGGTTATTGCAACAGCCCGGCAACCACAGCTGCTTATACCATCAATCCGTTGCTGCCAACACCGACGTTCTCGCTTGCCGCAGGCACCTACTCGACATCGCAGACGTTAACGATCAACGATGCGACGGCTGGCACAACCATCTACTACACGACCAACGGCACAACGCCTACTACGTCGTCGACTGTCTATAGCGGCTCGATCACAGTGAGTGCAACAGAGACACTGGAAGCCATCGCAGTTGAAACGGGCTACACCAACAGCGCTGTAGCAACTGCCGCTTACACCATTACTTCAGCGCTTCCCGCGCCGACGTTCTCGCCCGCGGCCGGCACTTACAGCACTTCGCAGTCGGTGACCATCAGCGACGCGACGGCTGGCACAACCATCTACTACACGACCAACGGCACAACGCCTACTACGTCGTCGACTGTCTATAGCGGCTCAATCACAGTGAGTGCAACAGAGACACTGGAAGCGATTGCAGTTGAAACAGGCTACACCAACAGTCCCGCAGCAACCGCTGCGTACACGATTACTGCTGCTGCGGGCCTGTCGGCACCGGTCTTCTCGCCTGCGCCCGGAACTTTCACATCGCCACAATCGGTAACTATCAGCGACGCGACAACGGGCGCTGCCATCTACTACACCACCGACGGCACGACACCGACTGCATCGTCGACTCGGTACATGGGCGCAATCTGGCAGAGTTCCACACAGACGTTGAAAGCCATTGCGATCGACACGGGCTATGCCAATAGCGCTATAACAACGGCGGCTTACATCATCGCTCCGGTCCTGCCCGCACCCACCTTCAGCCCACAAGGCGGAGGAGCCTCATGGGCCCTCTTCACCACGCCTCCTGCGGTAACCCTCAGCGACTCGCAGGCAGGTGTCAGCTTCTACTACACCACCAACGGCAGCACGCCGACGACCTCGTCGACCTTGTATACCGGCCCGATTACGGTCAACGTGACGGAGACCATTGAGGCCATCGCGGTCGAGACGGGCTATACCAACAGCCCCGCAAGTTCGATGCTCTACACCATTGCTCCAATACTTCCTGCACCGACGTTCTCGCTTGCCGCAGGCACCTACTCGACATCGCAGAAGGTGACGATCAGCGACGCAACGGCTGGCACAACCATTTACTACACAACGAATGGCACCACGCCGACGACGACGTCGACCGTGTATAGCGGCGCGATTTCAGTAAGCGCTACAGAAACGCTGAAGGCGATTGCTGTCGAGTCAGGTTATTGCAACAGCCCGGCTGACACGGCCACATATACCATCAGCGGCAGCGCACTTAGCGTGCCAACTGTGGATTTCACGATAAACGCGTCGAGCTCTTCGGCAACCGCGTCGCCCGGAGGCTCGGCGGGGTTCGCCTTGACGGTAACTCCGATATCTCCTGTAACTACGTTTCCGACCGCAGTCAACCTGGTAGCAAGCGGGTTGCCTGCGGGGGCGACGTACAGCTTTTCGCCAACTACCGTACCGGTTGGCGCAAGTACTACCCCAGTAACCTTGACAGTCCAGTTGCCACAAAAGGCGTCGAACAACGAGCCACCCAGCAGCTTCGATCGAAAGCTCACTTCCAGGATGGCTCCAATTGCGCTCGGGCTCCTGATGCTGCCCTTTGCGGGCAAGCTGCGCAAAGCCGGCAAGCGTTTGGGGCGCACGGCTTTCGTACCGTTGCTGCTCGCCGCAGCCATGGTCCTCATGACGGGACTCGCCGGTTGTGGAGCGGCAAACAGCATTACGGGCCCGACACAGCAAGCGTACACGGTCACCGTGATCGGAACTTCGGGCACGGTGTCGGAGTCAGCCGCGGTCACCCTGACTGTTCAGTAAATTAGTTGATGAATGTCTTGTAAGCTCCTCGCGAGATGATCCGTGCAGATCATTGCGAGGCTTGTTGGCCAATTTTTGTCATTAATTTAGTAAACGCATATCAATAGTCTCTTAAAGAGTTTCCATCGGGCCAATCCGACCGAGCTCGAAATAAGTGGTTCGCCCACTTGGGCTCCCAAATAGTTTATTCCGTCTTGAGCCACTTTCTTAAGCGCGCACGCAACGGCTGCGCCTCTCCAGCTATTTCAGCCGACGCGCCTTTCCTTGTACTCGATCAGCTTCAGCGCTCGCTTCCGACTCTTGCTCAGTTCATATTGCAGTTGTCCCACGAGGATCGGCACCTGCTGCAGATGAGAGTGAAACCCATAAAGCATCAGGACGCCAGGCGTGGACCGCTTCCAGCGAGCCTTCCAGGCCGAACGCACAGATAGTAGCAACAATAAAGCAAACCAGAGCAATATCGGAAGAACGCCCAAGAAGATGCTAACGGAGAGAGCGACGGCTAGCGACATGACCCACCAGCTTCCCCGTATCATGTTTCGTCTGCGGTCAGATGTCCAGAATGGATCCTTGCTATTCCGGAAGCGTTCGGACACTTCAGCATAGGCGTGGCCAGCTCGTGTGGCGCGCTTCCAGTACTGGCTCCAGCGCACGATCTGTAAATCGTGTCCGGTCATCGGGCAATCGATGTGGAGAATCCCATAACCGCGCGACCTGATGCGCCGGCAAAGTTCGGGTTCTTCTCCTGCGATCAACCTCTCATCGAAGCCACCCGTTTCAATCAGAACCTCACGGCGCATCATTACATCGCCGCCACAGAATTCAGTTAGCCCCGGTGGGTAGATCCAGTCGAGGTCGAGAATGCGGTTATAGATCGATGTTTCGGGATAGATCTCCCGGCGATGTCCCCATACCGCTGCAATTGAAGGCTCCTCCTCCAGCGCGTCACACGCCTCCCGGGCAAACTGAGGATGAAGCACAGTATCGCCATCGAGAAAGAGGATAAGGTCGGATGTCGCGCGCCTCCAGCCCGCGTTGCGCCCGATCGCTGCGGTGGGCCGCTCCGGGCGAACCACGATGACAGTTGCGCCATACCGGAGCGCCAGTTCCGGACTGTCATCGGTAGATGCGGAATCTACATAGATCAATTCCTTCACGAATACGCTTCTCATCCGCTTTACAGACTCTAGGCATAAGGCCAGCCGCTGACCCTCGTTGCGGCCAATCACGACAATCGAAATAACGGCATCTGCGCAAGGGCTCAACATGCTTTTCAGATCCTTCCTGTATGTGCACTCCGCTCTAATGCGGCCTCGGTATACATCAGTTCGTTGCTCAACGTGTCCTTGCTTTTTCGCGGAATTACTCGTGCCGGAATGCCGACAGCGATGGAGTTCGACGGCACATCTGTGAGCACCACAGCGTTGGCACCGATTAACACATCATCCCCAATATGAATCGCTCCCAGAATTTTGGCTCCGGCACCTATATCCACGCGATTGCCCAGGATTGGCGCTCCGCGCTGACCGGCATGTTTCAATCCTACCGTGACCCCGTTGCGAATCACGCAGTCATCCCCGAAGACGGCGTCGCCACTGATGACGATTCCCCCGAAATGGTCGATTCGAAACCGT
Source organism: uncultured Occallatibacter sp. (assembly GCA_964452615.1). Classification (GTDB taxonomy): domain Bacteria; phylum Acidobacteriota; class Terriglobia; order Terriglobales; family Acidobacteriaceae; genus Telmatobacter. The sequence goes on from CAYVMS010000181.1 coordinate 3,584, forward strand.
CGTCCCAGCGTTACCTCGCAGGGAAGTTCGATGCCCGTCAGAATCTCCGAGATCGGCTTTAGCACCTTATAGAAAAATGAAAAAGGCATCCGCAGCCAACGCCAGCGAATGGTGTAACGCCAGCGCCCAAAGCGATACACTGCCATCGACCACAAACCCTGACGGGAGAGTTGGCGGCCATAGGTGCGCCAGTCCTCACGAATATTCTTAAACAATCGAACCCTCCACAGGCTGAAGTTTGCGTGGTGCGTGGCATTTCACAATGGCCTTCAGGCGGTTGTCATTTCGGTTACATAGCCGCTCCGGCAATTTGGACTCACGCCGACCTTGGCCCTTAGGCGCGAATTCGCTTGATGGTATCTACAATAATCGGAGGTGTAATAGCATGAAAGACTTTGCTCGCTACAGTTGGATCGCGTCGCTCGGCTCCTGGGCGATGTTGAAATAGGGTGGAGTGGGACTCGGCTACCTCCTCCTCAGGACGTCCATTGGAGTAATAGTAGGTCGCAATAGACTTGCGCGTCCTGTCCGGAGGGCAGGCGAGCGGCGTTGGATGCCCATGATAAGAGTAGCTGGTTGTGCTGAAGATAGCACAACGATTGAAGACAGGCAGGATCTTTTGCTCTGCGCGCGTCATGTTGCGATTCCAAAGCTCAAAATGCCCGCCATATTCTTCCTTCCAATCCTTGTTCAGATAAATCAACACATTGATGCGGCGGTCTAGTTTGAGCTTCTCGTGGTAGTTGAAGTCTGCATGAACCTCAAGGTTGCCGCCCGGTTTAATCTGGTGCAGTCCTCCGCCGACATAGTACGGGTCGGGAACCACACCATGAATGCCGGTAAGCTCCTCAAGAAACTGTAGCATCGGACGGCTGTTTAGAAAGTAGAGAACATCGCGCGCGGCCGCGGGAAGCTTCTCGACTACATCGAAAGCCAGCTTTCGCTCGGTGGGTGAATTAAATTCGCTCCACGCCAGTTGCTTAGGTTCCGGAAAGTCTCTCAGCGCCGCTTCCGCAGCCGCCTCGGGTAAGAAGTTATCAAGGTAGATATGCGGGAACGGCTTGTTGCTCTTGTATTCTTCTGCCTTCTCTTTTCCGAGAGCCTCAAGTTTTTGGATGTTTTCGCTACTTAGTAATTCCTTCATTGGAATCTCCTTTCGATGGAGGTTTTGACTGATGAGAGTGCTGGTACAGAGAATTCGGATGGTTTATCTTTGCAGATTGGCAATACATGCAAGGCTTGCAGCTTCTGGAGAACGTCGCTGCCAAATCTGAAAATAGGCCGTAGATTGGGTCAGACAAAGTGAATGGAGATGCCGTTGAATATCGGCGTCCGTGTCAACAAGCCCAGTCGGGCTGGTTAGGTCCAGCACCACTACATCGGAATTGTCGAGTTGGTTCATCAGACGCACCTTGTCGGCGGGAAGAAGCTGCCCCTCTTGAAGCGTCCATATGTCTGGCGAATGAACAGATGGAAAATAGTGATGCGCTCCCGTGCTGTAGGAAAAAAGCAGCAGGTTCTGGTGGGTTGATAAATCAAGGATTTTTTTCCATTCGTCTACCCAACTTGCGTTGGCGTACAGGTTAGCGGTCGCAGTGGGAGACTTGATTTCCTTCCAGCTCTGCCAGGCAGCATGCGCAAGTGTTGACTGACCCGCGATGCCAAGTCCAAGAAACAGTGTCAGCAAAACCCTGCGCGTGTTTCCCTTAGTCAAAACCGATAGTCCAAGCAGCATTCCAACCACGAGAATCGGGTCGAAGAGGAAGTGCTGGTGCGGCGCTCCGTAGGCGATGCAGACAAATACCACTTGGATTAGCGCGCAGAGAATAATTGTCATGTCTCTGGAATCGAGCGCTCGCCGGATCAACATTCTCCGCACTGCCAGAATCGCAAAAACGGTGAGACTCAGCGTGCTCATCACCCACCAGCCTGCCGGCGTGAAGAGGAGGTAAAAAAGATAATGGAACGAGTTGTAACCCCAGGGATGCAGAAATTCCATCAGCGCCTGGCCCGATCCGTAGTGCACTTGCTTATAAAATCTCATACCAGCTAGCGGCATTGCCGTTGCTAAGACGCTAGCCCATCCGAACTGCCAGGCGAATAGGAAGGCGAGCGCGCAGTATGTGAGCACTCCCGGCGCAAGTGAGCGAATCAAGATCAACACAGAACGAGAAGGCTTGCTGAGCCAATCGAGGAACAGGAATGCCACCAGTGCGGCTGTCATCACCAGTGGCAACGACGGCACGCTCCAGCAGCCGATAGCGGAGATGGCCAAGCCAATGTCCAGCCGTCCCAGCAGCACAAAGAGCAGCGCAAAAAGAAGAGATAACTGGACGAGAGAATACGGAAGATTGGGATTGACCGGGTTAAGTATCCGGCTCATAGCCAGCATGGCCAAAAGCCACACCGGCTCACTGGGTAGATAGCGCAAAAGTAGCGCGCAAAACACCGCCATCAGAACGATGGTAGCAATTGCGCATCCAAGCAACGGCCAATAACCTCTGCCAAAGATGACGAAGAGCCAGTGCTGGATGGAGACGGGCAGCAGTCCGTAGGAATAGAAGGTGTCGACGCCCAGCCTAAAATGCTGGTGCAAGAGATAATCCAGATTCAGAAAGCTGCCGCGGTCCTTCAATATCCAGAGATCAAATGAAAACACTATCGGCCAGGAAACGAGGTAGATTGCTGCGAACGCACAGACGATGAAGCCAAAATGCGAGGCCGTGGGGTGTTCCGCTATCCATGGGAGTTCTATCGGGTTTGACGGAACCTCAATTACGCCTTCGCGATCGCGCACCATTCGTTCCTTTGCTGAGGTTGTAGTCAACGCTCTTGGCTCGCACCGACGGGCTTCGCTGGCACGCCCACAACGGTTGCTCCCGCTGGCACATCGCGAGTGACCACCGCGTTGGCCCCCACGGTCGCGCCATCCCCAATGGTGACGCCGCCCAGCACGGTCACGCCACGGCCAATCCACACCTCGCTGCCGATCGCGATAGGACGGGCAATATGGCCGGATTCGCGAATTGTCAAACCTGGCAGACGAACGTGATTTGCGTCGCGAATACTCGTATACTCGCCAATCATCGTGCCATAGCCGATTGAGATCCACTCTCGCGATACGATGTGAACCCCGCGCGAAATCACAACTCCGTCACCGATGTCGATCGAGCCGTTTTCTTCTGTTTCCAGATACAGCGCGGGATAAAGAAGCACGTCTTGCCCAAAGCGGATCATGCCTGTGCCATGCACCTCTGCCGTCCCCAGCACTACGACCGATGCATCAAGTGGCCTTGTTAGGCTGGACGAAAGCAGGGCGTGATTGCGCACGCGCTTCAGGTTGCTTCGCAGCCCCGAAGTTGCCTTGTAAAACGACGACAATATAGATGTAAGCGATGACTTAAGTTTGCGGCGCATCGTATTAGCGGAGATATCGATCATCGTCATCCTTGTGCAAACGCCTTCACCACGGCTGCGCCGGAGAGAAGCGTCCTCCCACGGTATCGCGCCAAGCCTGATTCAAAATAGAAATCAGATGCAAATCGGCGCGTGCGCCTGCGCGGCGATCCGGATTCATGCTCCATCGTCTGCGCTGCGACCGCAGCCAGTACCAGACAGCCTCGACCGCCATGGCCAGCCATGCGGACAATCCATGATGTTTGCGGTAGTAAAGCAACATGCTTCTCATGCGCCACAAAGTCAGCTGTGCCCCAGCGCGCGTCAGTTGTAGCGACCGGACCTGGCGCGAAGACTCCCCGCCGATATGAACAATGGCGATATCCGGCCAATAC
>CAYVMS010000182.1:0-7370 GCA_964452615.1 uncultured Occallatibacter sp.
CCATTCTTGCGCATGGTGCCGTTCACGATCTTCCATCGTTTGTCGTCGCTGGGCAGCGGCGGTGGTGTGAATGCTGGCACGGGTCCTCCCCAAACACAGACATTGGATACAGGGTGAGTGTGTCTATCCTGCTCCGCTCTTCGTCTGAAGTGAGTTTAGGTGGCGATAGAATGGACGGTCCGTGACACCGGTCACGACTAAACCGGTATATATCCTCATATCGATAACGATTTATCGATATATACGGAAATTGAAGAGGCTAACGGGCTTATGCCATGCCTCTCGCTAGCCCAGAGGGGGCAGGTGGTCTGAAATTCCAAAGAGGAAAATGATGCCGATGATGCAGCTGTAGGCCGCACCGGTCCAGGCGATGACGTGGTAGAGGCGGGGATGGTGGTGTCCGCTGGCATTGAAGGCTCCGCCCATGGTCGCAGTCATCAGGGCATTCATGGCCACCAGGCCAACGGCAAAGGCCGCAAGGCCCATCATTCCGCGGGAGGTGCCTCCCAGGTTGGCGGTGAGGAAGAACAGCGCCAACTGGCTGGGCGTCTCAGCGCCGACGCCATGCAAGACGCCGATGAGGAAGACCGATTTTCCGTTATACATCCACTGAAAACGCTCAGGTTGCGGGGCTTCGCGGTTCCAGACGCGGCGGACTCGCCAGGCGATCCAGAGTACTCCATTAATGGCGATTGCCAAGCGGCTCTCGACACGGCTGTGCGTATGGCCGTGGGCATCTTTACGAAGAATTCCGGCGACCACCCCAATGCCGAGAACGATGAGTGTGAGCCCGATGAGCCGCTCGGTCCAGTGGTCCAGACCCTGAGGAAGTCCCATGTGCAACTGCAGCACGGCGACACCCAACGCAGCCACGGTGAAGGCGTGGCCGAGGGCGTAGGTCATGCCCAAGCGCAATCCACTGCGCCAGTTGCGTTGTACGGCTGTGATGTCGGAGATGGCGGCCAGATGATCGTAGTCGAAGCCGTGGCGCAACCCTAGCAGGAGGCAGGAGCCGAGCGCGGCATCGAGTTTCCAGTCGCTCAGAGGCGGTATCACGAAATTCAGTATAGCGCATACGCGATTCTACGGGCGCGTGAGAAAGGAGCATAGATTTTCAGTTGGCGGGCACGGTCTGGATCTGGTAATCCCGGTAGTCGATGGTGACAACTGTCCGGCCGAGAAGAAAGCTATCGGAAATTGCTCGGGCATGCGTCGCCATGGCAAATCCGTTCATGCCTACATATTGGCGCATCACCTGGGCCGGTCCGGTGAAAATGGAAGGGCTCTGAGTCGCAGTTCCTTCGATTCGGACAATCGAACCGTCTTTCGCGTCGACCCAAAGTGTTCCTGCGATCATGTTGGTCGCCTTCCGTCTAGGGTTGATGGCCAGCGCAAGGCAATCGCGGCCATCCTGGCGCTGGACGTTGCCTGTTTTTAATTGCATCTCATAATTTGCTGAGGTAAACCACGAATGCTCGCGAATGCCGGGGATGTTGATTGTCTTCTCATTGTCGAGGAGGGTGCGCAGCACGTGAGCCCGGATAAACCCGGAGCCAGACTCCGAGAGGATGGTGTAGTTCTTGCCACTCTCTTTGCGGTAGTCCGTCCGAACGGTCATCTCAGCCGCGGGATGGGTCTCGTCATTGCCCCGATAGACGGCATAGTGTTCAGTCACGGTGTAGGAGGCGATGTGATCGACTCTGAATTTGACAGCGGCATCGACATTCGCGATGACCGAGCCGAGGTCGGGCTGCTGGGCCAGTGTGATTTTTGCCAGGAGAAACAGGATGACGATAGCGGTCAATAAAACGGCACGAAACTTTCGCTGCGAAAAATCGATCATTCCGAAGATCACCCTCTCATTCAACCCTACCAGAGGGGCTCGATGCGATGGCAAAGGCAGAGAGTTGCCCCACGTTACCGGAGTTCAGGCGCACCAGACATCGAAAGTCTTGCAGGCCAACTCCGTCGTCTGCGCTATTCTTGTCTCCGGAGCAACTCTTGTTTGTGAGCGAAGAAACCACTAGAAACACACAACCGGACGACGATCTGCCGATTAGGCGCGGAGTGCTGGTTTGCGGAGTGGTGCAGGGAGTAGGATTTCGTCCGTTTGTCTATCGGCTCGCTCAGGAAGAAGGACTGACTGGGTTTATTGGCAACGACACCGATGGAGTGACGATCGAGATCGAAGGAGCTGACGCGAGAGTGGAGGCGTTCATTGCACGATTGCGCTCTGAGGCGCCGCCTTTGGCACGGATCGACTCGGTTGCAGTGCGCGAATTGGCGCCGACCGGACTTGAGGGCGGCGATGGTGGGTTTAGGATCGTTTCCAGCCAGGTGATGGGGCGAGTGAGTACTGGGATTCCTGCGGATTCGGCGACGTGTCCGGACTGCTTGCGGGAGCTTCTCAACCCTAAGGATCGCCGCTATTGTTATCCCTTTCTGAACTGCACCAACTGCGGACCGCGCTTCACCATCACGCGACGGATTCCCTACGACCGGCCGCAGACATCGATGGCGAAGTTCCCCATGTGTCCGGCCTGTCAGCGCGAATACGACGACGCGCTCAATCGACGTTTTCACGCTCAGCCGAATGCATGCTGGGATTGCGGCCCGAAGGTTTGGCTCGCGGGAGTTGATGGCGCGGAGATTGCCGCAGACGATGCTGTGCGCGCGTGTATCGACCGTTTGGTCGCTGGCCAGATTATGGCAATTAAAGGGATCGGCGGCTTCCATCTGAGCGTGGATGCGACGATTGAGGCAGCCGTGATGCGTCTTCGCGAGCGCAAGCACCGTTATGGAAAGCCGCTGGCGGTGATGGTGCGCGATCTTGAAGCAGCGCGTGCAGTCTGCGAGTTAACGCCGGAGGAAGAGGCTCTGCTGACCACGGCTGCGCGGCCCATTGTGTTGGCGCGTCATCGCGTGGGCTCCAGAATTGCGGAGAGCGTTGCGCCGGGAATTCCATGGCTTGGCATCTTCCTGCCTTACGCGCCGCTGCAGCATCTGCTCTTTGCCTTGAGCCAAGTGCGGGTGCTGGTGATGACCTCGGCGAATCTGAGCGAAGAGCCGATTGCAATCGATAACGAAGAAGCGCAGGCGCGGCTTGGCGGGATCGCCGATGCCTTCCTGATGCACGATCGCGAGATATTGCAACGCTGCGATGACTCGGTTGTGGCGGTGGTAGATGGAGCACCGCAACTCATTCGCCGTGCGCGCGGCTTTGTGCCGCTTGGTGTGCCGCTGCCGTTTGACGCGTCGCCGCTACTGGCCGTCGGCGGGCACCTGAAAAACGTCTTCGCACTGGCTCGCGGCGGGTTTGCTTATCAGAGCCAGCACTTGGGCGATTTGGAAAATCTGAGCGGGCTTGAGTTTTTCAAAGAGTCACTCGATCACCTGATGCGCACATTCGAGATTGAACCTCAGGCCGTTGTGCATGATTTGCATCCGGGGTATCTTTCGACGCAGTGGGCCAAAGATTGGGCGAGCGAGCGTGGACTTCCATTGATCGCTGTGCAGCATCATCATGCACACATCGCCGGGTGCATGGCCGAGCATGGATTAACGGGCACGGTGATTGGATTGGCGCTCGACGGCACTGGCTATGGGACCGATGGAAAGATCTGGGGCGGAGAAGTGTTGATCGGGAGGCCGGGAAGTTTTGAACGGTTTGCTCATCTCGAATATGTGCCATTGCCGGGCGGGGAGAAGGCGATCAAAGAGCCGTGGCGCATGGCGTTTACTGCATTGCGTGCGGCGGGATTTGATCTGGAGTCGGCGGCTGCATTATCGGGCGCGAACGGGCGAGAGGCGCGAGTGCTTGAGCGAATGATCGAGCGGGGTGTGAATGCTCCGCTAACGTCGAGCCTCGGGCGGCTCTTCGATGCGGTTGCGGCTGTGGTGCTAGGACGGCGCGTGGTGGACTACGAAGCGCAGGCGGCGATTGAGTTGGAAGGGGTTGCCGTGGATGAGCCGGACGATGAACCGGGTTATCCGATGGATTTTCTTAACGGGAATTGGACTGAGCATGAGCCTGTGCGGATCAGTGCTGCTCGTATGTGGCGCGGAGTAATCGAAGATTTGCGCGTGGGAGTGAGTCGAGCAAAGATCGCCGCGCGGTTTCATTCCGGTGTAGCGGCCGGTTATGTGCGGGCTGCGAACTTGGCGCGAGAAGCTACTGGGATCAAGCGGGTTGCATTGAGCGGCGGCTGTATGCACAACCGGCGACTGGCGCGACTCCTGCGGACGAAGCTGGAAAAAGAGGGCTTCGAGGTCTTTCAGCATGTCAATGTCAGTCCCGGCGATGGCGGGCTGAGTTATGGCCAGGTCGCTGTTGCGGCGGAGATGCTATACGAGTCGAAGTTAGCTGGAAAGATGAACTAACTGCTCGGCTTGCTCACGTGGACCGAGAAGCGAAATCTTGGGAATGCGGCCGCGCACCATGGCCACTTCGTCGCAGCGATGCAGACGAGGGCAGTTCTGGCAGTCTTTGAAGACCTTATCGGGCAGTTCTGCCTTGTCTTCGACCGTGCGGAAGCCGTATTTGAAGAAGAAGTCCGAGATTCGTGTGAAGAGGCAGATGGATTGGATGCCGTGCTCTTCGGCCTCGTCGATGAGTGCGGCGAGAATTCGGCCACCGGCGCCCTTGCCTTTGGCGGCTGGCTTGACCACGATGGAGCGCACCTCGCAGAGATGAGGCCCGTAAAAGTGGAGCGCGCCGCAACCCAGAAAGACACCACCGTCAGACTCGGCGACTGTGAAGTCGCGAATGTTCTCGCAGATCTCGGCGAAGGGGCGACGCAGCAGCGTGCCGTCGGAGGAGAGCGAGTTCACCAGATCGTAGACGTTGGAGGCGTCCTTGAGCAGGGCCTTACGCACCAGCATGTGCGACCTCCTGAGTCAGTGCGTTGATGCGTTCCGACGCCGCGGCGAGGGCTTCTTGCACACGGTTGCGCGCTGTGCCGCCGATCACGTCGTGGCAGTCAAGAGTGGCTTGCAGGGTGACGGCTGCGAAGAAGTCCGCCTCAAACTCAGCACCAAATTGGCGCAGCTCATCAAGGCTCAGATCGCCTAGTTCGACGCCCTTTTCAATTGCGAAGCGAACGGCGTTGCCGATCTTCTCATGCGCGGTGCGGAAGGGAACGCCCTTATGAACGAGATAAGTGGCCGCTGCCATGGCGTTCAGATAGCCCGATTGCGCCGCTTCGTTCATTCGTTCACGATTGAACTGGAGAGCCGAGGTAAAGCGAGACACGAGCGCAAGCATCTGCGGCACAAACTCGACGGCAAAGGCCGGCTCCTGGGTCTCCTGCATGTCTTTATTGTAGGCCAAAGGCAGACCTTTGAGTTGCAGCGTCACAGCCTCGGCCGCGCCGTGAATGCGCCCGACTTTGGCGCGGATGAGTTCGGTGAGATCGGGGTTCTTCTTTTGCGGCATGGCGCTGGAGCCCGTTGAGAAAGCCTCAGGCAGGGTGACGAGACCGAACTCTGCCGTTGCAAAGAGCGTGATCTCTTCGGCAAAGCGGCTGAGATGCAGGCCGACAAATGTAAGCGCCTGAAGATAATCCAAGATGAAGTCGCGGTCGCTGGTGGCGTCCATCGAATTTGCTGTGGGGGCGGTGAAACCGAGTTCGCGGGCGGCGATGTTGCGGTCAAGTGCCAGCGTTGCTCCAGCCACGGCTCCCGCGCCGAGAGGACAATAGTTCAGGCGAGTTGCACAATCGCTCAGCCGTGCCGCGTCGCGCAAAATCATCTCGACATAGGCCAGTAGCCAATGTGCAACGAGTACGGGTTCGGCGCGTTGCATGTGCGTGTAACTGGGCATTACCGACTCGCCCGTGACTTGTGCCTTCTCGACGAGCGCGCTAGCCCATGAGGCGAGAGACTCAACGGTGAGGCCAATTTGCGAGCGCACATAGAGGCGAAGATCGGTGGCGATCTGCTCGTTGCGGCTGCGGCCGGTGTGGAGCTTCAGACCGAGAGAGCCGATGCGGTCAACTAATGAAAGTTCGACGAAGTGATGGATGTCTTCTGCCGTCGCGTGATTGCGTACGAGGGCTTTGCCCGCTTCGGAAGCGTGGTCAGTAGCAATCGTATCGAGCGCAGTGCGGATCTCCGCTGTTTCGCTCTTTGTAAGAATCTTCGCGACGCAGAGAGCTGAGGCGTGCGCTTTGCTGGCGGCTATCTCTTGTTGGAGAAGCCGCCAATCAAAGACGATGGACCGCTGCCACGCTTCAAACTCTTTGTCGAGCGGCTCACGAAAGCGGCCGGACCACATCTTGACGGGTTGTTGTTCGTTCGACATTGCTTTAAGCGTACCTCATGCTATTCGTTCTCCTTGCCACTGTTCAGCTGGGGCATTTCGCTGCCCTTGCTGAGTGTGAGGAGGCCTGTTTTGGCGTAGGTGAGGAGCTTCTCCCGGGTGTCGGTGATGTCGAGGTTGCGCATGACGAGTTGTCCAATGCGGTCGCGCGGCGAGAAGGCGGATTCAGTCTTCTCCATACTAAGGCGCTCGGGATGGAAGGTGAGATTGGGCGACTCGGTGTTGAGGATCGAGTAGTCATTACCGCGGCGCAGCTCCAGTGTGACCTCGCCGGTGATGGGCTTGGCGACCCAGCGCTGGGCTGATTCGCGGATCATGATTGATTGGGAGTCGAACCAGCGACCCTGATAAAGTAGACGACCGAGTTTGCGGCCATTGTCGCGGTACTGCTCGATAGTGTCTTCGTTGTGGATGCCGGTGACGAGGCGCTCGTAAGCGATGAAGAGCAGCGCGAGCCCTGGAGCCTCATAGATGCCGCGGCTCTTGGCTTCGATAATGCGGTTCTCAATCTGATCGGACACGCCTAGCCCGTGGCGGCCGCCGATGCGGTTGGCTTCGAGCAGGAGGGCGACGGGGTCGGCGAATTGCTGGCCGTTGAGGGCGACAGGGAAGCCCTCTTCGAAGCGAATGGTGACCTCTTCGCGCTTGATTTCAACATCGTCGCGCCAGGATGCCGCGCCCATGATGGGAACGACGATCTTGATGGATGAAGAGAGCTGTTCGAGGTCTTTCGCTTCATGCGTTGCGCCCAGGATGTTGGAGTCGGTCGAGTAGGCCTTTTCCGTTGACATTTTATAAGCGAAGCCGGCGCGCTGCATGTAGGCAGACATCTCGGCGCGGCCGCCTAATTCGTCGATGAAAGCGGCGTCAAGCCATGGCTTATAGATCCTGAGGCTGGGATTGACGAGCAAGCCGTAGCGATAGAAGCGCTCGATGTCGTTGCCTTTGTAGGTCGAGCCATCGCCCCAGATATTGACATCGTCCTCCTTCATAGCAGCCACCAGCATGGTGCCCGTGACCGCGCGACCGATGGGGGTGGTGTTGAAGTAGG
>CAYVMS010000183.1:0-7354 GCA_964452615.1 uncultured Occallatibacter sp.
TCGTCGTAGCTGTAGGCCACAGAGACGCCGCTCGCGTTGGAGGAGGTAATGGTTTCCACTTTGCCCGTTGGGAAGAAAGTATAGCTCAAAGTGCCTTGTGGGATTCATGGTCTCCCATGTCTGAAAATCCAGACATGGGCCACCCAGTCAGTTTGGGTCAGTCAGACCCGAACCCGCCCTCTAGCTGTCCAAATGCTGTCCCGAAGACCCGCTCATCGCGATGGGGCTGTCAACGAACAGGGCACTGCTTCTCAAGGCTCACAACGATTCTTCGGGGTTGATGAGCGCCACTTATCGTCAAGCATCCGTGTCGCACGCGGTGCCTGGCGTTGATTTTGCCGCCAAGGCTTTGGCGATTTGCAACCCGTGGTGACGGCCGTTCTCAATGAAGATCTCACTGGTGCGCGAGCCGGCCACGATGACACCGGCGAGATAGATGCCCGGCACGTTGCTCTCCAGTGTCTCAGGGTTGCAGACCGGCAGACGGTCCTCGCCTTCAAAATGCACCCCCAAGGCCTCAAGGAACTCGAAGTCGGGGTGATAACCGGTCATGGCGAAGACAAAATCATTCTTGACGGTCACGCGGCCATGCGGCGTCTCGATGAGCACGGAGTCCGGCTCAATTTCCACCACCTCGGAATTGAAATACGCCTTGATTTCGTGGCTTTTGATACGGTTTTCAATGTCCGGTTTGATCCAGTACTTCACATTTGGCGTGATCCCCGGCCCGCGGTAAACCAGCGTGACACGCGCGCCGCTGCGATACAGTTCCAGCGCCGCGATGGCCGCCGAGTTCTTGCCGCCAATCACCATCACGTCTACCCCAAAGTAAGGGTGAGGATCGAAGTAGTAGTGATGCACCTTGCTCAGGCTCTCGCCGGGAATGTGCATATAGTTGGGCCGGTCATAATAGCCGGTTGCGATGACCAGCTTACGAGCTTGAATCGTGCCTCCGCGGCCGAAGCGGTCCATCGTGCGCACCGTGAATGCTCCGTCGGAGCCCTCGATCTGCTCCACGCGATGATACGAGCGGATCTCCAACTTGTAGTAGGCCGCCACATGCCGGTAGTACTGGAGCGCTTCGTTCCGATTGGGCTTGGTATTGGGGCTGGGAAAGGGAATGCCGCCGATCTCCAGCAACTCCGGCGTGGTGAAAAAAGTCATATGCGACGGGTAGTGGAAGAGCGAGTTGCAGACGCAGCCTTTCTCCACCATCACGACGCGCAAACCGGTCTTTTGCGCCTCGATGGCGCAGGCCAGCCCAGTGGGTCCAGCGCCTACCACCAGGAGATCATAGTTATCGTTCAGCGTTGCCTTCGTTTCCACTGTGGGGTCGGTCATAAATCTAGATTAGGGCATGGGAGAGGGTTTCCGCCCGGCCAAACAGCACTTTCCGGTCTGGTTGATTTCCGTGGTAGAATGGTAGATAGTAATGGTGGAAAGGTGGAATCCGATGGCCTTGAACATCAAAAATGCAGAGACGCATCGCCTGGCGCTGGAGTTGGCGCACCGAAATGGCGAAAGCGTCACGATGGCTGTCACTATTGCGCTCAAGGAGCGGCTGGAGCGGCAACAGCCAAATCCCAAGGCAGGGCTCGCGGATTGGCTGGACGAGCTGACGAAGCGAACTGCTCCGTTGCTCAAGGATCTTCCCTCCTCCGACAAGATCGGCGACCTTCTCTACGACAAAGAGACTGGATTGCCGCTATGATCGTGGACTCGTCTGCACTGGTGGCTATCTTGAAGCGTGAGCCGGAGCGGGCAGCCTTCTCCGCGCTTCTGGAAAACACGAAGAACGTCACGATTTCAGCCGCAACTTATTTTGAGACTTGCATTGTGATTGACGGCCTTCGCCAGCCCGCCGTGAGTCGCACGCTTGACGACCTCATAGAAGCTTCAAGAATCGTCATCGAACCGGTCACGGTGACGCAGGCAAAGATCGCCCGGCAAGCCTATCGTGACTATGGCAAAGGCAGCGGCCACGCCGCCAACCTGAACTTCGGCGACTGCTTCACATACGCCCTGGCCCGCGAGAAGCGCGAGCCTGTTCTCTGGAAAGGCGATGACTTTGGGCATACGGACCTGAGGCCGGCGTGAAATGCGGCTCATCCACCTACTCTGCAGATCTACGGAGTCAACTGCTAACTGACCAGTCTTTCTCCGTTACAATCAAGAGAATATGATTCGTTTCTCAACTGCCGGAGAGTCACATGGCGAGGCGCTGATTGCGCTGGTCACCGGGCTGCCGGCCGGCGTGCCCGTTGATCTGGAGTTTGTGAACCGCGAACTGTGGCGGCGGCAACAGGGCTACGGGCGCGGCGGGCGGATGAAGATCGAGACCGACAAAGCCCACGTGCTCTCGGGAGTGCGTCACGGCAAAACCATCGGAACGCCCATTGCCATCGAGCTCGAAAACCGCGACTGGAAAAACTGGGAAGACAAGCTGCCGGTCGCAGAGGGCGACCCGGCGCTGCACCAGGTGGTGGCCTCGCCTCGTCCTGGCCACGCGGACCTGGCCGGCGCTCTGAAGTACAACTTCCCAGACGCGCGTTACGTGCTCGAGCGCGCCTCGGCCCGCGAAACTACCGCGCGTGTAGCCGCCGGTGCGCTCGCCAAGCTGATGCTGCGAGTGCTGGGGATAGAAGTGGCCAGCCACGTCATACGCGTGGGCCGCGTCGAGCTGAACCGCCCCGTCACCTGGGAAGAGATTGCCGCCCTTGGAGCCCAGGACGAGGTCGTGCTCGGCTGCGTGGATGAGGCAACCCAAGCACGAATGAAAGAAGAGGTCGAAGAGGTTGCCCGCACCGGCGACACGGTGGGCGGCGTCTTCGAGGTGGTAGCGCACGGCGTGCCGGCTGGGCTCGGAACCTATGCCAACTGGGACGAGCGGCTTGACGGCCAGCTTGCCGGTGCGGTGATGAGCATTCAGGCCGTCAAGGCGGTCGAGATCGGCCGCGGCATCGTGGGGGCTGAGAGCTTCGGCTCAACGGTGCACGATCCGATCTATTATGCGACGGAGCCCAACGGCAGTCCTACCCGCTTCACCCGGCCGCAGAACTACGCTGGCGGCATGGAGGGCGGCGTTTCAAATGGCGAAGACGTTGTGGTGCGCGGCTATCTGAAGCCCATCTCGACTCTGCGCAAGCCTCTGCAATCGGTGCGCTTTGACACACGCGAGGCAACAAGCGCAAGTTACGAGCGATCTGATATTTGCGTCGTTCCGGCGGCTGGAGTAGTGGCGGAAGCAATGGTTGCGCTGACCATTGCCCGCTTGGCGCAAGAGAAGTTCGGCGGCGACTCGGCTCTTGAAATGCAACGGAATTTTGAAGGCTACATCGAACAGATACGGAGCTATTAGAAGCAAGATGATTCTGAATATTGTCAAATATCCCGAACCAGTGCTCTCGCGTCCCGGCGAACCGGTGACCGAGTTCGATGCCGACTTGCGCAAGCTGATCGAAGACATGTTCGAGACCTCCTACGCCTCACAAGGCATCGGACTGGCCGCGCCGCAGGTGAACGTGTCGAAGCGCCTGGCCGTGATCGACCTCAGCGTGGGCAAGGATCCCAAAGACAAACTGGTGCTGATCAATCCCGAGATCATATCGAGCGAAGGCAAACAGTACGAAGAAGAAGGCTGCCTGAGCTTTCCCGAGATCCGCGAAAAGGTGTCGCGTGCATTTAAGGTGCGAGTGCGCGCTCAGGACGAGAACGGCAAGTGGTTCGAGATGGACGGCACCGAGCTGCTGGCGCGCTGCTTCCAGCACGAGATCGATCACGTGGACGGCATGTTGTTCATCTTCCGCATGAGCGGGCTCAAGCGTGAGTTTGCCCTCAGAAAGATACGCAAAATGCAGCGCGACGGCACGTGGTAGAGGCGATGAAGCTCGTCTTCTGCGGGACTCCGCGCTTTGCCGTTCCCACGCTTGAAGCCCTGCTCGCGGCAGGCCACGAAATCCCCCTGGTCGTTTCTCAGCCTGATCGGCCGGTGGGCCGAACCAAGGAGTTGACTGCTCCGCCAGTCAAGATCGCCGCGCTTGCCGCTGGCCTCGAAGTCACCCAGCCTGAGAAGATCCGCAACAATCAGGAGTTTCGCGCGCGGCTTGAAGCCATAGCCCCCGATGCAATTATTGTTGTCGCATACGGCCGCCTGATTCCGCCGTGGATGCTCGCGCTACCGCGTCTGGGCTGCATCAATCTTCATGCGTCGTTGCTTCCACGGTATCGGGGAGCGGCGCCGATCCAGTGGGCCGTAGCCATGGGTGAGGTCTTCACCGGCAACACTACAATGTTGCTCGAAGAGGGCCTCGACACCGGGCCGATCTTGCTCCAGCAGGCGCTGGCTATCAGCGCTGATCAGACAGCCGCAGTTCTCTTCGACGAGTTGGCCGAGGGTGGCGCGCCGCTCGTGGTCAAGACACTGGCCGGCCTTGACGACGGGAGCATCCAGCCGAAGCCGCAGAAGCACGCCGGAGCGACACTTGCTCCAATACTCAGCCGCGAAGACGGGCGCATGGATTTTGCCGCACGCACAGCATCGGAGCTGAAAAATCGCTGGCGCGGCTTTCAGCCCTGGCCCGGCGCATTCACCACGCTCGAAGGCAAGAAGCTGATCGTTCATCGGATGAGCGTTGCCGATCCTTCGAGTTTTGCCGAGCCCGTTTCTGCAGATGCGGGCCTGATTCACGTCGAGCAACACCAACTTTTTGTGGCTTGCGCTCAGGCCACATGGCTGGAACTGATTGAAGTGCAGCTTGAGGGCAAGAAGAGGCTCACGGCTGCCGAGTTTCTTCGCGGAAATGCTCTGGCCGACGGAGCGCTGCTCGGGACTCAAGCGCAATGAAGGACCAGAAAAATGCAGTCTCAAGTTCTGGTTCAAAGAAGAGCGCGCCGAAGAATCGTTCGGCTGCCATCTCTGCGGCGCGTCACGCGGCATTCAACATTCTCCTTGCCGTTGAACGCGGACATTCCCACTCCGACGATCTGCTGCGCGGCAAAGCCGTCAATTCGCTCTCGGAGCCTGATCGCAATCTAGCCACTGCACTGGTGCTCGGCGTTCTGCGCTGGCAGATCAGGCTAGACACCCAAGTGCAGCCGCTGCTGTCGCGCCCCAACGCCAAACTGGATGCGGAGATTTTGATTGCGCTGCGCATGGGTGCGTTTCAGATTTTGCAGATGGACCGCATTCCTGCGCGCGCCGCGATCGACGAGAGCGTCGAGTTGGCAAAGCAAGCCGGTCACCGTTTCGCTTCCGCCATGGTCAACGCAGTTCTGCGCAAGCTGGCTGCATCTCCGCAGTCCGCA
Organism: uncultured Occallatibacter sp.; assembly: GCA_964452615.1. Taxonomy (GTDB): domain Bacteria; phylum Acidobacteriota; class Terriglobia; order Terriglobales; family Acidobacteriaceae; genus Telmatobacter. The sequence continues at coordinate 5,305 of CAYVMS010000183.1, forward strand.
GCGGCACGCCTTGATGAAGAAAGCCTTTCGCGAGACTGCGAAGCTCATCCCGCCTGGATGGTTGAGCGCTGGATCAATCACTATGGCCTACAAGCGGCACAAAACATCTGCCGGCACGGACAGAGCCAGCCTATGCTGACGGTGAGGATCGTCGAACCGGATGCGCATAAACGAGCGCTGGCCAAGGATCATGGTTTCCCATCCATTCTGCCAAAAGAAGCAGAATGGATGGGGCACGCGAGTGTGTTGGAAGAACTCGCAAAAGCGGGGGTCGATTTTGAACCCGGCGAGTTGCTCAATGCCGCATGCACAGTCCTCTCCGGCGACGTGGCCTCGACAGATGCCTTTCGAGAGGGCCGCGTGCGATTTCAAGACGAGGGCTCACAGCTGGTTGCCGAGTTGGCCGGCATGAAGCCCAAGGTAAAGAGCATCCTCGATGCCTGCGCGGCTCCTGGGGGAAAGACTCTCATCCTGGCCGAGCGCAACCCACAGGCCCGCATCGTCGCCTGCGAATCGAGCGCGCCAAGGCTCGAACAAATGCGCATGCGGCTGGCCTTCCTCGGCGAACGAATCGAATGCCGTCTGGCCGACGCAACTGCGCTCTCAGATGAGGCGGTCTATGACCTTGTGCTTGCCGACGTGCCGTGCAGCGGAACAGGAACGCTGGGTCGCAACCCGGAAATCCGCCATCGTTTGGGCCTTGAAGACCTCCGTCGCCAGGCTGAACGCCAGCGAGCGATCCTCAGCGCGGCATTGCGAGCCGTGCGCCCCGGCGGCAGCGTCGTCTACTCCACATGCTCACTGGAACCGGAAGAAAACGAGCAGGTCGTTACAGCGGTACTGGCCACGACTCCGAGCGCGCGTCTGGTTTCGCTTGAAGCCCGCATCGGCGAGTTACTTGCCGATGGCATTTTGACGCCTTCTGGTGCTGAGCGGTTGCGCGCAAGCCTCACGCCTGAAGGCGCGCTCCGCCTGCTCCCCGGCGTCTTTCATACGGATGGTTTCTTCATCGCTCTGATCGAAAGAAATGGCCGGGCCTGAAGGCCTCGTCTCATTGACCCAATTTCAGGGGGTTACCCCCCCCTGCTCCCTCCATAAAGCTATCTGCAACTGCAGTGCAACTTCGACGTTCGGCCAGTAGCCCGCTGACTTGCCGACTCGCTACTCCGCCGTCTCGCTCGCCAGACGCAATTCAGCGTAATCGCGCCCCAACTCGGCGCAGAGCGCTTCCACAACCAGTTCGTGATCGGCCCGCTGCGGCAAGCCGGAGACGGTCACGCAGCCAACGACGCCAGCGCCCGCTACGGTGAGCGGAAACGATCCGCCATTCGTGGCGTAATCAGCCAATGGCAGGCCGAGTTTCTCCTGCAGCGTTTCATTCTTCGACTTGAGGTTCAAACCAACGCTATACGAGCTGCGATGAAAGCGCGCCACCACGTTGATTTTGCGCCGCACCCACTCTGGATTGTCCGGTGTAGTGCCGTCGAGCGCCGCATAAAAGAGAGGCTGCCCAAATCGGCGCACGTCAATTACCAGCGATAGCCCGCGCTCCTGGGCCATTGTCCGCAGGCGAGTGCCTAGCTTCCAGGCTACCCCTGCGTCCAGTTCCGGCAACACAAGCTTGCGTTCCTGCAATGCAATCCGTTCCAGATCTTCGCTCAATCCCATTGTGTCCTCCGGCTTTCTTTTCTTCACAGTCTCACAGTTTCATAGTCAGGAGTGGGGTGGGGGTGGGTACGCTCTCGCTGGGAACGGGGACCGGGGAATGCCAACTTGCAAAGTGCTTAGCCTCTGGTTCTTGTTCATTCTCTGATTGTGCACCGGAGGAGGGAATATGTCCGCAAAAAAGGCAAGAATTATTGTGGTCTGCTGTGACATTGCAAATAACTGAAAGCATAAATCGCGGGGGCTAAAGCCCAACATGCTTTGCTGCTCTTTCGGCACGACTGAAGTCGTGCCTTGACGCATTTTCAAGTCTTTTATGGAATTTTGCAAGTGGCTCTTATCGATTACCCTAAACTGTTTATGAAGAGGAGCCGTCATGACCATC
>CAYVMS010000184.1:0-7310 GCA_964452615.1 uncultured Occallatibacter sp.
ACTGCGGAATCGAGAAAGGCCAGCAGTCCATCCCAGTACCCGGCGGTATTGATGAAGATGTTTCCGTATATTGGTGTGCATTTGGCCTAAAACCATGAAAATAATTGTCATATGTATGAGACCTGGCCATATATAAGCGTAGTCTCGCGTGAAGAGGAGAGCGTGGAGAATCTGGACAAGAGGCTGGTGTTGGGAGGCCACTACTCCTCCCACAGGAATCAGCGCCTTTACTTTCTCCGGACGCAATCCGAGCCATCGGCCAAGGACCGATCCGATTCCAGCTCCGACCTGAACAGACGGTCCCTCTCGGCCAAGTGGAATCCCGCTCGCAAGCGTGGTAGCCGTGCAGAAAAACTTGCCCAGGACTGTTCTCAGGGAGATGAATCCATCGCGAGCGAAAAGGCGGCTTTGGTTTGAGGTACGCCGCTGCCTCTGGCGTTAGGGAAAAACCGGTAGAGTAAGAACCCCATGGCGAGCGAGCCTGCTACTGGAACGAATACACGTCTCTATACGGCGCTGTCCACTGGATAGAGGCGCATTCCCAACCGCTCCGTGAGCACAATGAAAGCGACCACGGCGAGTCCGGTCAGCGCTCCAATCAGCAGCGTCAGAAGAAGAAATACCAGTTCCTCACGCTGCTGAAGATGCGAAATCAAGGGCGAAACGAGAGCAGCTTGCCATTTCTTCTTCGGTTCGCTGTCGGGTCTGGTAAACGACATAGAGACAGTTTACGCGAGCGGTTTATCGACACTTTCAACGTCGATCCATCAAGAGCGGCCCGGTTAACGCTCGCTGAATCTCGCTCTCATCTGGAGCGCCCAGGCAAGCAAGGCTCCGGCTGCACCCGCAACCGGCACAACCGCTGTATGCCAGACAAGGACGTGCAGCACCTGGAAGTTAGGGCAATGAAGTTCCAGCATCGTTACACCGGCGAGGCCTGCCAGAGTGCCCGCTATGGCTCCGGCGGCCACAGGATTCACAGCCAATCCGCGTCGCAAGAGTAGCCAGCTCAAGAGAGCTACCGGGATGGCGTGAGCGAGTCCGGCAACAAGACAGGCGATGCCCGCCGAGACAAAGTGAGCGGTGTGGTAGTCGCGGAAGACTCCCGCAAAGACACCCAGCAGCGCTAAACAACTGATTGCCAGCAGCACACCGGGATGCATTCGGCGTCTGCTGCCGGGAACCATGGAGGCTACGAACTCCGCTGCGGAGGCCCATAAGAAAAGAACGAGCGCCGGGAAGATGAGGATGCGTTCAAAGGCGGTGAGGCGTTCAATTCCGTAAAGTCCGGCTCGCGCCGCGCCGGCTAACGCGACGGCGGCCGCAATCAGAATCAGACCTGCGGTGAGCAGCCACGCCGGAGGCATTGGGCGAACTGGGCGCATCGTGGGCTTTATCGAGCGCGCAATGCTTTCGAGCAAGGCAGGGGAAACCGCCGGCGCATCTTTTGCGGCCCGCGCGAGAACTTCGTCAATCTCTCTCTCTTTCACGAGAGCCCTCCCCTGCGGCCTTGCGACAGGCCCATCGCTATCAGCCGCTCCCTCAATCGTTCATATCCGCGATGGGCCTTCTGTTTCACCGACCCCACGGTGGATGATGTGGCGCGCGCCACCTCTTCCAGACTCATCCCCGCAACCTTCAACATCAGGATGACCTCTCGCTGGCTTTCAGGCAGGGGCGCAAGAAGCTCCGCAATCTCTGTTGTCGTGCCCGGTGTTTCAGGGGCAGGCGCAGGCAGTTCCGATGGCGTCTCCACCTGCTCTTCGTGCAGTGCTACGCGGCTCGCTTTGCGATAGTGGTTTACGCGCACGTGCCTGGCAATCCCATAAAACCATGGCATCACCGGCTCGCCCGCCCGATAGGTGTGACGCACCTTGTGAATAAGCAGCCAGGTCTCCTGCAGCAAGTCGTCGGCATCTTTTCGGCTGGCAAACTGGCCTGCATAGAACCGGTGCAACTGAGGACTCAGTCGCTCGATCAGCACGGTGGCCGCACCGAAGTCGCCACTCTGATAAGCAGCCATCAGTATTTCCAGATTGCCGTCCGACGACATGGCGCAGTGAATCCTCAAACAAGTTCTATCACGACGCGCCCCATCAAAAGTTTGATAATCTCACCGTCGGCAATCGACACCCCCTTTGACAATCATTCGCTCCAAAGCGCCGAAAAGTTACGGTGCCTTCGTTTTATCTGCAATTCATGCCACTGGCAAAGATCTTCATTTGAGACCGTAACTTTCCCCCGGTCCAGATCGAATACCCACTTGTGAAGGTGCTCACTTTCCGTGGCGAGTTCGTAGACTCGCAACCGGGCCGCACTTTCAACATAACCCCCAAGGAGATCGCAATGACTTTTCAGAAGCACCAGAAATCTGGTCTGTGGCGCTCCGGCTTTACGCTGGCAGCCCTATTTGTCACTACCGCACTAGCCGCTGCCGGGCAGAAGGAACGCGGCGCACTGGTGATCACAAGCACAAATGACGCAAGCGGCAATGCTGTCGTAGTGTTCAAGCTGGACACCTCGGGCACGCCCTCGCTGGCATGGGCAGAGACGCTGCACACTGGCGGCAAGGGAGGCGCCAGTACGAACGCGGGAATTCAGCAGTTCAAGAACGGCCTCGGGGCGGCGGCGAACTACGGTTCGAACACCGTCAGCCAATTAGTGCGGTATGACAATTCCATTGCTATTGGAAAAACGATAGATCTGGTGTCTGACTGCATGAAGCCGGATTCTCTGGCGTTGACCGATGAGCATCTCTTCGTAGTCGGCGCCAACTGTGCCGAGAGTCATGCGTGGCCTTCGGGCTTTGTCGATGGACCTGTCGTGAGTCTCTCCGATCCTTCGGCGGCGCAGATCGCAGTAGGAAGAAGCTGGGCGGCTGTCACATTGAGCTCGGGATCTCTACTTCAATTGCCTCTCACACATGACGATGGAGTGCTGAATGGAACAAGTACCGCCATTCCGCTGCCCAGCAGCGCTGATATGGTGCCACTTGGAGAAGCGTTCTGGGGAAACGTTTTGGGATTTACGCCGGCCCATAGTCCTGACAGCTTCGCTATCGTGGACGAGGACCGGAACCTTACCCCAATTGCTGGACCGACACCGTCGTATCCCGTCAACGCCCCGTGCTGGGTGGCCAAAGGACCGGGGAACATCTGGTACACCGGCAACTCCCCCGGACACGCGATCTCTATCTTCTTCAGCGACGGCCAGGGCGGAGTGTTCTACAAATCGGTTCCCGTGCCGGGCGTGCCAACGGACATAACGGTATCTCCTGACCGCAAATGGCTAGCCGTGATTTATACTGCGGGCAGCGAGGCATACGTCGGCGTCTTCGCCATCGACGGCCATGGCGACCTCACGCCTGTTGCGACCTCGAGCTCAATCGGCGTCGCCTCCTTCAGCGGCGTAGCGATTAGCCAGTAACCAAGACACTTCCCTTGATTTATCGGTTCTTCTCGCGCACGTCAATGGTGATCTCTACCGCTCCCTGTTTTTCGCGTCGGCCGAGATCCCGTGCACACTTCAAGCGTTCAGACCTGGGCTGTTCTTCCGGGGCAGTCCGCGCTATCAACAAACAAAACATTCAGAGGAGGTCTTTTCCCAATGAACAGCACCATGAGAGCACTGGTTCTTTCCGCAGCAGTTTCCGGCATTCTGAGTGGCACTGCTGTGCGCGCCCAAACCCAGACCAGCAATTCAAGCAAAGCTCAGGTGACCAGCGCAAAGGCTGGTCTGCGCTCGGTTGGCTTTGACGACAAGGACAAACATTCTTGTAAAGGCAAGAACGACTGCAAGGGCAAGGGCGGATGCAAGTCCAGCGACAACGGCTGTAAAGGCAAGAATAGCTGCAAGGGCAAGGGCGGTTGCGCCACCGATGGCTCCATGCCGCACGCGGCTTAGTTGAGCAGTGGCGGGGGCCGGCATCGTGCAGACCCCTGCCACACCCTTCTAACAAGAATCTTCTGCCGAATTCGATCTTCTTTTGCGGAGTCGATGGAGAAATGATATGCCCGGAAATCGTTTTAACAACTTTCAGGATTACGGCGTTGGCATTGGGCTGCGAATTCCCCACTATGACCATATCTTCAGCCGAAATCCAGTTGTCGATTGGTTTGAGATCATCTCGGAAAACTACATGGTGGATGCGGGCCGTCCCCTTCATGTGCTCGACCAGATTTTGGAAAAGTATCGCGTAGTGCAGCATGGCGTCTCGATGTACTTCGGATCGGCGCAGCCCGCCGACAGCGAACATCTACGCCGCCTGAAAACTCTAACAAAACGGACCGGGACTCCCTGGCTGAGCGATCATCTCTGCTGGGGAAGCGTGGATGGAACCTACTCGCATGATCTGTTGCCGCTTCCCTACACCTGGGAGGCGGTGGAATCAACAGCCGCGCGCATTCGCGAGGTGAGGGACTACCTGGAGATTCCCGTCGCGGTTGAAAACGTCAGCAGCTATGCGGAGTTTACCGATTCCGAGATGACCGAGTGGGAGTTTCTCAACGAGGTCGTGGAGCGAGCCGACTGCGGGATCCTGCTTGACGTCAATAATATCTATGTTTCGTCGGTCAATCACGAGTTCGATCCAACAACTTATGTGAATGCGGTTCCCGCCGAAAGGGTTGCGCAGATTCATATAGCCGGGCACAGCCGATACGAGAAGTACATTCTCGACACGCACGATCACCCGGTCATCGATCCGGTATGGCAACTCTACGCTCGTGCAATCGAGCGCTGCGGCCCCACTCCTACATTGCTCGAATGGGATGATCGCATTCCGCCATTCGACGAGGTTCATCGCGAAGCCAAGAAGGCCGAGCGCTATCTGGAAGCTGCTCGCAAGTTGATCGTCGAGGAGGTGGTGCAATGAGTCTGCTCGAATTTCAGCGCCGCATGGCCGCGGATGTTATGCGTCCCCTCACAACGGATGAGACGATGATTGAGCAACTCGACGACGGTTCCAGCATGAGCGATCGCGCCGCTGTCTATGTCAAACCGAACTGTTATCTAAGCGCCTTTGAGCGGCTTGAAATCTACAACCGCCAATACTGGTTCCGTGTGATGGCCGCGCTAGCAGAGGATTTCCCTGCGCTTGAGGCAGTGGTCGGCGCAGAACAATTTGAACTGTTGTCTCGCGAATACCTTGTAGCGCATCCTTCGCGTAGTTTTACCCTTCGCAATCTAGGTACGCACCTCCCTGCCTGGTTGACCGCACATCCAGAGTTCGCAGGTGATCGTGCGGAACTGGCGATTGACGTGGCGCGCCTGGAATGGGCCTATGCCGAGGCGTTTGATCAAGCCGGGTTTGCCCCGATCGGGGCCGAAGAGATCGCTCAACTCGACGATGATGCGCATATCGGATTGCAGCCTCACGTGCAATTGCTCGCTCTGCATTACCCCGTCGATGATCTAGTACTCGACGTCCACCGGCGTCGCGTGCGCGTGGAGGCGGCAAGTCAGGCAAGTAACAGTCAAGCCGGCTCTGGATCACATTCGTCGCTGCCTATACCTCTGCCGGAAATGGGTCGGCGCGATATTTGGATTGCCGTTCATCGACACAATCTCGTGGTCTACTACAAACGGCTTGCGCAAGTAGAATTTGCGCTGTTGTCTGCATTGTCCAATGGAAGTTCGTTGGGAGATGCCCTTGAAGCGGCATTTCTGAACTCCTCAATCACTCCCGGCGAACAGGCTGCCAGCGTGAGTGAGTGGTTTGGCAACTGGGCGGAACTCGGATGGCTTTGTTCATCCGAACGGACTCCCATCGCAAATCCAGAAAGGATTCCATGACCCACCCACTTGCATTCTTCAGATCAGCTTATGATTTGTATTTGAGAGCTCTCGATCGAGTCCAATCGCCTTTTCTCCTTCTGATTCGCCTCTATTGGGGCTGGCAGTTTACTCAAACGGGCTGGGGAAAGCTGCAACACCTGGATCGAGTTGCGGATTTCTTTCAGACGCTCAACATACCCTCGCCGCATGTTAATGCGCTGGTTGTTGCGCTGGTTGAACTGGTCGGAGGTGTGCTGATCGCATTGGGGATCGGCTCGCGCGTCGTGGCTCTGGTGCTGTTCGCCAATATGTCGGTTGCTTTTGTGGCGGGGGACCGAGACGCACTTGCCCAGATCTTTTCCGACCCGGGAAAATTTTACGGCGCAGACCCATACACCTTCTGGTTTGCAGCTTTACTGATATTGATCTTTGGTCCAGGATGGATCGCAATCGACACCTTGCTTGCAAAACGCAAGTCAGATCACTCACTCAATGAGAAAGAGAATCCCGTTGTCCAAGGCCGGACGGAGGTCGGTTCCAAAACTCGCTGACAAGCAATCCGCCTGACCAACGTTTACGCTTCTGGAGATTTAAGCCGGCCTGCCGAAGGACGATGGAATGAGCGGGCAGGCTGCGTACCTAGAGGCCGGTAATTCGTCGCCCACGGCCGCGATCACGGCATCGGCCAGCTGCTCCGGTTCGTCGTCGCTCGAAGTTTCTCGATTGCAGCGAAACTGGTCGATGAGTTTTCACTGTGCCGTAGTGAGCAACCACGCCATATCGGCAGATGGCAAAGCGTGGAACTGGCCGCTTTTGGCCAGACAGGATGCAAAGGAACACGAGTCGAGCGATGATATTCGCAGCCGGTCGGATGACAGCTACAGCCCGCGGCGACACTGGTGCTCGGCAAGAAGCCCGACCGTGAAGTGTGGGTCTGGGGTTGCGTACAGACGTGTGATGACGTCGGTCGTTTTTCGGCGACGATCTCGATTGGGAGTTTGCTCTGTATCCGCGCCTCAGGCACCCGATCGGCGAGATCGGAGGAGCGATTGGCCAAGAAGAGCAAAAGAAGATGCGACACGCTTACGGTACTGCATCCGGATGCGGCCGGCATAGATGTAGGCGCCAGCGAGTTGTACGTTACTGTGAGCGCTGACCGAGATTTACAACCCGTGCGCAGCTTTCCCACGCTCACGCGCGATCTGCATGCCTTGGCAGATTGGCTTGAACAGTGTGGAATCCACTCCGTGGCGATGGAATCTACCAGCGTTTATTGGATTCCTATTTATTAGATTCTGGAAGCACGCGGCCTCGAGGTTTACCTCGTCAACGCACAACATGTGAAGAACGTACCAGGCAGGAAGACCGATGTCTCCGATTGCCAGTGGCTCCAGTACCTGCACTCGGTTGGCCTTCTCCGTGCCAGTTTCCGCCGCCCGGATTTATCTGCGCCATCCGATCCCTCTGGCGACATCGCGCCGCCTGATTCAAATGGCAGCGGAGCACGTCTTGCACATGCAGAAGGCTCTGGACCA
>CAYVMS010000185.1:0-7224 GCA_964452615.1 uncultured Occallatibacter sp.
CCCTGAGGAAGGAGCTGCCCTGTTGCCGGGCGGCTCTTTCCGTTTTTTGGGCTGATTGAGGGGCCTGCTCCCGCGCCCTCCCACAGGCTTGGCTCAGCCCTTCCCAAACGCACAAAGGCCCACGGCAATCCGTGGGCCTTTGTGTAGGGAACTCGGCCTTCTGAGCAGCCGTCAGTAGCGGTAGCTGATTCCCATCCCAACGACGTGGCGCGCCTGGAGATTGACCGGGATGTATACAACCTGCGGCGCGGGCGCGGGCAAAAAAGTGGGCGAAGGGATCGATCCGATATTGTTTGCCACCTGGCCAACGCCTATGTCAAAGGCAAAGTGCGGCTTTTCTCTCTGAGTGATGCGCACGGCGTAATCCAATGTTGTCGGCAGATCTGCCTTGCCGGCCACTAGAGGGATACCGTTGGGAGGGGCAGCGCCCAGGCCCTTGACCGTTGGCGGCTGTTGAGTGAAGCCCGCTGAGGGAACAGCCACGATTCCGTGTGCAATGGGCAGCGGAATTCCCAGGCCACCGAAGAACCGTCCGATGAAACGGTTGCTTTGGCCGCCGATACCATAGATCGACGCATTGGTAGCCTTCCATCCGATATTCGCCAGGAAGGGCACTGGCTTCTTGGCCCAGGTCTTGGTGACGGCCACATACACGTCCCCGTTGTTGTACGACTTGGCGGCCGGGACAGCTACCGGGGCACACAACCGCGTTTCAAGACAATATTGATCGTAGAGTTCCACAGCCTCCTGATATGCGGCGCCCGAGACGAATCTGTCCTGAGTGCGAACCACGCCGCCCACGGCAATTCCCGGTGTCCAGGGGCCGAACTGCCCGTCGTTGATCGCCACTACCTTGCCATGAAAGACGTTCATGCCGTTGTAGTGCCAAAGCTGGCTAAAATCCGGCGTGACTGGCACTGAGGTAGTCGGCGATGTGGACCCCGGCACTGCATTGGCTAACACGGTGGTGCTCGGCCCGCTATCGCCAAACTGGTGCACACTGCGCGTGTAGCCAGCCTCGGCCCGTCCGAAGAAAGCCTCTGTGATGCTGAAGGTCTCAATATTGCCGATCACAGCGCTGGCGTCGATGAAGTGGAAGCCGACGGCTGGGTGAGAGAGCTTCTCGCCCTTCTCCATGTAGACGACGTAGGCAGTGGGCGTCAGGAAGCCGCCTGTTTGACCCTCCAGCGTCAGGTATTGGGCTTTGATTTGCTGGGTGGCGAGCATGGCGACCGCGAGGAAGCCGCAAACAGCGAGTTTGTGGATAGCGCGAGAATTCACTTTGTTTCGACTCCCGTGGAGCACAGTCTCCTGCCTCCGGTAAAGTTCACAATTCAACTCGTTTTAACACAATTGGAGCAAGCTCGTCTTTAACTTTGTTTGGGTGGTAGACTCAGGCCATGCCGCGCGGTCTCTTTATAACACTCGAAGGCCTGGATGGTTCCGGAAAAACCACGCAGATCAACCGTCTGGGTGCCTGGTTAAAAAAGCGTGGCCACGCTCCGGTCGTCACCCGCCAACCCGGCGGCACGGCTACAGGCGACCGCATCCGCGAACTGGTGCTCGACTCGCGCTCTGCGGGCCTTGCGCCGATGACTGAAATGGCATTGATGTTTGCCGACCGCGCACAAGCCATCGCCGAGGTGATACAACCCGCACTTGACGCCGGAAAGCTCGTCCTGTGCGACCGCTTTACCGATTCGACAGAAGCCTACCAGGGCGGCGGCCGTGAACTTGGCTCCGCAGTGGTGCTTGAGCTTCATCGGCTGGTTTGCTCGAACCTTCAGCCCGATCTGACGCTGTTGCTGCTTCCATCTCTTGAGGCCTCGCTTGCGCGCGCCCGCCGGCGCAACCAGCGCACCGCCGAAGCGAGTGGACTCGACGAAGGCCGCTTCGAGCAGGAGCAGGATGCCTTTTACAGCCGCGTCTGGCAGAAATATCGCGAGATCGCCATCCGCGAGCCGGAGCGCGTTGTCCTGATCGAGGGCGACCTGACCATCGACGAAGTCCACGAACAGATCGTCGAAGCTGTGGCTGAACGGCTGGCGGTGCTGGCGGTTGCATCAACCCATTCCTGACGTCGAGCCGGATGAGTCCAGATTCCCCGGTTTCGAGCCCGGAAACCCGCGACAAGCTCGCGCAATTACACTTTATACGTGACCAGGGACGACCCATTCGCGCCTCAACTCGGCCTCAACCGCCAGCTCGCGCTCAGATTTGACGAGCCGCGCCCCACGCGGCGCATCTTGCTGGTGCGCGAACTGGTGGGCAAAGTCCGCGAACTGGTCGAGGTTGAGTACAGCGACGTCTGGGTTGAGGGCGAGATCTCAAACTTCAAGCCCGCACCCTCCGGCCATCTCTACTTCACGCTCAAGGATGCCGACGCGCAGCTCCCCGTAGTGCTCTTCCGCGGGCACGCCAAGCTTCTGCGCTTCCGCCCTGCGGACGGCCTGCACGTGCTGGTGCGCGGCAGGGTCAGCGTTTACGAACAGCGCGGACAGATGCAGCTGGTGGCCGAGACAATGGAGCCGGTCGGCGCGGGCTCGCTCCAACTGGCTTTTGAACAACTGAAGCAGCGGCTCAAGGACGAGGGCCTCTTCGACTCGGAACGCAAGCGCCCGTTGCCCGCCTTCCCTCGTACAGTCGGCATCATTACTTCGCCCACCGGCTCGGTGATTCGAGACTTCTTGAATATCGTTGCCCGCCGCCACTCCGGCTTGAGCGTGCTGCTCTTCCCGGTCTCGGTTCAGGGAGACTCCGCGCCAGCCGAGATTGAAGAGGCACTCTCTGAACTCAATGCATCGGGCCTTGTGGATGTGATCGTCATTGCGCGTGGCGGCGGGTCACTCGAAGACCTCGCGGCCTTCAACAGCGAGCGTGTAGCCCGCGCGATTGTGGCCTCGCGTCTGCCCGTCGTCTCGGCGATTGGCCATGAGACCGACTTTACCATTGCCGACTTTGTCGCCGACCTGCGCGCCCCGACGCCCTCGGCCGCTGCCGAACTCATCACCGAGGCGCAACACAAAATCGCCGAACATCTGGCTACGCAGTCGCACCGCCTGGAACGCGCCGCTCGCTTCCAGTTGCTGCTCGCCCGCCAGCGGCTCACGCGTCTGCCAGTAAGCCGCGCCGAGGGACGCATGTCGGCGCTGCTGCATCAGCTGGAACAGCGCCTCGACGACCTCAGTTTTCGCATGGAAGAATCCGTGAGCGATCAGATTCGCCAGCATCAAAGCCGTATTGGCGAACTGACCGCTGCCGTCTTGCGCCACGATCCGCGCCAGGGACTTTCAGAAGTTCGCGAAGCACTCGCCGCTTGCCGCACACGTCTTGACCGCTCGCTCGAACGTACGCTTCACCACTCCGCTGCGCGCCTCAGCCTGGTTGACGCCCGGCTGCACTCCCTCTCTCCACTTGCGGTTTTGGATCGCGGATATGCGCTGGTGATCGACGCCAATGGCGCACTGGTACGCTCAACATCGCAGGTTGCGCGCGGAGAAAAGATCACCACGCACCTGTCTGATGGTACGTTTATCAGCCGCGTTGAATCTGCGGCGCACAATCGTTCAACCAAGAAATGAGACTATGACCACAGCTACCGCACGCAAACTCTTCGGCACTGACGGCATTCGCGCCGTCGCGGGTGAAACTCCCCTCGATGCAAACACGATCTATGCCTGCGGGCTGGCGCTGGGCCACTCTTTGCGCAGACTTGCGGATAAACCCAAGGTGATCCTTGGCCGCGACACGCGCGAGTCCGGACCCTGGATCGCCGCCACCCTCGCCGCCGGCCTGCGCGAAACAGGAGTGAGCGTCGAGAGCGCCGGCGTAGTCCCAACTCCTGCCGTTGCATTTCTGGCGCGGAGACACGACTTTCAAGCCGGCGTGGTAATTTCGGCTTCGCACAATCCCTGGCAAGACAACGGCATCAAGCTCTTTGGCAGCGACGGCTTCAAACTGGCCGATGCGGTCGAGCTGGCCATGGAGGATGAAATTCTCCACCATGCTGCGGAGATCGAACGAAGGGTCGCCACTGCTCCAAACCCGGCTACGCTCCCACTGGTCGATGACAACCCCGCCTTCCAGGCTGATTACATTCAGTTCCTCATCGACTGCGTGCCAAGCCTCTCGCTCGCCGGGTTGCACATCGTCGCCGATTGCGCGAATGGAGCGGCTGCGGCAGTTGCGCCCGAACTCTTCCGCAGACTCAGCGGTCCCGCGGCCAACGCTGTCACGCTACTCAACGTCGCACCCGACGGCCGCAATATCAATCTGAACTGCGGCGCGTTACATCCTAAAGGTGTGGCCGCTGAAGTAGTGGCGCGCGGAGCGCAGCTTGGCCTCACCTTCGACGGGGACGCCGACCGCTGCATGTTGTCCGGCGCAAAGAACAACGTCATCAACGGCGATGCGATACTGCTGATGGTCGCGCGCGATCTCAAGGCGCGTGGTTTGCTGACCGGGGATCTTGTCGTCGCCACCACCATGTCCAACATGGGCCTTGAAGCAGCACTCAAACGCAGCGGCATTCGCATGTTGCGCGCGCCTGTGGGCGACCGCTACGTCCTCGAGCAAATGCAGAAGCACGATGCGGCGCTCGGCGGCGAACAGTCCGGCCACATTCTGTTGCCGCATCTGGCCACCACCGGCGATGGCCTGCTCACTGCGTTAGTCGTCCTCGATCTGATCGCCCGCTCAAAGAAAACTATCGACGAGCTGACAGCGGATTTGAAGGTCTTCCCGCAGGTGATTGTGAATGTGAAGGTGCGCGAGAAGAAGCCGCTCGAGTCAATCCCCGCAGTAGCCGCCGCCATTCGCGCTGCTGAAGAAGATCTCAAGGACTCAGGCCGTGTAGTCATCCGTTACAGCGGCACCGAAGCCCTTGCACGCGTAATGATCGAAGCCGAAAGCGAAGACGCCATGCGCCTGCACGCCAATGCAATCGCCGATGCGATCCGCGCCGAACTCGGCGTATAGACATGGAGCGCAACTCGCTAGAGCTTGTTTCAAGAATGCCGCATTGTGTCAGGGCATGACTTCAGTCATGCCGAAAATAGCCTTATAACATGGGGCTTCAGCCCCTGCGTAATTGCATTCACAAACCGCCAAACCATTTTTAAAACACGCTTACATGTCTCGCCAATTCGCGCCGAAGGCCAGATCCGCCACTAAAGGAACACTAAGCTGAACCACACCTTCCATCTCCGTGCGGACTAACTCCTCTACCTCGGCGTTTTCATCGGCAGGAACTTCAAAAAGCAATTCATCGTGGACTTGCAGCACCATGCGAGTCTTCAAATTGCGTTCGCTGAGCTTGCGATCAATCGCGATCATGGCCAGCTTGATAAGGTCGGCGGCGGTGCCTTGCAGCGGCGTGTTGATGGCTGTGCGCTCGGCAAAGCCGCGCTGGTTAGGGTTCCGGCTCTCGATATCTGGGATGGGACGAACGCGCCCAAAGAGCGTGCGCACGCTGCCGGTCTTTCTGGTCTCTTCCAGCGTTTTTTCGATGAACGCTTTGACGCCCTGGTAACGCGCGAAGTAGCGCTCGATGTAGGCGCGCGCCTCGGCCTGCGGAATGCCCAACTGCGCGGCCAGGCCGAAGGGCGAAATGCCATAGACAATTCCGAAGTTCACCGCCTTGGCGCGATTGCGCGTCTCTTTGTCCATGGTCTCGCGCGGCACGCCGAAGACCTCGCTTGCGGTAAGGGTGTGAATGTCTTCGTTGTTTTGATAGGCGTGAACCAACAGTGGATCACCCGAGAAGTGAGCCAGCAGGCGCAGTTCGATCTGCGAATAATCGGCAGAGAGCAGTTGCGTGCCCGGTGCGGAGGTGAAGGCAGCGCGAATCTCGCGGCCCAACTCGGTCCGAATGGGAATGTTCTGAAGATTCGGATTGATCGATGAAAGTCTTCCCGTCGCAGTAGCCGCCGCCTGAAATGTCGTATGAACGCGCGAGTCCGCATCGGCCAGCAACGGCAACGCATCGATGTAAGTCGATTTCAGCTTGGACAAGTGACGATATTCGAGAACCTTTCGGGGAACTTCATGCTTCTCCGCCAGAAATTCAAGCACATCCTGCGCAGTCGAGACGGCCTTGCCTTTGCCGCGACTCGCTGGCGCAGGCAGGCCTAAATCACTAAAGAGCACCTCGCCAAGTTGCTTGGGCGAATTGATATTGAATCGGCGGCCAGCCAGCGAGAAGATCTCTTCTCCAACGCGGTTCAACTCAATGGCAAATCGCTTGGAGAGCCCATCAAGCACCCCAAGATCGATCCGCACGCCCGCCTGCTCCATACGAAAAAGGACCGGAGCAAGCGAGAGATCCATTTCGTAGACGCTCTTCAATCCCGCTAACTCAACAACCCCTTTCAACGCCGGAACTAGTGCGTGAATGGCAGCCGCACCAGCGGCCAGAGATGACGGCGCCGGCTGGCCATGACGCGCGGCTACATCAGCCAGCGCCTGGGTCGAATGAGTAGGATTGAGCGCGTAAGAGAGCAGCATGGTGTCATCCACCGCGCCGCGTAACGCCACGCCCTGCGCGGTGAACAAGTGGAGAGCTGCCTTCCAGTCGTGGGTCTGTTTGGGAACTGCAGGGTCTTCAAGCAGAGCGCGCAACTCGGCAGTGATCGGCAACCGCAGAGCCCTGGCTGGATCGGCGCAAAGGCCCATCGTGAAGTCGGCCTTCTTTTCGGCGGCCTCTGCCACATCAAGCAGCGACATCGATTGCTGTGGTTCGTCTTCCAACTCCGGCTTGGGCGGGGTCATATCAAGCGCGAAAGCAAAACCCTCGGCACGCGCGGCAGCATAGAGCGCGGCGGATTGTTCTGCGGTCGGCGCGTCAATGATCTCAACCGTGGGGCCGTCAGCCGCAGGCTCCAGCTCGCGCAGCATCGACGTGAACTCAAGTTCGGTGAAGAGCTGACGGCAGGCTTCGAGGTCGGGCGGTTGCGTTTTCATTGCTGCCAGGTCAAGTGGGAGCGGGACACGGCAGTCAATGGTGACCAGTTCTTTCGAGAGGAGCACTGCATCGCGGTTCTGCTCCAGCGACTCGCGATAGCTCTTGCGTTTGACCTCGCTGGCGCGGTCGAGCACCGCCTCAACGCTGCCGAATTCGACAATCAAGTCCACACTGCCCTTGTCGCCGATGCCCGGAGCGCCGGGAATGTTATCGACCGAGTCGCCGCGCAGGGCCATCACATCGACGACCTTCTCCGGCGGCAC
>CAYVMS010000186.1:0-7169 GCA_964452615.1 uncultured Occallatibacter sp.
ATCGCATCAAGCTCAGCCGCAAGGCGCTCATCAAGGAGCAGAAGGCCAAGCTGGGCCTGACGGCTCCGGCTGCGGAAGCGGGAGAGGTGGAGATCTCAGCCTCTGAATCCTTTGCCGCTCCAGTTGCAGCGCCCGTCAAGCCGCGCAACGAGTTCGACGAGCGTCAGCCCAAGTCGAACCAGAGCACCATCCTGATCGAAGGCGGAGACGACCTCGATGAGGAAGACAGCGAGGAGTTCGACGAGGAGAACGAGCCGAACTTCAACCGCGTTGAAGGTGCGCCGGTTCCTGTGGGTCAAGCGGTAGCCGCGCCTGGCGCTGGCAGGCCGAGGACGGATAACAATCGCCGTCGCCGCCGCCGTCGCCCCGGTGGACCCGGTGGATCTGGTGGTGGCCGCGGACCAGGCGGCGGACAGAACTAGAGCATTGTCGGGAATTATGCAGACCGGAATTTTGTAGGTTTCCCATCCATTCCGCAGAAAAACGCGGAATGGGGCACGGGAGTCTACAGTAAATCCGAAAATGCGCTAATCTGCCTGCCTCAATTCAAACAACGAAAAGGCCCGGAGACCCCGGGCCTTTTCCGTTGCTTTATGCAGCGATTGCAGCCAGGTCGATTGCAGGGGGCGGCTCTATTGCGCCGTCTGCGAATCCTCTTGGATTTCTGGATCTCGATCAGAGATGGGACTCAAATTGGCGGAAGGCGCAACCTGATTCAATTTGCGGCTATATTGCTTTGCCTCATACATTCGCCGATCCGCTGCAATACACAACGACTCAGCATCGAACGCGTCTTCGGGAAAGATGGCGATTCCGACGCTGGCGCCAATTTGGACTTTGTGATCCCCCAGGTCGAGCGGGGCTTCGAGCAACTGCCGCAACGATGCTCCCACATTTTCGGCTTCTTCACGATTTGCGAATTCCTCGAGAATCACCGAGAACTCGTCTCCACCGGTTCGGGATACTGTGTCGGAGCGGCGAACACGCTCGGTAAAGATTGACGCGACCTGTTGCAACACGAGGTCGCCCACGTGATGGCCCAGCGTGTCGTTCACCTGCTTGAAGTAATCCAGATCGATGACCAGAAGCGCCATCTGTTTCTCGCTGCGGCGGGAGCGCGAAAGAGCACTCGCCATCCGGTCCTCGAAGAGACGGCGATTCGGAAGTCCGGTCAACGGATCATGCAGGGCCAGGTACTTGTTGTCTTCAATCTGATTCTCAAGCAGCAGTAGAATCATGCCCACTGCCACCAGGTATTTGGGCAGATTCCAGACTCCGCTCTCGATCTGGAGATGCGGGAAGAGGGCTGCCATGGCCGGCGCCACGACAAATACCGAGGCCCACGCTAAAAATCCACCGATGGTGATGAATGCGCCGGCAGTGGCGCGCCGGTACATGTAAAGGAAGTGGATGCAGCAGCCTAAATAGACGGTAAACAGTACGGCGTACACCGCCAGGTCTGCTCCGTTGCCGGGACGATGCTGAAAGCGCAAAAGAAAGACCGCAAGCAAGGCATAATAAGCGACCGACGTCCATCGAAGCGGGTGATTGAACTGGCGCAACGAACACAAGGTGAGACCAAACGGAACGACACCGAAGAGAACCGCTGCGAGATTCAGTGGCCAGTTCGCATCCGGGCTGGCGATCAAAATGGAGACGTAAAGGGAGTTGGTGAACATTAGCCCTACGAGAAACCAGCGGCTGGAGTTCTGGTTGCGATATGGGATTGAGGACCACATGAAAATAACGCCGGCCCAAGTGAGGGCGCCGAGCGCGAACAAATTCGCCAGGATTCCCCAATTGCCAGGAGCGTCGGTGAAGATGGAGGCGGCGAAGTGAAGCGCAATCATGACCCAGGCCGTGAGCCAGAGCCGGGAGGTAGGCGTGTGGTTGCGCTTGGCTACCGACGCGAAGGCGCACGTAAGCAGCGTGACTGCTCCAACCTCCGGCAGTTTACTCAGAATCAAAGAAAGTCGCCTCTTTTTTGGTCAGTGATCCTAATAATCAATCATTTGAGAGCAATTGAATGACCTTTTTGTTTTACGGACGGGACCATAGGGTGCACTTCAGTAACCAAAGGCAGGCTCTGAGCAATATATTTTTCTAATTTTGGCATTTTTGCGGGTGCGATAGCACGTTTCCGATTAAGGCGCAGACTTTTCAGAGGTTGCTCAAGCGTCCGTTGCGCCGAGGTGATTCAACGGATGCGCGCAAGCGATTTTCATGGCTGCGCGGCCTCATTCTCTAATAGACTCGGGAAAATGGCCGCGAGTTTATATATTGTCGTTGAGGGTGATGACCCAGGGTTTGACATCTATGTCAGCGGGCACGCACTGGCTCGGAACGAAGATGCACTGGAACGGCTGGCAGAAAGACTGCATGTGCCCCCGCTGCTCAAGTTCTTCTCTGCCGACGAGGACTCGATGGCGCTGCTTCTGGAGCAGGGAGCGGAGCAAGGGGTGGTGGATCACGAGTGGAAACGGCCTCTGCCGCAGCCACAGTGGTTTGACGCCTCGGATGGCCTGCTCGCCGTTTCAGCCTTAATTGGGTTTTTAGGCTCGTCCCCTGCCGCCCTCGGCTCCGAGACGCATCCCGTTCTGATCGAACTCCGCCAATATCAGCGGGTACTGCGTAAGACCGCCCTGCGAGGCCTACGCTGGCATATCGCGGTGAGCTGGCGCTAACCACCTGCGGTGAGCCGGCGGCCTTTGGCTTGCTGGGATAGTTCATCGTTTCACACCCTAGGCGCAAAAACAAAGACGCGGCGAGAGTGGGGCACCCGAACTCTAGTCTGCGGCACCCGGCGATTCTCGAAGGCGCTCTTAACCCACCTCAACCGCCTCGTTCCTAGGTGAAAAAACGTTTCCCATGCGGTGGATCTGCGCGCCGACTCCGGCCAGCTTCTCCTCGATACGCTCGTAGCCGCGATCCATGTGGTAGACGCGGTCGAGAATCGATTCGCCATCGGCAACCAATGCCGCCAGCACCAGCGAAGCCGAAGCTCTCAGATCCGAGCACATGACGGCAGCAGCAGAGAGCTTTGCCGGACCTCGGACCGTTGCCGTACGTCCATCGACCTTGATGTTGGCGCCCATGCGCGCCAGTTCCTGCACGTGCATGAAGCGGTTTTCGAAGATGTTCTCCGTGACCACGCTCACGCCCTCGGCCTGCGTGGCCAACGCCATGTACTGCGCCTGCATGTCGGTGGGAAAGCCCGGATACTCTTCGGTGGAAATATCGGCTGCGCGCAGCCTGCCGCAGCCGCGAACGCGGACCGTGTCGGGCCCCAGAAGATCGACACAGGCTCCGGCCTCCTCCAGCTTCGAAATCACCGAGCTCAAATGAGAAGCGTTGCAGTTGGTCACAATCAGGTCGCCCCCGGTGATGGCGCCGGCGATCAGGAATGTGCCCGCCTCAATGCGGTCGGGATTGACCCGGTAGCGCGCGCCATGAAGGCTGCTTACGCCCTGCACACGAAGAGTGGAGGTGCCTGCACCCTCGATCTTTGCACCCATGGCGGTGAGCAAAGCTGTCAGGTCGGCAACCTCGGGCTCGCGCGCGCAGTTCTCCATCAGGGTTTCTCCGTCTGCCAGCACCGCGGCCATCAACAGGTCTTCAGTGCCGGTAACGGTGATCTTGTCAAAGACCAGATGTGCGCCGTGCAGCCGCTCCGCGCGCGCCTCGAGATAACCGTGTTCCTGAATAATGGTCGCGCCCATCTTCTCCAGGCCCTTGATGTGCAAGTCGATGGGCCGGCCGCCAATGGCGCAACCGCCGGGCATGGCAACTCGCGCCATCCCGGCGCGGGCAATGAGCGGACCAAGCACCAGCGAACTGGCACGCATGGTCTTCACGATTTCGTACTTGGCCACGGGGTCCGAGAGTGACCGGCAGCAGATTGTTGTGCTCGCCGGCGAGTCGCTTAGCTCTACCTCGGCGCCCATCGACGCCAGCAGCCGCCGTTCAGTGACGATGTCGCGCACCTGGGGGATGTTGTCGAGAGTGACCTCGTCCTCGGTGAGGATCGCCGCAGCCATGCAAGGCAGTGCCGAATTCTTCGCGCCCGAAATACGAACCGTACCCACCAGCGGATTGCCGCCGCGAATGACAAACTTATCCATGAATGCTTTGCGACTCCTAGTCCTATTAGTGTAAATCGCAGTGCTGGATGGAGCGTGCAGACAAACAGAGTCTGTGCGCAGACGGCGATGCCGCCGCATCAGGACTCGGTCAAAAGACCATTGTCCACAGCGGCGGCACCGAGGAGTCTATGGAAATCCTTCAGCCGGAACTACTCCGGCTTCCCAATGGTCTGTTCCTTGTAAGCTTTCTGCAGAATGAAAAATGCCTGCTTCTTTTGGCCCTGTTCGGAGATCAACCCTTTGCGGTTGTAATAGTCCTGCACACCAGGCAAAAGCCTTCTCGGGGAACGAAAGTCCATCAGAATCCATGGTGTCATGCCGCGCAGTTGCGGAATGCGGTTCAACATGCCCAGTTGATGTTGAAATATACTCGCCTGAAACTCCTCGTTCCATCGCTCTGATGCCGGCCCGTGCAGACCCGCCTTTGCATCGCCACCAAACTCGCTGATGATCAGCGGTTTATTGTAGGCAACATGCCAATTTGTCGTATCCGCATCTTCGGGCTGGCCCTCGTACCAGCCGATGTACTCGTTCGTTCCGAGGACATCGAGAGCCGTGCCTAGAGGGTCATCAATGTATTTTTCGTGGCCTTCAGTGCGGACAAGGAGGGCTGCTGTGACCAGGCGCGTCGAGTCGAGGGCTCGCACGTTGCCGGCGAGGGTCGTAAGAAAGCTCGTACGTGCCGGAGTTACAGGAGTCTCATTCGCGATTGACCAGAGGATGATGGATGCCTTGTCTCTGTCACGGCGAATCTCTTCTCCGAGCTGTTGCTGCGCCTTCTTGAGCACAGCCGGATCGTCAAAGTGCTCGGCCCAGTAGACCGGGATCTCCGACCAGACAAGAATGCCCATGCGGTCGGTTGCGCGTGTCATGCGCTGATCGTGAGGATAGTGCGCCAGCCGGACAAAATTGCAGCCAAGATCATGCGCCCATCCGAGCAGTGTCTCAACATCCTTGTCGTTGTTGGCGCGACCTCCGCGATACGGAGCTTCAGCGTGAATGGAGATGCCGCGCAAGAAGACTGGCTTGCCGTTCAGCAGAATCTTTGTGCCGTCTGTCTCGACGGTTCTGAATCCCATTTCATCTTCGAGATTGTCTTCACCCGCAGTGAGCTGAACCCGGTAGAGCTTTGGATCTTCAGGCGACCAGAGTTTCAGGCCAGCCGCAGAGAGTTTGATTGCGCCCTTGCCCTGAGCGTCAAGATTCGCAGTGGCCGACAGATGCGCATCCGGAATGGACACGGATACCGGCTCGCCGGGCTTTCCGTCCTTTACGTGTATCCAGCCTTCGATCGAGGTGCGGTCGTGGTTCAGGTGAAGGTCGTATTCATCAATGAAGCGCTCTGGGAGATCGACCAGGGAGACATCGCGGGTGATGCCGCCGTAATTCCACCAATCCGTGCCCAGTGTGGGAACGCCATCGGCCAGGCGCGTATTGTCAACGGCCACGACGATGAAGTTCTTGCCCTGATGTAATTGTTGCGTAGCTTCGCAGTCAAAGGGGGTAAATCCGCCCTCGTGATCGCAGGTATGGCTGCCGTTGATCCAGACCATCGACTTATAATTTGCTGCGCCAATGTGAATGAATGTCCGGTGTCCGGCGTGCGGCTCGAAATCGAAGTACCGCTGATACCAGATCAGGCCTTCGTAATAAAAGAGCGAATCGCTTTGTGAGTTCCAGTCTCCTGGCACTTTCAATGTCGGTGATTTGCTGAAGTCATACTCGACTAGAGAGCCAGTCCCATTTTCCGGCACGCCATTCATGAAAAAGCCGTCGGTGCGGAGCTCGTGGTGAAAGGTATATAGGCCGGTGTCGTATGGGTCGACCATGTAATGCCAGTCGCCATTCAGGCTCATAGACTGGCGATGATCGATGTCCGCCAGAACGGTTGGCGACGATTGCGCATGAATTGAAAGCTGGCAGCAGAGTAAGAAGGCAAAAAGGCTTGCGCAAATGAACTTCATGATCTTCCTTAATTTTGGCCCAATTCTTAATGAAATGAAAGGGGCGATGGACGGTAAACGCCCATCGCCCCAGGGTTAAAGTTACGTTAGAAGGTCAAGCGTCCACCCAGCTGAATAACGCGCTGGATGCCGTTGGCTCCGGTGATGGTGCCCTGAGAGCCCGACGTGATGTTTCCGGCGGACGGGTTGGCGAGACTCACCCAGTTCATGACGTTGGTGATTTCGGCGCGGAACTGGAAGGTCAGTTTCCCCTCGATGTTTACGTCGCGGAGCAGGCCGGCATCCAAATCCTTGAGTCCGGGTCCGATCAGCGAGTTGCGTCCCACGTTGCCATCTGCGCCGCCAGGTCCGATACCGCCAAGTACGCCGGGCCCGTTGACAATGAACGGCTGCCCTGCAGCATAGGCTGCTCCAGGAGTCGTGTTAGCCGCGTTAAACGTGCTGTTGAACCATTCACCCGTTGTGGTAAGCGCGCTCTGGCCACCTGTGTAGCCACTGCATATACGGCAGCGGTGTGCGCTGAGCTTGGGGTTAAGGCCACTAGAGTCGGGACGGCTTGAGCCCGCGGAGTCAAAGTTCTTGTTGGATCCCGTGGACACCGAGAACGGCAGGCCGGCCTGCAAATAGAGGACTGGTGAGATCGTCCAGCCGTTGAGCACATCCTTGATGATCTTGTTTGAGCCGTGGAAGTAGTCGATGTTCCACAGGCCGGAGATGGTCGCATTGCCGTCACGGTTGTTAGCCATGAGGCCATTTTCTTCCCCAAGGCCGCCGCCGAGGGCGCCCATGGAGTTGTTGAACGGGGTGAAGGGCTTGCCAAGCACGCCGAAGTCCTGCGCGCTCTGCAATCCATTCTCCACGAACTCTGCGCTTTCCAGTGCGCGGCTCCAGACATAGAAGCCGCTGACTGAGAAGCCGCGCGACAACGCCTTGGTGGCCGAGATTTGAAGCCCGTTATAGTTGGAGGTCTGGTCTGAGATCAGGTAGGTAATTCCGCTCAAGGTACCAGGCGTAAGGTTGATGCCGCCATCGTATTGACGACGTTGCTCCGTGCTTGCCGCTG
>CAYVMS010000187.1:0-7137 GCA_964452615.1 uncultured Occallatibacter sp.
CTTGTGTTGGAATCAAAGCCCTCCTTCAGGCTCATCTTGTGTTGGAAGAGAGTTTGTCATCAAGCATGTTGTCTCGGGCGGGATAATAGAGATTGGAACAAGGATGCGACTCAGGCAGGCGGCTTGGCATGCCTGAGTCGCGGGTTGAGGGCCTATTTGGCCTTGTGTGATGCCTTCCTTGTTGACGCCGGAGCCTTCTTGTCGAGCAACGTGAGGGAATCGGCAGCATTGAACGGATACAGGCGCACCGACTCCTGGCCCGTTGTGCTCAGAGTTACATCTACGCGGCGGTTCTGAGCCAGGACAATCACTGACAGATCGCGCGTAATCTTCTCCCGGTCCGGGGCGCTCAGTTCAGTATTCTGATCGACCAGCTCTTTCACTTGATCGGCGGTGAGTTCTTGTTCTTTGCCGAGTGCGCGCGTGTCGATGCTGGCTTCGGGAACACCCTGCTCAACCAGGAACTGCTTCGTGCGAGCGACTCGGCGTTCTGAGAGCGCCTGGTTGTACTCGACCGACCCGCGCGCATCGCAGTGCCCGCTCAAAGTCAAGTGGGCATCCGGCTTGAATGTGAGGTAGCTCTTGAAGTCGGTCGCGAGAGTGCTCAGGGTTCCTTGCTGGCTTTCTACCAGACCACCTTCGGGATGTTCGGCCCTGGGTTGCGCGGTCGGGAAGAAGACACTGTGCAACGCCAGGCGAGCCTCGAGTCGCACCTGTTCCGCAGGGGGAGCCGGGGGAGGCGGTGGCGCCTCGATGGTGATGCTGGCCGTTGCCGTTGCCGTCTGCCCCTTATCGTCGGCTACGGTGCAGGTAATCGAGGTTGGGCCAGTCGGAGCGCCCGTCGAAGAGTAGGTGGCAGTTGAGCCACTGCCGCTTACGGTGCCGGCTGCAGCCGAGTAGCTATAGGTCAGAGGACGATTCTGCGGGCTCATACCAGTCGCGGTGACGGTGCTCGTTTGACCGGGCTGGAGGGTGGTGGGGTTGGCCGAGCAGCCCGTCGTTGGAGGCTCAAAGGCCTTTACCGTGAAACTAGCCGATGCATCGGCGGATTCCCAAGGCTTGAGACCTTCCTTGCCCGGCTTTCCTTCCTTCACTCCGCACTTCACGGTGTAGGCACCCGGCGACAGCGAACTGGTAGCGACCGTCGCCGAAGCTCCGTTGCCCGTCACGCCCGGACCGGACCAGGAATAGACCGCATTCAGCTTGGGGTTTAGCCCGTTGGCCGAGGCC
The DNA here is from genome assembly GCA_964452615.1 of uncultured Occallatibacter sp. Lineage (GTDB taxonomy): Bacteria > Acidobacteriota > Terriglobia > Terriglobales > Acidobacteriaceae > Telmatobacter. Next base: position 1,231 of record CAYVMS010000187.1, read on the forward strand.
GTGACAGCGACTGGGTCACCGGAAAAGACCGCAGCCGGGTTGGCCGCGCAGGACACAGAGATCGGCGCGGGCGGAGCGCCTTCAAAATGGTAAGTAAGACCGAAAGCCAGGCGGAGGTCGTTCTGCACGTCGTCGGCTCCGTTGGGCATCGCTGTCCGCACGTAGTCAATCTCGAGCGGCCGCACACCGAAGTGCTCGGTGAGATAAAAATTCAGCCCGCCTCCAGCTAGAATGCCTAACGAGTTGGCGCTTGACGTTGCTCCGCTGGAGGAAGGATAGAAACCATCAAAGCCGTGCGCGACGCCGAAGAGTCCCTGTCCGTAGATCTGAAGCAGATGCTGGTTTGCACCAGTCCTAGTCGACCAGGTGTAACGCGGCCCGGCCAGGAACGAGATCTTGTTCACATCCACTCCTGGCGCCACGTTCGCGGCGTGATCGCCGGTCAGAGTTGCTGCGATGCCCCAACCCTTCCAGAAGGTAACTGCTGCATCCGCACCGCCGCCTTTAAACCAGAAGCAGCAGTTATCAGGCGCCAACTTGGATCGCTCGATGGCAAAGGTTGCACCCAGGTCGACCGAGACGGCAGCCGACGGCGCCGGCTTCTGGCTCTGCTGGGCCCAACCGGCGGCTCCAGCTAATATGCATGCACTCACAAGGAGCGCCCTTCCAGGGGATGAAGTTCGCATGTTAGTTTCTCCTTCTTGCTCAACCGTCAATATGACGTTTTGGGTGGGATACAGCGTGTCCTGGTTTCGGTCACGCCCACAGTGTAATTCCGTTGGGCCGGATCAGAAAAGCCAATTATAAAACCACAGCGGCGCAGAACTCGTTGCCCGGCAAAAGGAGGACCGCAATCATTCGATCTACTTGTTTGCCGGTCCCATGCACGCAGCTTATCAAGGGTAACAGCAATATCGCAACAAGGCAGCCACAATCTCTAACTCCCAGAGCGAAATCCTTGCCAGTAGGCAGAATCCAAAAGCTAAATGTCGTTGTTAAATTGCAAATACTATAACTTAATTACCGATATTTTTCACCATAATCGTTGCTAATGGGATAGAGAATCAGCGCCAGCGTTATTCACTTGCCCGAGGCCTTCAGGCGTGAAGAGCTTCTCATCCATTGTGAGGTTAAACTTTGCTTCGTTGATCAGCAGAACGGTTCTGGTTCCTGTCAGCACTGATGTCATCTCTGTGCGCCGCGCCCCGGAGATCCCCGACACGCGCTTGATCTGGGTGGCATGAAGGATGCGCACTTTCCGCCCTTGAGCATCGTACATTTCGGCGTGCAAAATGACAGGCACATCCAGCGCGACCCAGTAATAGATGTACTTATACTGCGAGCGGGATGAATCGACCGGGATGGCTTGGATCTTCCAGGTCTTATGGCCTTCAATGGTCTCAGCCTCGCCTAGCAGTTTGTAAGTGAAATCGTCGAGTACTCGTTCCGCAATATCCTCAAAGGTAAAGTCGGTGCCGATGAAGCGGGCAGAGCGCTCCTGGGCAGCGACCGGGCGAACACGCTGCGTTGCGGGAATATACATATACTGGCGATCGTTCACTCCGCGCCGATTGATCGACAAGAGCGCGACACCGCGAATCTCTTCAGGATTGGTAAACACGACGAGCGTCTTGCTATCTCCGGGAGATCCGATTCGGCGGTAAGTGAATTCCTTCTTTGTGCGATGTCCATCTTTGTCGAAGACTTCAAAACTGGCGCGCATCAGGGTGCCGCGACTAGTGTCTTGGCCGTAGACGTCTTCCATGATTTTGCGGGCGTCGGCTGATGCGGCTAGAGCAGAACCTCCCGCTAAACAAAGAAACGCGACGCAGATCACTGCCTGCTTTAGTGCCCGCATACAAAATCCAAATTCCTTATTCATATCCGATTGCCTCAATGACCGACAACTGCATTGCGTGGCGCGCGGGAATCCAGGCTGCAAGCAGTGATACAGCTATAACGGCTGGAAGAGTCCCCAGAATCAGCAGCCAAGGGAAGTAAAACGGAACTTCATACCCGGCCAAAACCGTGGAAACCGTACGCGACATGAATTGTATATTGAAGACCGCGGCTAACGCACCCACCATAACTCCTACGATCGAGATGGCAACAGCTTCGAGTAACACCATCTTTCGAACCTGGCTACGGTAACCGCCGATAGCGCGGACAATCGCGAATTCGCGGCGGCGATCCATGACGGAAACAATCAGAGTATTGACAATGCCCACCACCGCGACGAAGACTGCGACGACGAGTTGCATGTAGTTCAACAGAAAGAACTGGTCAACCAGGCTCCCGATCCATGCCCTGAACTCCGTGTTCGTATAGACCAGCGCATGGTCCGTGCCATAGGTGAGTTGTTCGATCTCGCGCTTAACCTTGGTTGCGTCCTCGCCGGGCTTCAGGTTGACATCGATAAAATCCACCGCATCATCTTTCCAATATTTCTTATAAAGCTCTCTCTCGATAAAGATAGTTCCCTTGTCCGAGCGGTAGTCTTCAACGATTCCGAGGATCGGCAAGTCAAGAGCTCCGGTGGGCGAGTTGATGTGCACGCTGCCGCCTACGCGGCATTTCCAGCGGGCCGCAAAGTTCTTTGAGATCAATACGCCTTCTCCGCGTGAAAGCTGGTCGCGTACATCCTTCGCTTTTGCGCCTTCAACGGAATCCGGCGCGCGGTCAAGAAAGCTGCCCATCTCGATTGCATTGAGTGCCGCAGTGTCTCCCTGAAAAGGAATAAACACGAAGCGAACATTTTCGACGTTTTTCACCTCGGGCAGCGCGGAGATTCGCCGCCCCAGGTCCTCACTGAAGTGATAGGACGTCGAGCGCAACAGGGCGGAGGTGGATACAACCAGATCGGCATTCAACATGCGATGAGTCCAGCGAGCGATTACGTGCTTGTAACTCTGAATGTAAGCTCCAGTGGAGAAGACAAACATCAGTCCGACCATTAGCGCACCGACTGTTGCCGAACTGCGGCGGGGCGACCGGATCATTGCGTCAACCGCGAGCGCACCCTCTGAGCCTCCGGCCCAATCCATGATTGGACGAATCAAGCGGGCCGTCCATTGCACCATCCAGGGCAGGAGCATGGTCAAGCCAAGCAACGTTAGAGCGGAGTAAGAAAGCTGAATCGTCATTCCCACATGGGACGTAGAAAACTGAATCAGCAGAGCGGTAACCAAGACAAGTCCGAAGCCGAGCGAAATGCGTTTCCACCCGAGAGACGACTCTTGCTGGCGCGACTCAATGTTATGCAGAGCCAGAATAGGGTCGAGATGGGAAGCGGCCCGCGCCGGAAACCATGCGCCGATCAACGAGGCGGCAATACCCAGACCAAGCGAAATAAGCACAGCGTCAGGATGGAGTTTTGGCGCTACATCCGAGGAGATCATGCCGTAGACAGACGCTGCGATAGAACCCATCACTTTGCTAGCAAGCGTCGCCAAGTAGAAGCCTCCGGCAATCCCAGAGATAGAGCCGATCACACCCATCAGCAACGCTTCGCCGAGAAACATGGCGTTGACGTTCCGGCGTTCGACGCCAATCGCGCGCAAGATGCCGATCTCTTTCCATCGCTGATTCACGGCAATGGTGAATGAGTTGAAGATGATGTAGACACCGACGAGCAATGCGATGAAGCTGGTGATCAGCATTCCCACTCGCATGGCTGTTACGGCATTTTCGAGGGCCTGGCCCCTCATCTGCGGACGAGCAGATTCAAGGCCCGCGGGCAGGCGCGCTTGCAAGCGCTGTTGAAGTTCCTCCACCGGAACATCGCGCGAATTCATCAGGTCGATGCGATCGAAGTTACGACCGCGATTGAAAACGACCTGTGCCGAGTAAACATCCATCACGGCGATATTGCCGCCGAAGACCGCACCTACTCCAACGGGCTTGAAGAGTCCTTGAACCGTGAAATCCTTACGGCCATTGGCGGTAAAGATCGGAATGCGGTCACCGATGTGTAGGTTATGACGTTCGGCAAAAGAGCGAGAGAGCAGGATCGAGTTAGGCTGCGCGAGATAAGTCAGCGGATCGGCGATCTCTGTCTGCGAGCGGTCAAAGTCGTATTGACGCAACTGCTGATCGCCGGTTGTGTCCACTCCCAGGATAAGGAGATTGCCCTCGTCCGCGAATGCAGTGTGGACGATGACCTCAATCACAGGCTCGGCCAGCGCGACGCCGGGAGTTGCCCGTACCGTGTCCAGAACTTGCTCGGGAAATCCAGTTTCTCCGGAGGTGACTTCGAGGGTTGACTTACCCGCCAGTCGCTCGACGGTGGCAGATAGAGAATCGAGCAGAGCCGCGTTGGCTGTGCGAACCGCGAAGAAGACAGCTACTCCAAGCGCAATGCCCAGCGTGGTCATGATGACCCGAAGACCATGAGTCCGCCACTGCCGCGATGATATCTGCCAAAGCGCCGGAATCATCATCTGCCGCTCGCCGGAGCACAATCAAACCGTTCATCGTGGACAATCTTGCCATCACGCAGAGTAATAATCCGGTTGCAATAACTCGCCGCCTGCGCGTTGTGCGTCACCATTAGAAAGGTGCTGCCGTATTCCTGTTGCAGGCTGTCCAGCAGACGAAGAATCTCTTCGCCCGAGCCGCAGTCCAGATTTCCTGTCGGTTCGTCGCCAAGAAGCAGCGGCGGGCGAAAGATGAGCGCCCTCGCAATGGCTACCCGTTGACGTTCTCCACCAGAGAGTTCATCGGGCCTGTGCATCGTTCGGTCTTTCAGCCCCACATGCTCCAACATTGATGCGGCGCGACCTTCGGAGTCTTTTTTGCAGAGACCTTGCAGGCGAAGCGGGAAGGCTACGTTTTCGAGGGCCGTGAGTGTAGGCAAAAGATTGAAGGTTTGAAAGATCATTCCAATCTTTTCGCGCCGCAGGCGGGTGCGCGCATCGTCCGAGAGATTGAATAGCTCCATGCCATCGACTTTGACCGAGCCTGAAGTGGGTTCGTCAAGGCCGCAAATGAGATTTAAAAGCGTCGACTTGCCCGAACCAGAAGGCCCCATGACGGCTACGCGTTCAGCCGGGCCAATCTGCAAACTGATATTGTTTACGGCCTGGACGACTTTGCCATTTCCATAGCTTTTGGAAACGTTGGTTAACTGTATCACCTAAGAGATAGCCTCCAGCATTTTCGCCTTGATCCTTCGCGTGCGATTCAGTGTTGAAACGAAAAGATCCCCAGTCCTACGGATATTCCCCGTAAGGATGATCATATATCTACGCCTTCAGATGCGGGCCGAGCGATTGCACAGCGAGCCGTACCAAATCGCTTGCCGCAGTCTGCGGGCCTTGGCGGAAGCTTGCTGAGCTCCGCCAAAGCCCCTCTTTTAATGGGGTGCGACACGATGTTTCAGCTTGAAGCAGATTTATTGAGTTACATGGCGAAAGGCCCAGAAGAGGCATCCGGAGAGCAGCGCTGCGGAAGGCAGGGTCAGAACCCAGGCCATCGCGATATTGCGAATGGTGGCGAGTTGCAGCCCACTGCCGTTGGCGGCCATGGTGCCGGCCACGCCAGAGCTGAGAACGTGAGTGGTTGAGACCGGCAGGCCAAAGTTGTCCGCGGCCGAGATGGTGCACATGGCGACCAATTCGGCGCAAGCACCCTGAGCATAGGTCAGGTGCTCTTTGCCGATCTTTTCGCCAACAGTGACGACGATGCGCTTCCAGCCGACCATGGTCCCCATGCCCAACGCCAGGGCAACGGCGATCTTGACCCAGATGGGGATAAACTTGGTCGCCTTGTCAATGGTGCCCTTGTAGGTTGTGAGGGTCTTGGTCTCGGCGGCGGTGAATGCCGGATTGTGGTTCTTCTGCATCAGGCGGATAGCTTCGCTGGCCACATACATATCGTTGCGGACGTTGGCCTGCTTGCTGGCTGGAA
>CAYVMS010000188.1:0-7128 GCA_964452615.1 uncultured Occallatibacter sp.
CCCGGATCATGCAAAACCTGCACCACGATCGTACGATCCGTGGGGTTCTCATGCTGCGGGTTCTTGGGTGGCTGGGGAACCAGCGCATCCAAACCCTTGGGCGTGACCGGCACGATGACCATGAAGATGATCAACAGCACCAGAAGAATGTCGATCATCGGGGTAACATTGATATCGGACGAGTAACTTCCCCCGCCCCCAGTTGTCATTGACATGGCTTCAAACTCCTCGTTAGCTCGAAATCATTAAAGGGACTGCGCAAGGAAAAAACTACTCGCCGCCCGAAAGATTGCCTTCACGCTTCTGCGTCAGCAAGCCAACGTCTTCCACGCCGGCGGTACGCACGGCGTCGATGGCATCTTCGACCGCGCGATACTGGGCGCGGGCATCGGCGCGAACGTAGATCGTTTTGCCGGGTTTATCGGCCAGCTTCTCACGAACCTGAACGCCAAGTTCGCTGATGGAGGTCTTGTTTTGTCCCATGAAGACATCCCCGCTCCGGGTGATGGCGACGACAATCGCGTCTTCCTTGTCGGCGTCCGGCATGGACGTGGGGTTATCCACCTTGGCCATGTCGATCTGTACCTTGTTCTGGAGCATGGGTGTGATGACCATGAAGATGATCAATAGCACCAGCATCACATCCACCATGGGGGTGACGTTGATATTCGAGTTGACTTTAGTGCCTTCGTTGCGAACCGCGATTCCCATTGTGAGGGCTCCGTTGGTTGAAAAATTTTTATTCCGGATGGCATCCGGCCCTGCTTGCGACCCGCCCGCCTGCGCACGCTTGGAACCGCCAGGCGGGAGAGAACTTTCGCTCTCCCGCCTGACTCAGTCTCCCGCTCTCGCCGCGAGACGCCTCGCTTAGCGCCTGTGGCTCTGCTTGATAAAGTAGTCGACCAGCTCGCTGGACGAGTTATCCATCTCGACGTCGAAGGATTCGACGCGTCCGGTGAAGTAGTTGAAGGCCATAACGGCCGGGATGGCGACGAGCAGACCGAAGGCCGTGGTGACCAGGGCCTCGGAGATGCCGCCGGCGACCGCGCCGATGCCAGAGGTCTTCTGGGTCGCGATCTGCTGGAAGGCGTGCAGAATGCCGATGACGGTGCCCAGCAGTCCGACGAAGGGAGCCGTGGCGCCGATGGTGGCCAGAACCGCAAGGCCCCTCTTCAGCTTGGCGTGAACGATGGCCTCGGCGCGCTCCAGAGCGCGGCCCGAGCTGGCGATCGCTTCATCGGTGGCGGCGCCGCCCGAGGAGCGGAACTCTTGCAGGCCAGCGGTGACAACCTCAGCCAAGTGGGACTTCTTGTTGCGATCGGCGATCTTGATCGCTTCCTCAAGCTTGCTGTCCTTGAGCGCGCCGGCAACCTTGGGCGCGAACTCGCGCGACTGCTTGCGGGCTGCCGAGAAGTAGAGGTAACGGTCGATCATCACGGCCAGCGACCAGATTGACTCGACAAAAAGTGTGACGGCGATGCATTTCACCGGAATTCCCATGTGATTCCAAAGATCCATGGGGCTGAAGCCGACCGCCTGCTCATCGTCGAAGATGAATGCCAGATTGGCGGCCGTGTGCGAAGCGAAGTGTGTGAGCTGAGCGAGAATCACTGAATCGTTCCTCCTAAGGAGTTTTCTTGTGGACTGCAGTTACTTTGCGGTTGCTGGGAATGCGGGTCTTTCAGGATTCGCATTCAGGTCAATAGCGAGGCTCCTCACCCGGAACGGCGGAAGGAACCCAAAAACATTCCTCATCCGCCCAAAGAGAAGATCACGTTAACCGTGGTCTCCACTTCCACCGGCTCGTTGTTGAGCAGGTAGGGTCTGTAGCGCCAGGACTTGACTGCGTCCAGAGCGGACTGTTGCAACATGGCCGGCCCGCTGACGACGCGCAGATCTTCGATCGATCCTGTCTTGGAGATCTTGGCTTGAAGCACCACCGTGCCCTGAACGCGAGCTGCTTTGGCAATAGGCGGGTAGGTTGGCTGAGTCTTCTGCAGCAGCATGCCCTGGGCCACGCCGCTTGAGATGTTGACCTTCTTCGGCACAGCAGCCTTCACCTGGGGGCCGTTCGAGCCGCCGAAGAGGCTGCCCATCGCGCCGCTCGCGCCACCGAAATCCGAGCCGGCCACACTGAAGGAGGCCATCGGCGCTTCTTTCTCGGCGACCATCTTGATGTCATGCGGAATCCGGGTAGGCGCCGTGAGCTGATTGTTCATCATCTCCGACTGCACATGGACCACATGTACGGCCGTTGGCGGTGGCGGAGGAGGAGGTGGCGGAGGAGGTGGCGGCGGGGCTACCAGGGCCATCTGCATGGCGGCCTTGGGCAGCGCCTCGGGATAGATCAGCGGGAGGAGGATCATGAGGATCAGGATCGCGGCCTCTCCAAGGAACATCGGGATCATCCAGGGTCCGCTCTTACTCTTGATCCTGCCCCCGGATTCAAATGTGGAATCTTCAAACATGGCCAGCCTCGAATCGAGTGTTTGCTTACCTCTAGTTAGACACCGGGAACAGGAAAAATGTTCCCGGCACTGAAAACGATAACACAGAAGCGCGGAACCCCTTGATCAGAACTGCGCTTCCACGCAAGAACACAGGTAAAACAGCGACCTTTAGCCCCTAAACTCTGGCTCGCTTTGCCGCCGGAAGGACGGCGGTCGAACCCCGCCGCGCGCGCCACTCCTGCCATGCCACTAACATCGGCGCGGCAACGGCAATCGATGAATATGTCCCGATGAGAATACCGACAACGAGCGCGAACGAGAATCCCTTCAAAACAGCGCCGCCGAAGATATAGAGCGAAAGAACGGTAAGAAATGTCAGTCCCGAAGTGAGCACGGTCCGGCTCAGCGTCTGGTTGATGCTGCGATTGACCACGTCGGGCAGCGATTCGCGGCGGCTGATGCGCAGATTCTCTCGAATACGGTCAAACACAACAATAGTGTCGTTCATCGAGTAGCCGACCAGCGTAAGAATGGCCGCAATCACCGTCAGGCTGATCTCCTGACCGGTCAGCGCGAAGGCGCCGACGGTAATCAGCGTGTCGTGGAAGCAAGCAACGACCGCTGCCACGCCATAGATAAGTTGAAAGCGGAACCAGAGATAGATCAGCATCCCTGCCATCGAGTAGAGGGTGGCCAACAAGGCCTGCCGCTCAAGTTGCTTGCCCACTGTGGGACCGACCACCGATACATTGCGCACGGTGAAGGGGTTGCCGTAGTAGGCATGGAGCGCATCCTTGATCCGCTCCTGCCCCTCGTCGAGCGAGGATTCATTTTGCTGCTCAGGCAGGCCGATGAGCACCTCGTTGTTTGAGGCGACGTCGTAGACCACCACGCTCGCGTCCTTGATGCCGGCCGCCGCAGTGGCGCTGCGGATTTTGTTCAGATCCGGGGTCTGCTGGAACTGCACCTGCACCTGCGTGCCGCCCTTGAAGTCCACGCCTAGCTGCACCGGGCTGCCGATCCGGGCCCAGTTCGTGCCCATGGCGATCAGGCCTAATATGCTGAAGATCATTGAGAAGCCGAGGAAACCCCACTTCAGCCTCAGCCAATCCACATTTACGCCGCGAAACAATTCCACTGGTTCTCTCCGCTTCCTGGGAGGCTGAAGCCGTTCTTGGGCTCCAGCGTTCTTATGATTTTCTTTTGCCGGTAAACATGCTATCGGCAAATCAAACATTTGGTTCTAGATGGACACCAGTTCGCCGGTCTTCATCTTGTTCAGGTGGGCATCGAAGATGACCCGCGAAACAAAGACTGCAGTGAACAGGTTGGCAGCCAAACCGACGGTCAGGGTGGTTGCAAATCCTCTGACCGGGCCACTGCCGAAGACGAACAGAATGGCCGCCGAGACAATGGTGGTCACGTGAGTATCAACGATTGTGATCCAGGCATGGGCAAATCCCTGATCCACAGCCGCCGCGGCCGCTTTGCCTGCGCGGACCTCTTCCCGGATGCGCTCAAAGATCAGCACATTCGAGTCCACGCCCATGCCTATCGTCAGAATCACTCCGGCGATGCCCGGCAGGGTGAGCGCTGCGCCCCAGAAGCCCAACACACCCAGCAGAATGATGAGGTTCATAATCAAAGCCAGGTCGGCGTTGATGCCCGAACCGCGATAGTAGAAGAGCATGAAGGCCATTACCACAAGAACACCAACGATGGCCGCCCTTACACCCGCTTTGATCGAATCGGTGCCCAGCGACGCGCCCACGGTGCGGTCTTCAAGATAGTCCAGCGAAGCAGGAAGCGCGCCGGACTTCAGCATCTTGGAGAGAATTGTGACCTCGTCCGGGCTGAAGCTGCCGCGAATCTCGCCCGAGTCGTGAATCGGGCTTTCGATGTTGGCCACTTCCTTTACCCGGCCACCCATCACCACCGCCATGCTTGTGCCAACGCTCTTGCTGGTGTAGTCGTAAAAACGCTCGCCAGCCTCGTTGGTCAACGTGAAGCGGACCGTTCTTTGTCCAGTATTCGAGTCGGTGCCGGGGTCGGCGGAACGGAAGTCCTGTCCAGCCACAATCGAAACCCGGTGCAGAACGTACACGCTATCCGAATCGGAACCAGCCGCCACGGCTCCGGAGCCGTGAACCAGCATTTCGTCGGGCGGGATCGCCCCGCCAACGCTGCTCAAGGCCTCTTGATCGTCTTTATACGGACCGCCTACCACGGCATGAATCTCAAGCCGTGCGGTGGACTGGATGATGCTTTTGACCTTATCCAGATCGTCGATGCCGGGCAGTTCGACCAGAATCTGATACTTGCCCAGGCCGTAGGCCTCAATCTTTGGCTCGCTCACACCCAGCGTGTCCACACGCTCGCGGATCGTCTCGATGGCCTGCTCGACGGTCTTGTCCTCAAGGGCCGATTCCACATTCGGCTTCATCGTCAGCGTGAAGCTCGAGTCCGCACCGCCGCCGGTCACGTCGTATTCATTGGAATACTTCGACTCCAGCAAGGAGCGCGTATCGCTGCTCTTGCCGGCCGCTACGCCTTCCAGCCGAATGACCTCCGGCTTGGCCGGATCGGGCTTGTAGACCTGCGAAAAGCTCAGGTTGGCCGTCTTCAGGTCCTGCTGAATGCGTCCCGCCGTGTTGTCGGTTTCGGCATTGACCGCTTCAAGCACCTTGACCTGAAGGATCAGGTGAACGCCGCCCCTCAAGTCAAGACCGAGATGAATCCGCTTGGACATGGCATCCAGCAGTGCCTTGCCGGTGACGCCCGAGGGCACCCCGAAGATGCCGTAGACGCAGATCACCAGGACCGCGATAATCAGTGCAATTTTGCTATTGAGATTCTTCTTCATCGTCCCGTTTCTCTAATCCCGATTCTCAAACCTAATCGTCAAGATCCCGCAGGCCCATCCTGAGTCGTTACCGCGGCAATCGCGTTCTTGGCAACTTCCATCTTGATGCCGTCTGGAGCGACCTTGATAATGATCGCGTCGTCTTTGATGGAAAGAATGATGCCGCGAATACCACCCGCCGTCGTTACACGGTCGCCGGTCTTGATCGAGGCCAGCATCGCCTGCCATTGTTTTTGCTTCTTCTGTTGAGGACGGATCATCAAAAAATACATGACTGGGATGATCAGCAGGATCGGAAGCATCGTAAGACTGCCTCCGCCCGCGGGCGACTGTAAAAAAGCCAACATACCTAAACTCGCTGCCACACTCATCCCCACACTCGTCTCTTGCCCGCCCTGGCCGCGCTTGCCGCACAGCACTTCAGCAGGGCACAGGCTTATCCGGCCATTTGCCGGAAGCCTGCGAAAAATTTTGTCTCCGGGAACATCCAGACTGATCTGAGCCGATCCGGCCCAGGCGCTGGAAGGAGGGCCCGGCTGGCGCTAACTAGGGATTCAACTTGCATCCCGCGCCAACACTCAACTACGACCCAACTGCCGTCTGCTTCCTGTTCGACACAGCAGTCCTCTAGAGTTCCCCGTCCCAGGTCGCGCGGTCTTCCCGCACACAATCCCGGCAGGCTCCAAAAGAGTGCCTCAATAGATAAGATACGCGTGGCCGGGGGTGTGTCAAGGAGCACCCTGTTCCCAGTTTCCAACTGCCGGGTCCAATCAGCCCTCCGGGGGACTTCGGCCCCATCTTTATGAACCCCTTACATGTCAATTACACGCTTCTTAGCAATGCGGGTGTCTGCTGAATAAAGAGCTGCTATCCGCCGGCCGGTCTGACACAGCGAACCTCTTTCAACGGCCACGGTGAGCAGCGAAAGGAGATCCGCTATGCTGGTTCTCGATCTTCGCACTTTGGTGTGCATTCCCTTCGCGCTGGCTGAGGCTTTCCTGCTCTGGACGCTCTGGAATTTGATCCTGCAGGGCAAGCGGAAGAGCCCCGCTCAATCCAGGCCCGTGAGTTACACGCAAACGCCCGCTTCCGCCGTCTCGCGGGTCATCAGCTTTCCAGAGTCCAGTAGCGCAGATCAGGCCGTGCGCAACTCAGGCAGAGACGCTGCCCCTCGACCTCAACAAAGCGGCCAAAGTTCACGCCCTCCCCGCACAGGGAGCATCGAAGGCGCTGGCCCTTGGACCCCGGCAGTTCCGCAGCATCGACCGTGACGCTCACCCACTGCTCGCGGAAGAGTTGGCTGTCAGGCAATTCGCGATAGGCAAGCATCTGCTGCTCGCCTGGGTTCTCGATGTGCGGATAAAGCTGCCGGGCCAGTTCGCGCGAATCTTCGAGGGCGACTACTCTCAAGCCGCGGCCCGTGGTGAGATCGACGAAGGTGGCGGCCATCTTGCCCCAATCGCGAAATTTGAGCGTGCGCTTGCCGAGGCGGCAGCCGGTGACCATGCCGACAGCGTCTGTGGCACAGCGGTCGATTTCAACATAGGTAACGAGGCGCTTTCGGTCGGCGCCGTGCGGGTCCGATATTCCGAGGCGATCAAGACCCAGCAACGCCATGCGCACCCCAAGGATTTGCCCCGCGCATAGGTGCCCATGCGCCGCCTCAGCCTTTAACAAAAGCTCGTCGATAGATTCCATAGTTTTGTTCTTTGCCGACTTACCGAAAACGCTCGGTGCCCCATCCTTTCGCCTTCCTTCTTGCGAAAGATTCTCTCTTGCACGTCAAGCATTTTCGGTGGGGAAGGTTTGGATTTT
>CAYVMS010000189.1:0-7104 GCA_964452615.1 uncultured Occallatibacter sp.
CGACCATTAAAATCAATAGTTTATGATGACTATTATCCCATCCCATTTAGCGATTGTGACCAATTGTGTATCCATCCTTTGATTTTCCATATTGAACCCGTATGTTGTACCCAATCGCTGCAATGTCCGGTACGGCTATGATGGCCTGATTGCAGATTCGGTTTTCAAATTGAAGGCAGATGGAAACCCGATTGTTCTAATGATTACGTCCGCCATTTTCAAGAGAATTAGCTTCGGCATGCCAGGGACGCCGAGTGAGCGCAATGACGGAATTATACCTTGGCGACGAGACACCAAACTGAGGCAACGATCTATGTAATAGAGTTGTGAGTCAGGACATTCGCAAGGATGCGATACCTGCCGAATGTGTTGAATCAAGAGATCGCTGAAATCATAAAAGGGGGAGCGTGGTGCTTCCTGCCTGGCTCACCAGCGAGAGATGGTCAGGTTATCCAGGTACACCGTCGATCCGCCCGAAGTTCCCAGTCCATCCATCTGAAACTGGGTTTGCACCACCCCAACCTTCCAACCCAGCGCGAAAGATGACGGCACAGTTGCGTCGATCACCTGCTCGTTGCCATCCAGCCATACGGAGTGATAGGTCACATTGCCAGAGCCGTCGCGTGCATAGCTGATCTGTACGTGATGCCAGGCATTCGTCTGCCAGTTCGACGGATTGCAAGGCTGCGACGAGCTTACCCATTTGGCCCCTGCACCGCTGTACTCCCAGGTCTGGGAATCCCCGCTGCATTGGAAGGCGTAGATGACCGTTTCCCCGTTGCTTGTGACCTGGTTTGAATCCATTTCTAGGTTGGCGATCTTGCTTCCGGCCTCGATCCATACCCACCCGTCATAGACAAAGTTCATTGATGTGGTATCGCTCGCGTATACCACGCTGTAGATTTCGCCGCCCGCATCTGTGTAGCTGGAGACAAACTGGCGAGCGTTGCCGCTGAGTGATGGCGTACTCACCAGGCTCGTCGTCCCAACCGCCGTGCCGGGAGTGCCCGCGTCGTGGTTGAAAATCCACGTATCGAGCGTCTGCACGTTGCTGGCAGCAATGGCGTTTGTGGGAATCACAGGTCCTGATGCTGGAGGATCTGACACAGGAGGTTCCGACACCGGAGGGGGTGTAATGACGTAGCCCGCCTTGGCCGGGCTGCTTACTGCATAGCCTGAAGCAACAGCGACCGCTTGAATCACCTCGGACCCACTCACAGGGATTGCGCCAGTGTATTGAGTCGAGGATGTCGTGGGCGCTGTGCCGTCTGTGCTGTAGTAGATTGTCGCGCCGGTTGTGGCGGCAGACAATGTCACCGTCTGTGCACACGTGTATGTGCCGGGCGCAGGTGAAAATGCTGGCGCGGCGGCTGCCGGGGGAGTGCTAGTGCCTGTTGTTGGCGCGGTAGTCGCAACCTGGGAACTATTGGCCCCACAGCCTGTGAAAAGCAAAGGCAGCATGAGGCAGGGAGCTATCCAGAAGAGATTCGTATGCGTGGTGAAGATCGAGAGTTTTAAATGGCTGAAAAGGAAAGACTTCATGAGCGCGCCTCTAATAATCCGTCCGAGCGCGCGCGTGCACATAACTGATATCTAAGTTATTGGATCGAAGGGGATTCTATCTAAGTACCGATCCCCTTGCAATCGAGCTTAGAGACCATTACGATTCGCATTTCCCAAGACTGATGTGAGCAGACTAGCACACAGCCTTTTGTGCCATTGTGACCAGCGACACTCAAGTTACTCGCAGAGGTAATGCACCCTAAACGCAGGTCAAGGCAACACTTCGGCGCCTTTTGCCAGTTCGGGCCTCTATCTTTGTCTCTGCCAGCTCATAGAAGTCCAGTGAATCGGTCCAATGCCCACGCACCTGTTCTTCTGCGCCAGCTTTTGGTCCTGGAAGTGTTGAGTGCGAGTGATCACGGAGACTGCAGAGAAAGAAAGCAAACCACTTGTGCATCGCCTTGGGCCGGCGTGGCATCCTTAATAGGAAGCCGAATTCCATCTCCGACTGTGCGCTTTGGGTTCGCCTTGAGAATTCAGATTGAGACCCCAAATTGAAATTCCAGACCGCGAAGAGAAACTGTTGCTGAGGGCGGAGTGCCACCCCATCTCCGTTGTGCCGGGGCTGCACCGGCTCTTCCTGGACTACTGCTCCGGCGAGGAGGCAGTGCGACCGTTCTATGCTTCGTTGCAGGTGAACTCGAGTTGGACAAATCGTCCCGCCGTTCCAGCGCATTGGCAGGAGCTGGTGAGCCTGCTGGCCGAGCAGAATGCCACGGCCTCACCGGCAGCCGCAGCCGCGCTCGACGCTTTACGAGGCGGAGCCGGAGTGGTTGTGACCGGACAGCAGGTGGGCCTCTTTGGCGGGCCGCTCTTCACGCCACTAAAGGCTGCCACGGCGCTGGCCCGCGCCCGGCAGGCGACGGCTTGTGGCAGTCCTCATGCCGCTATCTTCTGGCTGGCTACCGAAGACCACGACTTTGCCGAAATCGATCACGTGGTCTTTCCGGTAAAACGCGAGCTGCGCAAACTGGTTTATTCACCGGCGACCGAGGTGACTGCGGCTGCGCGGCCGGTGGGCGGCATCGTGCTGGATGAGACGATCACCGCGCTCATTGACGAGGCACGCGAAGCGCTTGGAGATTCTGAAGCGACGGAAGCGCTTGCCGAGGCCTACAGACCGGGGCGGACGCTTGCCGAGGCTTTCAGAGAGTTCTATTCCAATGCTTTTGCCGCGCAGGGATTGCTGGTGCTCGATGCCGGTGGCCGGGCGGTTCATCGCATGGGTGCGCCGGTGCTGCGCGCGGCCATTGAGCGTGCCGACGAATTGCATACAGCCCTTCTTGACCGCAACCGGGAACTGGAGGCCGCCGGGTATCATGCGCAAGTTGCCGTGGGACCGCAATCGAGCCTGCTGTTCCTCATCGACGAAAAGAGCGGCGCACGACTTGCGCTGAAGCGGCAGCCGCCGAGCGCCCCCGGAATCGATTGGCAGGCTGGGCACCAGAGCTATTCGACTGCGGAGTTGCTCGGAATCCTCGAAGCAGAGCCGGAGCGCATTTCGCCTTCGGCGCTGCTGCGTCCCGTCTTTCAGGATTTTCTTTTGTCCGCATCGGCCATCGTCGGCGGACCGGCGGAGATCGCCTACTTTGCCCAATCCGCCGTGCTCTACGAGCGGATACTTGGCCGGGTCACGCCTTCGCTGCCGCGCTTTTCGGCCACGCTGATCGAGCCGGCCATCGGCGAACTGTTGCGCAAGCACGAGCTGACGCTGGAAGATGTTTTCGCCCAGACGCTTGACTCGCTGACGCAGTTGCTTGCTGCTCGTTCCATGCCAGCGGAAGGCAAAGAAAAGCTGGCTGCGGCCGGCACGGCACTTGAAGGAGAGTTGACCCAACTGGTCGATTGGATGCTCGCTCTCGATGCGGGCCTGGGACGGTCGGCTGAGACTGCGGCAGGCAAGATTCGCTATCAGATGGATCGGCTGCGGCATCTGGCGGCCAACTTCCAGTTGCAGCGCGAGGCTTCGCTCGCGCGCCACGCCGAGTCGATCAGCCAGGCGATTTATCCCGGGGGAGCGTTGCAAGAGCGGCTGCACGGCGCGGCCTACTACTTTGCCCGCTATGGCTTTGAGTTGGTTGAGGCGCTTATCGCGCAAGCCGCGGAGACCTGCCCAGGGCACACGGAGATGTGGCTGTGAATAGCAGGGACTAGGGACTAGAGCTGTCCGGCCGCTCGCCCACAGTTGAATTGCACAGCCTGTATAATCCTCCCGAATGACGGGGAGGCTCCTAATGAGACACTTCTTTGCGGCGCTGGGAGTAGGTTTGCTAGTTAGCCTGCCAGCTATGGCGCAAAAAGCGCCCTGCGCGACTGCGAGCGACGACAATGCGTTCCTGGGCATTCAGACCATCCGCCTGTGGCCAGGCGAGGCTCCTCAGGCCAAGGGAAAAGCCTGCGAAGATACGCCAACGCTGACCATCTTCGAGCCTCAGCGGGGCCACGAAAATGGCTCCGCCGTCGTGGTGCTGCCGGGCGGCGCTTATACCCATCTCGCCGGGAATCTTGAGGGCCGCCAGATTGCCGACTGGTTCACCGCGCGCGGCTTCAGCGCATTCATTCTCAGCTACCGTCTACCCTCGAACGGCTATTTGCTTCCTGTTCCGCTGCTCGACGCGCGGCGGGCTGTACAGACGGTGCGGGCGCGGGCCAGGGACTATCAGATTGATCCAAATCGCATCGTGTTGATTGGCTTCTCGGCTGGAGGCCACCTTGCCGCATTGGCCTCAACGCAATCGGTGCCGGGTAATCCGGAAGCTGACGACCCAATCGAGCGTGTATCGAGCCGCCCGGACTACCTGGTTCTCGGCTACCCGTGGATCGGGGCGATTTCGTCCGACACATCGCACTTGAGCTATTGCAAGAGCTTCAACCTGATGGATCAATGCGAGGCATTGAAGGCGGCCTACTCGCCTGAACTATTTGTCACGAAGGAGACGCCGCCCACCTTCTGGATTCATACCTTCAACGACCCGACGGTTCCGGTGGAGCAGGGATTGCGATTTTATGAGGCGCTGGTAAAGGCCGGCGTCCCTGCGGAGGCGCATGTCTTCGCAAAGGGGCAGCACGGCTTCGGCCTGGGCAAGGGAGATGCGGTGCTGGACCAGTGGCCCAGCCTGCTGGAGAGCTGGCTCCGGGCTCAGGGATTGCTGACGGTGGAGAATGCCGCTGGAAAGCCCTAGCGCACGGGCCGGCTCCTGAAAAACGGCCGCCAACGAGAGAACGCAGTCTGAAAATGAAGAAGCGGACCGTCAACTCCGGGAGTGGAAGGACTTCCCAAAGCCGACAGCCCGCTGGACCCTGGACCGGGTCTAGGTGATAAATTCAGTCTAGGCTTGTTTACAGCAAAAGCAAGCAGTTTTTTTGAAGAAAAATTCCCAATAGTGACCACCATCACGAGGGTCTGGGAATGCAGCCAATAGAATCCTGAAAAGAGGAACCTCTACGTTGACTTGAGGGTTGGCTCCTGCTACAAAAAGGTGTTCCATCCGCGTCAGAGAGTCATACGGACCGCCTGAATAATCCAGGAGAACCTGAGATGCCCGCACACGGGGCAATCGGGGCACTCTGAGCCAACCGGGCAGACTGAAGAAGCTGGACCAGCATGCAAGAGATCGTTCAACAACTCGAAACGCTTTTTATCGGCTCCGTGCCGACCATTCTGCTCTTCATCGTGCTCGTCCTCGCCTACCAGTTCCTGATTCAGGGGCCGCTGACGGCTACCCTCGACAAGCGTCGCGCGTGCACCGCCGGAGCCATCGAGGATGCGCAGCGAGCCATTGCGCAGGCAGAGGCTAAGGCGGCAGAATATGCCGCGAAACTTCGCCAAGCACGCGGCGAGGTCTTCAAGATTCGCGAAGAGCGGCTTAAACAGTGGAATGCGGAGCGCGATGCGGCTCTGGATGTGGCCCGCAAAGCCGCCGGAGTAAAGGTGAGCCAGGCCAAAGCGGAGCTGGAAGCCGAGGCTGCGCTGGCAAAGACAGCCATCCAGGCCTCTGCGAGCGATCTAGCGCGTCAAGTGGTCCGCGCCGTGCTGCCCGCGACTGCCGGGGGTTCCCGTTGAGAGATTTGATGCCGCGAATTTTCCGTATTTTTCTATTTGTTACGCTGGCTGCGGGGATAGCTGGCTCAACTTGCGGGTTACCCGCGCAGGCCGCCGCTCAGGCAAGCAGTTCAGAGGGCACCGCGCGATCCGCACCTCAGGCCGAAACTGCAGTCTCGACGGGTATAGCCACCCCGGAGACAAGGAAGAGCGATGAAGAGCAGGCCGAAGTTTTCCGGCTCGAGGGCCCGATCGTCAAGTGGGCTGCTAAGACCTTCAACGCGACGCCTAACCAGGCGGCGACGGTCTTTGAATTTCTGAACTTCGCTATCATCGTATTTGGCATTGGCATTCCGCTCATTAAGTTTCTCCCCAAAGTTCTTCGCGGCCGCTCTGAAAAGGTGCGCGGCGACATCGACTCGGCACGCAAAGCGACCGAGGATGCCGGTGCCCGGCTGAGCGCCATCGAAGAAAAGCTCGCCGGCCTCGACGGAGAGATCAAGGTGATTCGCGCCCAGGTGGAGGCGGATAGCCGCCAGGATATGGAGCGCATCCACGCCACGATTGCAGAAGAGACCGCCCGTATTGTGGCTGCAGCAGAGCAGGAGATTGGCTCTTCGGCTGCGCAGGCCCGCCGCTCGCTTCGCAACTTTGCGGCTGACTTGGCCATCGAGCAGGCCACCAAGCAGTTGGTACTGACGCCGGAGACCGACCGGGCGCTGATCGCTGAGTTTCTCGGTGACGCGGCTCTGGATGGCAAGCCAATGGGAGGGCGCAACTAGATGGCAGCCTTTGTTTCGCGGTACGCCCGCGCCTTCGCCGATGTGGTTGCTCAAGAGAAGCTCGACACGGCGGCTCTGGACCGGCAGATGAATGATTTTCTTGGAACATTCGACGGCAGCGCCGAGTTGCGCGCGCTCTTTACGAATCCAGCTGTAGCCGCCACGCAAAAGGTCGGCATTCTCGACAAATTGAATGCAAAGCTGGGCCTTCAGAAACAACTGCGCAATCTGCTGGCGGTGCTCATCAATAACGACCGCATCGGCGATATACACGAAGTCGTGCAGGCTTATCGCGTGGAGTTGCAAGAGCGGCAGGGCATTCGCCACGCGGAGATTGTTACCGCCCGCGAGTTGAATGAACAGGACCGCGCCGGACTGGTGGCGGGAGTGGGCAAACTGGCCGGGGCGAAAGTCGAGGCAAGTTTCAAATTGGATGAGTCGATTCTCGGGGGAGCGGTGGTGCGCATTGGCTCCACGGTTTACGATGGTTCGCTTCGCGGACGGTTGGAACGGTTGAAAGCAGCACTTGTCGCTGGATAGCAACTGGTGCTGGGGACTAGGGAATAAGGGACTAAGGGACTTGGGAACAACACGGGAAAGTGGGAACGCCTATTGACAGGCTAATCCCTAGTCCGTGTTCCCTGGTCCCTCAAAGGAAGAACATGGCTCAGATCAAGGCAGACGAGATTACGCAACTCCTTCGCGAGCAGATCGCGA
>CAYVMS010000190.1:0-7084 GCA_964452615.1 uncultured Occallatibacter sp.
CGCGACCCTCGCCTTGGCAAGGCGATGCTCTACCACTGAGCTACTCCCGCTTAAAGCGGTTCTCCAATGAGTGACTCCAGACCGGCTTTGTCAGAGATTGCTTCTTCTTGAAAGAAAAAAGCCACATGACATCCGGGGGTCCGGCGTGCACCAATTGGAGAACCGCTGTAGTGCAAGATTGAGTATACCGGGTGGCCCAAATGAGGTCAAACCGCAGCCGGCATTTTGGTTCTTGGAGGCTGGTTCGGGCCAGAGCGTGAGCCGTTCTCAACCTTCACGATTTCACCATCGCGCATGTGTAGAATCCGGCCTGCAATCGAAGCCGCTTCAGGATTGTGCGTGATCATCAGCGTCGTCTGGCCCAACTCCTTGTTGGAGCGCAGGAGCATCTGCAGTACTGCGTCCGAGCTCTTGGTGTCAAGGTTGCCGGTGGGCTCGTCGGCCAGCACAATAGCCGGGCGTGTAATCAGCGCGCGGGCGATGGCTACACGCTGCTGCTCGCCGCCGCTCAATTCGCTGGGCCGGTGCTGCAGGCGGCCCCGAATTGAAAGGAGATCGCTGAGATGGTCGAGATATTCGCGGTCGAGCGGCGTCTTCTTGCCATCCTTGGCGCGGCCGCTCACTTCGTGGGCGATCTCGATATTTCCCATGGCTGAAAGCGTGGGCAGCAGGTTGAACTTTTGGAAGACAAATCCGATGCGGTGCTTGCGCAGGCGGGTGCGCTCGGCGTCGGAGAGCGAGGCAAAGTCGACTCCATCGATGACGACGCGGCCTTCTGTGGCCTGTGTCAGGCCGCCGAGCAGGTAGAAGAGCGTGGATTTGCCCGACCCCGAAGGGCCGACAATGGCGACGAACTCTCCAGGCTCGACGGCAAGCGAGACATTGCGCACGGCGGTGACCTGGATTCGGCCTGCCATGTAGACCTTGGTCAGGTTCTCAGCAAGAATGATCGGCGAAGAGTTTTCGGGCTGCACATCTTCATTGTAAATGCGCCATTTCACGGGACCCCAGTCTGTCTGCTTCTAGACTCGGAGTGCCGACTATGAATGTTCTCTACGAAATCATCTAGTTTTGCAGCACCTTGCAGAGCTGGTGCATTAGTATGGTGGCCGGACCCTCTGCATCTATGACCGCCATCCCCAAGGAGGAATTTGCATGCGTAGCGTAACCCGCTGGACCATTGTTGCATTCTCCCTCTCGATTATTCTCGTCACTCCGCCGCAGGCCCTGGCTTGGGGCAATACAGGCCACGAAGCCGTGGCGTATGTTGCTTGGCAGCAGATGACCCCAGCCACACGAGCGCGTGTTATCGAACTGCTGAAGCAGGTCCCTACGTTGCACAACGCCGACAATACGAAGTCGATTCCCGGCTACGCCGAGTGGGTGGCGGAGCTTCCGGCCGGCCTCTCGCAGGACGACCAGAACCTCTACCTTTTCATGCGAGCAGCAACCTGGCCGGACACCATCAAGCATGAATGGCTCAAAGACTCAGACACGCCGCCCAAGGGCATAACCACCGATGTCAACATCGGCTTCACCGACACGGTGAGCCACGGCTACTGGCACTTCATTGACGCAGGTTTCGCCTCAGACAGCTCCGCGGTGCCGCCGACCCCTGTTCCCAATGCGGCCACCCAGATCGTAGCGCTGCGTCAGTTCATCGGTTCAGCCGAGGACGATGTGCTGAAGGCCTACGATCTTGTCTGGGTCGAACATCTCGTAGGTGACATTCATCAACCTCTTCACGGCTCGACACGCTACTTTGCCGGCGCGGGAGATGCGGGTGGCAACGATGTACCGATTAAGCTCACGACGGCGATGAACAAGTCGTTTGAGGGCACTCTCTCGAAGAGCGCACCAGTAGAACTTCATGCCTTCTGGGACGATCTGCCGGGTGAGGGCGAGCCAGCTCCCGCTCTGCCTCAGGCAGCCGCTTTCGGAAAGAGTCTTACGCAGGCCGCAAACACCAAAATCGCTGTGACGGACCCCGCGAAGTGGGCCGCTGAGTCGTTGGCGCTGGCGAAGACAGACGCTTATGCGGCGCCGATTGGCGCTAGCCCGAAGCCGGCCGGTGGCTCGGCTTACGTCATTACCACGGCCTATTACAACAAAGCGATGAGCGACGCGAAGAGCCGCGTTGCTTTGGCTGGCGCGCGGCTCGCAAAGCTGCTCAACGACAACCTGAAATAGCTGGCAATTCCGGGCCAGACCGTGGAAATTAGGGAGGTGAGAGCCGGCTAGTAAGCTGGTTGCGTTCCTGTTGCCAGTTCTGATAGGCAGTGAACAATCCTAGCGTCCCTTTTGACACCGTTGACTTTTCGATATCCCATCCAAGAGCAACAAGAATGATCCGCTCAAGGTGCCAACGAAGATGCTCTCCGGCATAGCTCAAGGCTGTCCACTCCTGCTCTGAGATTGCTTCGCCATGGACAATGGCGTTTCGGAGGTCACTCAGAGGAGGGCCTGTCTGCCGATCAACGAGGGGCCAGAGCCCATCGAAAACACCTGGATGCGCTGTCAAGAATTTGCGATATAAATCTCTAATACCCGGACGATTTTGAGGATTGATCGGAACCTGTGTTGCAAAATATAGAGCGCCTTGAATTGCCGAAAAGAGGCGAGCAATATCTACTTCTAGTGTCGTCTGATCATTCAATAAAGTGTAAATCGCGGCCTCAAACAAAGGTTGATGCAATAGGGTCGCCGAGTATTTATCGAACGCCGTTTGCAAAAAAGCACAACACTCGTCACGGTCTCTCGGCACGACCGGCTCTTCGCGCCCATATCTTTTTCGAAACTTACTTATGTTGAATTGCCAGAATTGGAAGAATTGCTCTTTAGTCTCGTAGCTCCAGTGTGCACTGATGCTAAGTTCCCGCGAGGCAAACGAAGCCAAAAGAATGAGAATGTCTACATCTCTTTTCGCGGTTAGGGGATCTTTGAACCCCTCGACTGTGATCGAATACCCACGGACCTTCATCTTCCGTGAGGTGACTATCCAAGGGAAATGCGGATAGCGATGGATTGAGGCTGTTGCGCCATCGGTTAAGGAGAAGTTGATGTCCTGCCGAGAGAATCCGTATTTCGCTGAATCTTCGGCCTCCTCTTTGGTTTGATTCGCGAGAATCTGCAGGGCAAAACATGGTCTTGCTACGAACCAAGCAGAATACGTGTCTCGACGCGAGTCAAGTTCGGGGCCAGGCATGAATCTCGTCCTGATCTCAAGACTGCCGATAGCGCCCGAAGTCTGTGTCCAGTAAAACGCTTCCTTATGCAGAATCTGACTAATTGATTTCAGCCAGATATCCTTGGCTACTCTGGTTTCGATCACGTCATCCCTGGTACAGAAGGATCCCTCAAACGTGAATGGGCCGGGCAGTTCAAATAATTGTTTAGCTTGGTCGACAGTCAGCAAGAGGTAAATACTCGATTTACGAGTGTGAGCAGTGAGCCGCTCGAACTGGGTGAGAATATCAGGACAGCAGAAATACTTCCGGCACAGTTCGCCTTTCAAGAACTGTCCTCGTCCAGCAGCTTCTTCTGGTACCACAATGTCGGGCCTTTCTGATTTGTCGGTCACAGTTGCTCCCCAAGTATCGATTTTGTTGTTGTTGATAGTATTATCGTCCTCATTAGTACCGCGAAGTCGGCTAGGGTTTACCGATTCCAACGCCCGGGAAAATTCGACTATCGGGCGTTGGCTGATCGAGGGATCCCGATACCCGTCGGCGCGCTCTTGCGAACGATCTCCCGGCCCGGATCCAGGATGAGCTTTCCGGTTTTCGCAACCAGGCTGACCACATCTATGTTGCCCACTAGAAGTTGCCCAACGCCCAGGCCTGAACCTGACGCAGAACCCAGTAGAGGCCCGGCCAACCATGCTGAGCGACATACGCAACTGGTGATAATCCCCGGTAGGGATCTCCGGCATTTGGCAAACTGATCCACTCTTTTGAGAGTGGTGTCGACCAGTAGATATCTAACGCCGTGCGAATCTGGGCAACCATCATCATCCGGGCCAGCGATTCCTCGGATGGGTCCGTCGATTGTGCATCCTGCCACTCGGGTGCGAATTCGGGTGCTACTCCTATCAAACTGGCTGCAGCAGTTTCGTCCAGATTCCAGGTTGTTACCGCATCGAGGAACGCACGGACGGTTCGCTGATTATCGGTGGTCATTTTTCTCGTTCCTTTCTAGAGCTAGGTTAATCCTTCGGTTTTGGATGAGTGTTCAATGATCCGCAATCAAGGACAAATGATTGACCGAACCACTTCAACCGCAAGTTCAAGCCACTCTTGGGATAGATAACGATCGCGCGAATTTCTGCCGACCCTCAACGACCCGCAGACTGATCCTTCGATTCCCGTACGGAAAAAGATGTGGAGTAAATTGGAAAGCATGGTGATGCAACCTCTTCGCCAGTGGCGCATCTATAAAGCTCGAATCTCACTATTCGTTCCACGTGGACTGGCGCAAGCATAGGAAGTCAGATTGATTAGCGAATGATGCTCCCTATCAAATCTCCGTGTGAGGAATCGGCAGTTTGCGCTCCTCAGGACGTACTACAGTCATGCAGAGGGCCTTGGGTGTTGATTGCGACGATCCTCGCTTCAAGCATCGCATTTATCGACGGGACAGTCGTGAACGTAGCGTTGCCCGCTTTGCAGAGTGCTCTTTATGCATCGGTGACAGACATTCAATGGGTAGTTGAGTCCTACGCCCTCCTGCTCGCATCGCTGCTACTATTGGGTGGTTCTCTCGGAGATCTCTATGGCCGCCGCAAAGTCTTCCTTTTCGGCATTCTCCTGTTTGCAATTGGATCGTGCTGGTGCGGCCTCTCCTCCTCAATCACTTCCCTGATTGCGGCGCGTGGGCTTCAAGGGATAGGAGCGGCGCTGCTGGTCCCAGGAAGCCTGGCCATTATCAGCGCCTCTTATACCAAGGCCGAGCGCGGGCGGGCCATCGGCACCTGGTCCGGCTTCACGGCGATCACTGCAGCCATCGGGCCGGTCCTGGGCGGATGGCTGGTGGAAAATGCGTCGTGGCGATGGGTCTTCTTCATCAATCTTCCAATCGCGGTCATCGTAATTTTGATTTCACTTTGGCGCGTTCCGGAGAGTCGCAACGAAGCAGCAAACAAGCGTCTCGATTGGCAGGGCGCCACGCTCGTTACGTTTGGCCTCGGAGCGATCACCTACGCTCTCATCAATGGCTCGGCTACTACGTCAGGACCCGAAGCTATGTTTTGGATATTGGGAGTTGCTGGCTTGGGCGCGCTGGTTTGCTTCCTTGTCGTAGAATCACGTTCGCCGGCTCCGATGGTCTCTTTGAATCTTTTTCGGTCGAGAGACTTTTCCGGGGCCAACCTGCTCACGTTCCTTCTCTACGCGCCGCTAGGCGGCATCCTATTCTTCTTTCCTCTTGATCTGATTCAAGTCCAGCATTACTCCGCGACACAGGCCGGAGCAGCCCTGCTTCCGCTCATCCTGCTGATATTCGTACTTTCCCGCTGGTCCGGAGGCCTGGTAGCTCGATATGGCGCGAGGCTGCCGCTCACGGTTGGGTCACTTGTCGCGGCGTCAGGCTTCGCGCTCTTTCTAAGGCCGGGAATCGGAGGCACGTATTGGAACACCTTTTTCCCGGCGGTGGTTGTTCTGGGCATCGGCATGGCGATCAGTGTCGCCCCACTTACAACGGCGGTGATGGAGTCGGTTCCTTCTAGCGAGGCCGGCGTCACATCCGGAGTTAACAACGCTGTGTCGCGTATCGCCGGACTATTGGCCGTCGCAGTCTTTGGTCTCGTACTCTCAGCCGGATTCAACCGTACGCTCGACCGCAGTCTCACGCGGATGCAACTGTCTTCCTTAGTGCGCCAAAGCGTCGAAATGCAGCGATCGAAGCTGGCAGGGGCTCAAATCGGAGAGCCGCTCGTAATGCTCGCATTCGATGAAGCATTCGTTTCCGGATATCGCGAAGTGATCTGGATGTCTGTCGGAATGGCTCTACTCAGCGCATTGAGCGCTCAGATGATCCGATCGAAGAGGCGCATTGTGCGGGTGCGCAGTTGAGATCGCAGGCGCAAGCATCTACTGGGATCATGAGGGCGGTCCCTAGCAAGCTAACGAATCAAAGCTTGGCTACACGGAGCGGCTTTTGGTCAATTTTCAAAATCGATTACTGGACCGATCGACACAAAAGCACCGATCGATACCATCGTCCAATAGATTCTCCGCTGCGATTCTGGCCTAATAAGCAGGAGGTATCGGATTTGAGTCTGCCCGGACCGAGTGCTGCGCAACTTGGTTACGTGGGTCACGATTTAAGAAAAGCTCTCGGACGCACTTCTCTGCGTCGGATCCGAGAGGTTATGGGTGAATAGTCAAATGACGAGTATTCGGATCAAACGGGCATACGAAGAGCCGAGCGAGGAGGACGGAACACGGATCCTCGTGGATCGGCTTTGGCCGCGAGGTCTTACGAAGGAGAAGGCGAACTTGGACCTTTGGCTTAAGGACGTAGCGCCAAGCACCGAACTTCGAAAATGGTTTGCCCACGATCCGGCCAAGTGGGCAGAGTTTCGGTTGCGCTACCTCGAGGAACTCAAGAAGAACAAAGAACAGCTCTCCCTTTTAAGACAAGAGTCAGCTAAAGGCACTGTTACGTTAGTCTATGGCGCCAAAGATCAGCTGCACAATGAAGCCGTGATCCTGCAGGGACTCCTCACCGCGAAATAAACTCGCTTTTCACACGCACGCACGGCCGCCTTCATCGACCGCTCGCAATCAGCATTTGGTGAATCCACACCGGCTTTGGGAAGTTGATACGGAAGACATCCTACAAGCGCCTTCACTTATTGACAGCGGTGGGCCACCGCCTCGAATAGCTCCCTATATGCGTCTGTCAATTTGCCTATGGTGAAGGCGCGGTTCAGGCCGCTCGGACTCGGTAATACCCAGACCGCAGATCCGCCGAGTGTAGTTGGCTGTAATCCCCAGGAAAGGTCGCGCTGGTTGAGAAACACTGAGCACGCCGGTTTTCCCAGGAATGCCAGATATCTGGGCCTGTACTTCGCGATTTTGCGCTC
>CAYVMS010000191.1:0-6994 GCA_964452615.1 uncultured Occallatibacter sp.
CCGGTCTTTCCCACTTCGCCCATCAGGTACACGATCTTGCTGTTGTTCTGGCTCAGAACGACGGTGACATTTGGGTCCTGAATGTACTTTTTGAGCTTGGCCGCGATTTCGGCTGCCAACTGCAGTGGCGTCTTGCCAGAGGCTTTGACATCGCCCAAAAGCGGCATTGAGATCATGCCATCCGGGCGTACGAGCAAACTACCCGACAGGGTTGACTCCTTGTATACAGTAACGGTAATCAGATCGGATGCACCGATCACATAGCCGTCGGCCGGAGCTTTGGTTGCGTCCGGCGCTGTTGGGGCGGGTGCTTCCGGAGCGGCCGGTGCCGCAGTCTCCGTCAGAGCTGGTCGATCACTAGGATCCTTGCCTTGAGCGTGACAGAAAAGCGTCGAAGAAAGAAATGCTGCAACGAGAAGACTTCCCAACTTCATTGTGCGACTCCATTTTTGTTCAACAGAGATTGGTTATCCGTTTCAATCTGCTTGAGTTTGTAAAGCAGGGCTTTGTAGCTGATTCCCAGATCGGCTGCGGCGCGCTTGCGGTTGCCGCCGGTCGACGCCAGAACCTCAGAGATCAAACGGCGTTCAATCTGGATCGATGAGGCCCGAGTGACCTGCTTCAGAAGGAGATGTCTGCGATTTCCGTTCCCGTTCCCCGAATGCGCGGCGGCTTTGATGGCAGCGAGAGAGATTGCCTGATCTCCAATCGCGACAAATGTCTTGATCGCAGTTTGAAGTTCAGAGAGATTGCCGGGCCAATTGTGCTCCATCAGATGTCCAACGATCTCCTTGCAGAGCACCGGCTTGGGGCGGTCAAACTGCTTGGAGTACCGCGTCAAAAGCTCGTCGGCGAAGGAGAGAATCTCGGACTTCCTGCAGCGCAGCGGAGGAATTTGCAGGGTAATGGCCGAGATAAGGTAGTAGAAATCCTCTCTCATGCGCCAGAACCTGACTTCTTCAAGAAGTTCGCGGCTGGAACCGCACACGAGGCGGCAAGTTTGAGGTTCCTCCGAGCGAA
Organism: uncultured Occallatibacter sp.; assembly: GCA_964452615.1. GTDB lineage: Bacteria > Acidobacteriota > Terriglobia > Terriglobales > Acidobacteriaceae > Telmatobacter. The sequence continues at coordinate 1,021 of CAYVMS010000191.1, forward strand.
AATATGTATGGATGATGAGTTCCTGTAAAGAGATACTAAGATCCTTTGGTTCAATAAGATAAACAGTTCTAGCGGATGAAAGAGCACCTTGTAGCTCCTCAGCGTTGGTGTCGCTGCAGCGAATCTCCGTGAAAGCGCCCCGGCCGAGATTCGACTGCGTATGAATTTGCGTGGCAATGGTTCGCTTCCCGACGCCGCGCTCGCCGAGGATCAAGACCGGACACTCACTCTCAGCAATCCGCGCAATTGCGCGCTGAATCCGCGCCTCGATCAGAAGAGTCGGCTTAACCTGCCGTTTCGCGTTTTGGATTGTTGCCGTACTTGCCATTCCGAGCCTTAGTCTACCCCTTCCGTAGCAATACAGCTTCCAAACCCAGGGGGGCGAACAAAAGGTTGGCTCTCTATGGAGGAGACGCGCTTTTGACTGCGTACTCTCTGGGGAGCGTCTAAGATCAGGGTAGAGTATTTCCCTCTCAGTAGGAAGATTTGTACCATCGTGGCTCCTAATAAGTGGAAAGTGTTTTCCATTGATACCGGAAGATGTCTTCCCAGTTTGAGGAGAATTCACCCGGCAATCCTCACGAAATCGAACTGCTTCACCTTAGGTACTCGGATTGCTAATGTAGAGTGGTACGGATCGATATGCGCGAAGACTCCATCACCGGGGATTTGACTCAGGATACGCTCGCTCAAGCGGCTCCCTTGAGCTCCTGGCTCTCCCGGAATAGTCAATTTGCATTGGGTTCGGTCACGATCTGCCTGCTGGTGGCGGCGATTTATTACCATGTGCTGGGAAAACTGGTGATCGACTGGTGGCAGATACCTGATTTCTCTCATGGCTTCCTCGTGCCCGTCTTTGCGGCGTATCTGGTGTGGGAAAAGAGAGCCATCCTCCTCGGCACAAAAATCGCTCCCTCATGGAGCGGAATTGCCGTTATGGCTTTCGGACTTGTCGTTCTGCTCCTGGGAGTCTATGGGTCCGAGCTTTTCCTCTCACGGATTTCGTTGGTGATTCTGATGGCCGGCCTGGTGCTTTGCTTCGGCGGCAGCCAACTCTTGAAGGAGTTACGCTTCGCCCTGCTGGTTTTCTTGCTGGCGATTCCGATTCCGGCCATCCTCTTCAATCAAATCACCTTTCCGCTGCAATTGCTGGCATCGAGACTGGCCAGCGATCTGCTTCCTTTGTTCGCAGTGCCGGTTTTGCGAGAAGGTAATGTCATCGTGCTTCCCTTGATGAAGCTGGAGGTGGCAGAGGCATGTAGCGGCATTCGCTCCCTGATGAGCTTGTTCACGCTGGCCGTCTTTTATGGATACTTCATGGAAAAGTCCCTCTGGAGGCGGGTGGCGCTCGTCCTAGCCAGTATTCCGATCGCGATTGCGGCCAACGCGCTGCGCATTTTCGGCACGGGATTGTGCGTTCAATACTGGGATCCCGACAAGGCCATGGGCTTTTTTCACGAGTTTTCCGGCTGGGCCATCTTTATGGTTTCACTTGCATGCCTCTACCTCGTCCATCGCACGATGCTTCTATTCCCGGCAAAAAGGCGGCCGGCATGAAGAACCTTCGTTTTTGGGCCGTAGTCTTGTTGCTTACGGGAACCGTGCTGCTGTTGCAAACGCGCCCCGATACAGACCGGAATCCCCCCAGCGAGCCCTTGTCGCATTTCCCAATGATCGTCGACGGATGGACAGGAAGCGATCGGCAAATCGAACAGGAAACGCACGATGTCCTCGGGGCCGGTGACTTCCTTTCGCGCGTCTACAGTCAAGATTCACAGACATCGCCAATCGGTCTATTCATTGGTTATTTTCCAACTCAGCGGACTGGCCAGACCATTCATTCTCCGAAGCATTGCCTGCCTGGCGCCGGTTGGGTTTTTGAGTCCTCGAAAACCGTCGATCTGTTCGATGCGGGGGGCAGGCCCCACAGGGTTGGCGAGTACATTATCTCCGATGGCGAAGCAAAGCAATTTGTAATCTACTGGTACCAGGCGCACGGGCGTAGCATGGCAAATGAATACATGGCCAAAATTTACATGGTCGCCGATGCAATTCGGATGAATCGTACGGATGGAGCGCTGGTCCGGGTTATCACTCCAATCGCTTCCAGCGAAGACACAGCAGCGGCAAGAGGGCGCGCCGAGGCGTTTACAAGCCAGCTTGCTCCTCTGCTGCCGCGATTTGTTCCTAACTGAGCGCATCGGACGGAGCCGGGAAGGGCAATGCTACTTAAGCGCCGGGTTGCGGTCAATTGAGAGACAGCCTGAAAGGATGGAAGACAAGTGGAAATTAGATGCAAGGCAATTCAATCTGGCTTCAAAGGCATGTGGAGGCCGTCAAATCGTCGCACGGTTTTTGGGGCGGTTGTACTCTCTTTATCGCTCGCTCTCTTGTCCGGGTGTTTCCGCGACCCAAACACGCGCAAGCACAAGTATCTGGAGAGCGGACAGAAGTATAGTGCCCAAGGCAAGGATCGGGAAGCCGCCATCCAGTTTTCCAACGCCTTGAAGATTGACAAGAATTTTGGTGATGCGCACTATGCCTTGGCGCAGACTTACATCCATATGGGCGCTTACAGTGCCGCATACAGCGAACTCAAGCATACTGTGGACCTGCAGCCAGCCAACTATAAGGCGCGGATCGATCTCGGAAACCTGATCCTCGCCGGAGGCAAGATAGACGAAGCTCAGGCCCAGGCCACCGCGGTAATTGCCGCTCAGCCGAATAACGCCGATGTTCATGCTCTGCTTTCCAGGATAGCGGCCAGGCAGGGGCACAAAGATCAGGCTCTGGCTGAAATCAATCGCGCTCTGGAACTTGCCCCAAACGATTCAAAGCTTCACGAGACTCTCGCCTTGCTTGAAGTAAGCGATTCGAGCCTGAGTTCCTCCGTTGAAGCTGAATTGAAGAAGTCAGTCGTACTCGATCCCAAGTCTTTGAACGCAAGACTTCTGCTCGCCGCTTTCTATTTGAAGAACGGCCGTTTGCAAAATGCCGAGCAGGTTTGCTGGAGTGCCGTTGCCATCGATCCGAAGAACCTGGGCGCGCGGGAAAACCTCGCTCAGGTGATCCTGAAGCAAGGCGATAAGCCTAGAGCCGAACAAGTGCTCCGTCAGGCTTCGACTGATCTGGCGGACAATCCGAACGGAGTGCGACTGCTAGCTGACTACTACGCTGGCTCCGGACAGATCGACAAGGCCAGGGCGGAGTTTGCGAGTCTCGCTCAAAAATATCCCAAGAATGTTTCGGTGCAAGAGGGATACGTCCGAGTTCTTCTTCAGGTCAAGGATTACGCAACCGCTCAAACCGTAATAACCGGGCTGATGAAGAAAAACGCAAATGACCCTCAGGTCGCCGTGCTCAACGGAATTGTCTTGTTTGACGCGGGCAAGTTGACTGACTCGATCAATGCACTTCGAGATGCCGCCAACAATGCTCCCAAGGATGCCTTCATTCAGTATTGGCTAGGCAAGGTTGCACTGGCCAAAGGCGATAACGGCCTGGCCGAAAAGAGCTTTCGTCAGTCGGCACAACTGAACCCGCCCGGCCTGGACTCTCAAGAGGAACTTGCGCGCATCGCAACTCTGCGCGGCGACATGAGCCTGCTGTCCGATGTGGCAGAGAAGACGATCTCCACGGCTCCTCGTTTCCCCGGCGGCTACGTTTGGCGGGCTACGGTCGAGTTGGCGCATAACTCGCAGGACAAGGCCGAGGCCGACCTGAAGATAGCAATGAGCGTGGCCCCGCAAGGCTCCCAGGCCTATCTGCTGCTCGGCGAAATTCGCTTCGCGCAAAAGCGCTATCCAGAAGGCGCTGCGCTGATGGAGCAGGCTTTGCAGAACGACCCCAATTCGATAGGCGCCTTGCGAGCGTTGGTTGGTTACGATTTGTCCAGAAAGCAGCCTGGACAGGCCTTGGCTCGCCTGAACGCGCAAATCGCGAAAAGTCCAAGGAACAGCGGACTCTATGACCTGCTTGCTCAGCTTCAGGCTCAGAACAAGAACTTCGATCAGGCAGCCGCCACAGCCCAGAAAGCCATGGAGATAAATCCGGATGACGGCGAGGCGGTCTCGCTGTATGCGCAGCTTCAGGTGAAAAACGGAAAGACTGCAAGTGCGCTTAGCGCCTGGGAACAATTCTCGAAGGACCATCCGAATAATGCCGACAGTCTGGCCGTCCTTGGGACCCTTGAGGAGTCGCGTGGAGATACACGAAAAGCTGAGGACTATTACAGGAAAGCTCTCCAAATCCAGCCCGCGCAGCCTGTGGCAGCCAACAATCTTTCTTACCTGATGCTTCAGAATAACGAAAATTTGGATGTTGCCTTGACGCTGGCACAAACTGCGAGGCAAAGTATGCCGAATTCGCCTAACACCGCCGACACCTTGGCGTGGGCATACTATCGCAAGGGAACATATTCATTCGCTCGCGATCTCTTGGAAGATGCAATCAAGATCAATCCAAACAGCCCCGCAATGGAGTGCCACCTGGGGATGGTGTATAGCAAACTGCGGGATAAGAACAACGCGACGATTCATCTCAAGAAGGCCATCTCACTCGCGCCGGATTCGCCTGCGGCAAAAGACGCGCGAGCGGCGCTTCAGGGACTCGGGTAGAAAGTACCGATCTCTTTTTGACAGCCGGCGGCGCGCAACGCATCTCCGGCTGTCACTGTGTACCGATTGACCGGCCAAACGAATGGTCTGCCCATACTTTTCTGGATCAGAGTTGATGTCGACATGACCAACACAAAGACCATAGCCCGCAATTTCGGCTGGTTCGGCCTCGAAAATATCATCAGCGCCGTTGTTGCGCTTATTACTTCAATTGCCATAAACCGTTATCTGGGCCCGCAGAAGAACGGCTATCTCGTTTATGTTTCCTATATCGCTAGTCTGGTCAGCAGCCTTGGAACGATGGGTATTCCAGCAACCACTCGGAAATACATGGCCGAGTTTATCGGTATGGGCGACCGGGGCACAGCGCGATACATCTATCTACGCACCTTGCTCTTGCAGACATGCCTGGCAACACTGGCTACGAGCGGCTTTCTCTTCTGGATATTGCGGGACGCCAATGCAGATTACAAATTAGCTTCGGCCCTTTTGGTTCTTAGCATATGGCCTTCGATGGTCAATTCCATATCTGCGCAGGCCAATGCCGCAACGGAAGATTTGTCTACCAATATGCCGGCCTCGGTCGCTTCGGCATTCACTTATCTAATCGCAATTGCAGCCACTGTGGTCTTTCATTGGGGAGTCGTAGGCATCGGCGCCGCACTGCTCAGCATGCGCTCCGTCGATTTTCTCATTCGCTTCTTTCCGACGATGAAGCGCGTGCTGGCATGGAAGGCTACACACTCCCATCCGCCGGGATTGCGCAAGCGGATGGTCCCATTCGCAATGCAGGGAATTGCCAGCATGGCTGTGGCGCAGGTCGTGTGGGGACGCTCAGAAGTCATCCTGCTGAAGCATCTCTACTCGGATATTAGCCACGTATCATATTATTCAGTCGCATTCACCATGGCCGAGCAACTGCTGCTTGTCGCGACAATCTTTGGGTCAGCGGTCGGAGTAACAATCTTTGCTCAGTACGGCCGCGACAAGTCCAAGCTGCCCTTATTGGCGGCTTCCGCTCTGCGCTATCTGGCCCTCATGTCCATTCCGCTGCATTTCATCGCTGCATCGCTGGCCGTTCCTGCGCTGTTACTTTTTTACGGCCACAAATTCGAGGGCGCCGCGATGGTTGTGATGCTGGCGCCGCTGTTATGTATCTTCAAGGCCTTTATCTCTCCTGCGCAGAGCCTTCTGGAAAGCTCGGAACGGCAGCGTTATGTTATCGCCGCGACCGTATTAGCCGGGATCGTCGATATTGGCGTAGCGTGGTATCTGATTCCAGCGCATGGCGCGGTAGGCGCATGCATCGCCAACGGCGCAGCACAGTTAACCGCCGTTGGAATCATGTGGGCCGTCTG
>CAYVMS010000192.1:0-6977 GCA_964452615.1 uncultured Occallatibacter sp.
GAGCCGGATACAGACAGGCCAAACCTAAACCACCGCGCCACATCTCGACTCTACAGGTTGCGATAACAGTTCATCATTTCATCAAGGGCTAACGTCCTGCATTTGTTGTGTTTACGGCACGACTGAAGCCGTGTCCTTTCAATACTTCGACTTACCTAAAGGTTCTCTAGAGCAAACGGCAACATGTCGCAGCAGATTGCCAGGGCATTGAAGCTTGGCCTCGATTCCCGGCGAGCCGTTGTACCATCCTGTGGACGCCGACGCCTGCACCTATTACCTTTGTGCGCGGCGCAAGGTCTATTCGTTACGAGCGCTTGTTTGTTCGCCCAAACAGCGATATAGACTGAAAACGAAAGACAGGACGGCGCCACGTTGACAGGATTCTGCCCGGTGAAACGACTGATTCCAGCGGTTGCGATCATCTTTGGCTGGGCATTGACTGCATGGGCTGCGCAGCCGGCAAGGGTTCTACCCCTCCCAGTCACACCGATAGACAAGCTTCTGACCGTTGACCGCACACACGATCCCGCGCAGAGAGTGCGGGTTCACGGAACCATAACCTATTACGAGCCGGGCAAGGCCGTTGTACTCGAAGATGACTCTCGGAGCGTGTGGGTTGCGACCACGGAAGCCAGTAGTGATTTGCGGGTCGGCGATGAGGCAAACGCAACCGGATTTGCTGGCTCCTATAATGGTCTTCCGATCCTGACCAACGGCGAGGTCTGGGATGACAAGGTGCAGACCGCAGTCTCGGTTCAACCGGCGTCCTGGCAGCAGTTGGCGTCAGGCAGCCACCCTTTCGGTCTGGTCTCTGTCGAGGGTGAGGTAATTACCACGTTCAGCGAGGCAGCGCAGGACGAGTATGTATTCGCCTCCTCGGGACACTTGTTCAAGGCGGTTTATAGCCGCTTGAATGGGGCGGTTTCGCAGAAGAAGATTCCGGCGGGATCCAAAGTCCGCGTGACCGGCATCTTTATACCGGAGTACCCCAGCCCGCTCAATTCTCGGTCCGCTTTCGAGATTCTCCTGCGCTCCCCTGACGATCTTGCAATCGTCTCCAAGCCTTCACTGTTGGCCGTTCGCAGTCCAAGTTACCTGTTCATCCCGATGGCGTTGATCGTGATTGCAATAGGTGCATGGGGGCTTTCCCTCAGAGCCAGGGTGCGCCGTCAGGCTGGCAAATTGGCCGCATTGGCCTATCTCGATCAGCGCCGCAGCCGCATCCTCGGTGACATCAACAGCTCCAAACCCTTGGTGGAGATCCTGGAGAAGATTACAGAGATGGTCTCGTTCATGCTCGATGGCGCGCCTTGCTGGTGCGACGTTAGAGATGGAGCGCGGCTTGGCAACTGCCCACAGGATACAAAGCAGTTGAGCGTTCTGCAGGCAGAGATTCCGGCCCGTTCCGGAGCATCGCTTGGAACCATCTTTGCCGGCATGGACAATGGACCTTTTCCGGGTGTCCGCCGCACATTCGGCTACGAGAAGGAGGCGCTCTCGGCGGGAGCGAAGCTGGCCATGCTGGCCATGGAAACTCGCAGGCTCTACTCCGAGCTGTTGCAGCGCTCCGAAGTCGACCTGCTGACCAATGTCCACAACCGGCGTTCCATGGGAGAGCGCATGGACGCCCTGATTGAAGAGGCGCGCCAGAATGCCAGCGTCTTTGGGGTGATCTATATCGATCTCGACAAGTTCAAGCCGATCAACGACCGCTACGGCCACCACGTTGGAGACCTGTTTCTTCAAGAGGTTGCAAACCGCATGAAGCAGCAGCTTCGTTCTCATGACATGCTGGCGCGGCTGGGCGGCGATGAGTTTGCCGTGCTGCTTCCCATGGTGCGCAACCGCACACGGATCGAGGAGATTGCCCTGCGCCTCGAACATTGCTTCAAAGAGCCGTTTCCCATCGATGGAAATCTCATCGCGGGCGCGGCCAGCTTTGGCTACTCCATTTATCCCGAGGACGGCGCGACCAAAGAGGCCCTGCTCAGCGCAGCCGACGCCGCCATGTATGCGGCCAAGAACTTTCGCAAGGGGGCCGCTCAAAAAGCCGCAGGGCGCGAAGTGGCCACGATTGCAGATGCTAGTCGCGGATAGGAAAAGCCTGGCCGTGCTCCGACCGTACTTCGTCCCGTAAGCGTCACTCTCTCAATGGTTGTCCGCATCTTTTGCGAATTGTGAACTAATTGCAGCATTTGCCGATAGGCATACTGGACCAAAAGAGTTGCCTTTGTATACCCGGAGTTCGATAGTGAAGAAGTTGGCTATAACATATGCGGTTCTTCTCGTCTGGGCCTCGGCTGCCTGGGCGGCTGCGCCCGCACCGCTGACCTCTCTGCACGAAATCCGCGCACTCACAAATGCTCAGGCCAGCCAGCACATGCCTGTCGCCTTCGAAGCCACGGTCAGTTACTTCCGCAGATACCCACTATCGTTGTATGCGCAGGATGGTGACTCGGGCGTCTATATCTTTCTCACCAAGGACATCAGTTTGTCTCCCGGCGATCGAGTTCTGGTGCGGGGAATCATGCAACCGAGCTTCCGCCCCGTCGTTGAGAGCAACAATGTCACCGTGCTTCGCCACGGCGAGCTGCTCAAGCCTGAGATCGCCAGCTATAGCGGATTGGTCAGCCAGCAGTACCTTTGCAGACTTGTTACGGTTCATGCGGTGATCCGTTCAGCCGATCTAAGATTCGCCGGCAACGAAATACGCAGTACCTACCTGCATCTGGCCACCGATGATGGCACCATCGAAGCGACCGTGGAGAACAGCGACCGAAGCCTGCTCAGGGACATGCTTGATGCCGAGGTGGAAGTCACCGGCGTGGCTGCGGTGATCTTCGACAGCAAGATGCAGCAGACTGGAGTCTTGCTCCACTCCGCCTCCATGAATGACGTAAAGATTCTCAAACGAGCCAAGGTCGATCCCTGGAGTCTCCCGTTCACGTCCATCGACGATTTCTTTTCAAAGCGCGATGTGAGCGATCGCACGCCCAGAGTGCGGATTCACGGAACCATTACTTATAATGAGCCCGGCGTGGCTTTTGTGCTGCAAGACGGCACCAAGAGCGTGTGGGTTGAAACCGCAACAGATGAACCCATGACCATTGGAGACGTGGCAGACGCAACCGGCTTTCCCGATGTTCGTGACGGTTTTTTGAAACTGGCGCACGGTGAGGTTCAAGATAGCCACCAACGGGCCCCGATCGCGCCGCGTCCGGAGAGCTGGCATGACCTCGCGACGAACGACAATATTCGCTTTGGGCATATCTACGATCTGGTCTCGATCGAAGGGCAGGTGGTGACAGAGGCTCGTGAAGACGAGCAGGACGAGTATATTCTGAACTCCGATGGTCACCTCTTCTCCGCGATCTACCGTCACTCGGACAAGGTGAACAAAACAGTTCTGCCTTCGATGAAGATGGTTCCGTTAGGGTCCAGGGTCCGTGTGTCCGGCGCCTGCGTCGAACATAGAATCGCCGCTCACCCAAACGATCCGGTCCCCTTCGACATTATGATGCGCAGCTTTGATGATATTGAAGTCGTCAAGGGGCCCTCGCTGCTCAATGTTCGCAACTTGATGCTTCTAGTTGGTCTGCTGCTGGTGGTCGTCGCAGTGGTGGGCGCCAGGGGCTGGGCTCTGGAGCGCAAGGTGCGCCAGAAGACAGCCGCTTTGGCCGTCAGGATTGAAGCCGAAGCTGCCATGGAACGGCGTTTGGGCCTGCTCGAACAGAAACGAAGCCGCATCCTCGAGGACATCAACGGATCTCAGCCCCTCGGGCTGATTCTTGAAGAGATTGCGAAAATGGTCTCCGCAACGCTGGATGACGCCCCCTGCTGGTGCGAGGTCGCCGATGGATCGATGATGGGAGATTGTCCGCCTGAGCCGCATGATCTGCGCGTCGTCCGTGTGAATATCGATTCTCGCACCGGTCCGTCGCTTGGGGCGCTCTTTGCCGCACTCCCTCCGCAAACGATGCCTTCCAGTCGTGAAACTGACGTTCTCTCCAACGGAGCGCGGTTGGCCACGCTAGCCATTGAGGCCCGGAGGCTCTACTCCGATCTGCGCCACCGTTCGGAGTTCGATCTGCTCACCGATATTTACAACCGCTTCTCGCTGCACAAGCGCCTTGATGTTCTGATTCAAGAGACGAGCCAGGGCGGCATCTTCGGATTGATTTATCTCGACCTCGATAAATTCAAGCCGATTAACGATACTTACGGCCACAACGTGGGAGACAAATATCTCCAGGAAGTGGCTTCGCGCATGAATAAGCAGTTGCTCGGCGGCGATATGGTAGCTCGGCTGGGCGGGGATGAATTCGCCGCCCTGGTCTCGCTCCAACATGGCCGTGCAGACCTGAACAGGATTGTTACAAGGCTGAGGAGTTGTTTCGACGCACCCTTTGTCATTGAGGGGCATGTCATCAGGGGTTCAGCCAGCATCGGAGTTGCTCTCTACCCAGAAGATGGCACCACAAAAGATGCATTGCTGAATGCAGCCGACGCCAGTATGTACGCAGTTAAAAAGGAGAAAAAGCAGCGCACTGAAGAGGCTGCCGCCGGGAAGAAGGAACCAGAACCAGCACCCGTCGTGGGCGCTTGAGCGGCAACCCTGCGAGAACCCCCTGGGCGGGAATTCAAGCTTCGACTGCCTCCAGACGCAGGCCCATCTTGCAGTAAACTTGCTTGTCCAATGTCTTCAGTTTCACCGACCAGATTGCCTGCACGTAAAAAGGCCCGGCTTGTGCCGGGCCTTTCGAGTTGATTGTTGCTAGATTTGGCGACCAACTTTGGCGCATCTTGCCGAAGGCCGCTAGCCGCTCCGCAGATGCTTACTCGGCTGCCATCTCTTCGGCCTCGCCCTCCTGGCGCATCAGCTCCAGTTCGCGCTCGGCGGCTTCGATCTCGGCCGTGACTTCTTGCTGCACACGGGCTGCCGCTTCCTCCAACTCTGGTGAGAGCTGTACGTTGCGGTAGTACTCCAAGCCCGTGCCTGCGGGGATGAGGCGTCCGACAATGACGTTCTCCTTCAGGCCGCGCAGGTTATCGATCGCGCCGTTGATGCTGGCCTCGGTCAATACGCGTGTCGTCTCCTGGAAGCTTGCCGCAGAGATGAAGCTGTCGGTTGAAAGCGACGCCTTGGTGATGCCGAGCAGCAGCGGACGCCCGATCGCCGGGCGGCCTCCATTGTTCAGCACGCGCTCGTTCTCCTCGCGGAAGCGGAAGCGGTCCACCTGCTGCTCCAGCAGGAAGTTGGTATCGCCCACTTCGTCGATTCGAACCCAGCGCAGCATCTGCCGCACAATGACTTCAATGTGCTTGTCAGAGATAGCCACGCCCTGCAGACGGTAGACTTCCTGAATCTCGTTCACCAGGTAAGCTTGCAGAGCCTTCTCGCCGAGTACAGCCAGAATGTCGTGCGGATTCAACGGGCCATCCATCAGCGGATCGCCGGCACTGAGCCGCTCGCCTTCCTGGACGTTCACGTGAATACCACGCTGTACCGAGTACTCTTTCTCGTCGCCGTTGTCCGCTGTCACGTAGATCTTGCGCTGACCCTTTGAAACTTCGCCAAAGCGGACCACGCCGTCGATCTCGCTGATGGTAGCCGTCTCGCGCGGCTTGCGGGCCTCGAAGAGTTCCACAACGCGAGGCAGACCGCCGGTGATGTCCTTGGTGCGGGTGCTCTCCTTGGGAATCTTTGCCAGCACGTCGCCCGGTCCTACCTCGGCCCCATCCTCGACCATCAGGTGAGCGCCGCGCGGCAACAGGTAGCGCTTGTTGCCCTTGGCGTTTTTCACTACGAAAGTAGGCTGCCGCTTTTCGTCGGGAGCATCGGCTACCACCCAACGCGAGAGGCCGGTTACTTCGTCCACCTCTTCGTTGAGTGTGATGCCTTCCTGCAAGTCCTTGAACGTCACCGTACCGCCGATCTCGGTAAGGATGGAGTAGGTGTACGGATCCCATTCGGCCAGCAACTGGCCCAACTGCACCTGTTCGCCGTCCTTCACCTTGAGGCGTGCGCCGTAAACAACCTGGTAGCGCTCCTTCTCTCGGCCGCGTTCATCCTGAACTGCAATCGAACCGGAGCGATTCATGGCGACCAGCGTGCCGTCCCTGCTCTCCACATAGCTCAGGTTGATAAAGCGCACAAACCCCTTGTTCTTGGCATCCAAACGCGACTTGTCTTGCACGCGGCTGGCCGTGCCGCCGACGTGGAAGGTACGCATCGTCAACTGCGTTCCCGGTTCGCCGATGGACTGTGCCGCGATTACGCCGCAGGTCTCGCCCAACTCCACCATGCGCCCCGAGCCCAGGTTGCGCCCGTAGCACAAGGCGCAGACGCCGCGCCGCGACTCGCAGGTCAGCACTGAGCGGATCTTCACCTTCTCCTTGCCAGCTGCCTGAATCGCCGAGGCAATATCCTCGTCGATGCCCTGGTTCACATCCACCACGATGTTTCCGTCGTAGTCCTTGATACGTTCCAGAGTTACACGGCCAATGATGCGGTCACGCAGTTCCTCGATGATCTCGCCCGACTCCACGATTGAACCGACATAGATGCCTTCCACAGTGCCGCAGTCGTATTCGGTCACGATCACGTCCTGGGCAACGTCTACCAGGCGGCGAGTCAGATAGCCTGAATCGGCCGTCTTCAACGCCGTGTCGGCCAGTCCCTTACGTGCGCCGTGGGTCGAGATGAAGTATTCGAGCACTGTTAGCCCTTCGCGGAAATTCGCCGTGATGGGCGTTTCAATGACCTCGCCCGAAGGCTTGGCCATCAGTCCGCGCATGCCGCTGAGCTGGCGAATCTGCTGCTTCGATCCGCGAGCGCCAGAGTCGGCCATGATGTAGATCGGGTTGAAGGCGCCTTCATCGTCCGCGCGCTTCATGTTGCCGAACATCTCGTCTGCAACTCGATCCGTAACCGCCGACCACATCTGGATGACCTTGTTCGAACGCTCGCCGTTGGT
>CAYVMS010000193.1:0-6909 GCA_964452615.1 uncultured Occallatibacter sp.
TGGGCATTAGCCGCGATACGCCCAAGGATCAGGCCAAATTCCGGGCAAAGTACGATCTGCCCTACACACTCCTTGCTGATGTAGACGAGAAAGTTTGCAATCAGTTTGGCGTGCTGAAGGAAAAGAACATGTATGGCAAGAAGGTATGGGGGATCGAGCGGACGACCTTCGTCATCGGCCCGGACCAGACCCTGCTGCACATCTTCCCCAAGGTTACGCCCGCGGGCCACGCCGAAGAGGTGCTCGCCCTGTTGAATGAATGGAAGTTGGCGCACAAATAGCCATGACTCCCAGGTCTCAGATACAACCGGATAAATCAATAGGCCTGTAAGCTCACAGGTTATTGAACCGGTCGCAACGGTAGACCCGGGATCAGGGCACGACTTTAGTCGTGCCGAAAATGCAACAAAACAAATGCATGGCTTTAGCCACTGAGGAAAAGTCGGGTTTGCAAGATGGACCTGCCCAAGAATCGTCCCCAAACGGCCCGGCCTCCTCGCTGCTCGGCCGTCTGATACCACGTGCATTTTTTGAGGCGCCTCCCGAGCAGGTGGCGCCACGGCTGCTGGGCAAGGTGCTGGCTCATTTCACCGAGTCCGGAGTAATAGCAGGAAGGATCGTCGAGACCGAGGCATACCTTGGCCCGCACAACGAGCCACCCGATCCGGCCGCGCACTCCTGCAACGGTCCAACGCCGCGGAACTGTGTGCTCTTTGGCCCTGCAGGGTTTGCGTACGTCTATTCGATCTATGGCCGCTACTTCTGCATGAACATATCTTGCGAAACTGAGGGCAGGGCAGGCTGTGTGCTGCTGCGGGCGCTTGAGCCGTTGGCTGGCGTCGAAGGAATGGCTCTGAATCGGGGATTGGCCCAAGGCGCGGTGCCGCGGATGCTTACCTCCGGGCCGAGCCGCCTTTGCCAGGCATTGGGCCTTACCCGACAACTCCACAACTCCCTCGACCTGGTCGATTCCAAATCGCCGCTTCAGCTTCGAGATGACGGTTTTCAGGTCACAGAGGTCGTGGTTACTCCGCGCATAGGGGTGCATGTGGCCGCAGACTGGCCATTGCGGTTTGCGCTGCCTGGGCACAGTTGCGTTTCAGGGCCGAAGAATTTAATCGGAAAGCGGATCTATCTCCGGTAGAATTCCGTCCATTGGTATAAGTGACTATAAATTGCTCTAACTTGTGAGGATAACCCCGCTTGAAGACCTCTTCCCTGTTTCTCCCCGCGACCGCCGTTGTCTTTCTGACCGTCGCCACTGCGACGATTGCCCAGGCGCCGCAAACTGCCCCGTCGCAGCCGCCCACCGTGAGCGAGGCGCCACACGAGGGGCATAATCAACCGCATCCAGCCCCAACCAATCTCAAAGTCCTACCCAAAACTCTGACAGGCAATCAGGTGCACGAGATCATGGAAGGTTGGGAAGCTGCTTTGGGGACGCATTGCAATACCTGCCACACCGCCGACCCGAACAACATCGGACCCAACGGCCGACCGAGGCTTAACTTTGCCGACGACTCCAAGCCTGAAAAGTCCACAGCCCGGCTGATGTTCAAGATGACCCTGGATATCAACGAAAATTACGTGTCGATGGTCGACAACTCCGGCGCGCCGGTAACCTGCGGCACCTGCCATCGCGGCCACATCGGCCCCGAACCCTTCGTTGCGCCGAAGGAAGAGCATGACGGCAAGCGTCCACCGCAAGGTGCGATGCCGCCAGCCGTGGAAAAACCAGAATCACAAAAGTAGCAGCAGAGTCAGGAAGTGCCCCTGGCTCTCAAAAAGTCGCCGCTCTTGCCGCCGGACTTTGTTTCGAGCTGAATATTGCGGATGACGATCGCCTTGTCGAGAGCCTTCGTCATGTCGTAGACAGTGAGTGCAGCAACGGCGGCGGCCGTAAGCGCTTCCATCTCAACTCCGGTAGCTCCGACAGTCGCGGCTGAGGCCGTGATGCGCACGCCGCCTTGGACGACCTCCGTCTGCACGTCGATGTGCGTCAGCGGCAGCGGATGGCACATCGGGATCAGATCGGCGGTGCGCTTGGCAGCCTGAATGCCGGCGAAGCGAGCCACCTCCAACGGGTTGCCCTTGGGGTTCGCCGGCAGCGCCGCAAGGACGGCCGCAGAGATCTCGACGAAGGCCGATGCACAGGCGGTGCGCCGGGAAGGCTGCTTGGCGCTGACATCGACCATTGCAGCCTGACCCGATACGGTGAAGTGCGAAAGCTGGGGATTCGAGGGTTTGGTCATACGTTTCCTCAAGGAAGCAAAATACGGACATTCGAGCCCGGTTTGAGGCTCTTGGTGTCTTCCGGCACGACGATAAAGCAGTTGGACCGGGCGAGGGCCGTCAAGTCTCCAGAGCCGTGCCAGGGAACAAATGCGGCCTGCGGCGACTCCCCGGCTGCTGCTCCGAAATCGCAAAACGCAGGCAGAAAGCGAGTGAGGCTGGACTTGGCATTTCGGTCGACCGGCGGGGCCAGCCGCGCCAGGCAAAATCGCGGAGACGTCTCCCGCCTGTCGGCAAGGGCGGCCAGGACTGGAGCCGCAAAAAGCAAAAAACTGACGGCTGAAGCGATGGGATTCCCAGGAAGACCAAAGAAGGGCAATCTCCTCGAGCTTGTGCCAGCCCTTTTGCTGCGCGGCAACTCTCCGAAGACGGTTGGCTTGCCAGGCTGAATGCGAACGCCAGTGAAGTGAAAGCGTGCCCCTATTCGTGCCAGCGCGGGCTCAACAAGGTCGAACTTGCCCGCCGACACGCCACCTGAGATAAGCAGAAGGTCGGCAGTGACGGCTTGCGCCAGGGCATCGTCGAGGGCCTGAGCGTTGTCGGCTGCGGTGGGTAGCACCCAAGGTTCGCCGCCCGCGTCGGCCACCATTGCTGCCAGCATGTTTGCATTGGAGTTGCGAATCTGACCCGGAGCGGGTGAGGACGCGATAGGAACAAGCTCGTCGCCGGTCGTTAAGATTGCCACGCGAGGCCTGAGAAAAACCTCCAGCGCAGCGTATCCGCAGGCAGCTGCCAGAGCGATCTGCCCGGAGTGGAGCGCGGTTCCGGATGCAAGCAACTCGTCGCCTGCGTGGCCCTGAGCGCCCTGAGCGACGATGTTTTCGCCCGGCTTCAAGGCGCGGGAAGCGAGCAGGCGAACTTTGCGGAATCTCTTCGTCCCGGTAATTTCAATGTGCTCGAACATCATCACCGCGTCCGCGCCTGTGGGAACCGGAGCTCCGGTCATGATCTCCCAGGCGCCTCCAGGCGGCAGCGGACCGGCTGGCGGATCACCAGCACGCAAAGCGCCGCAGACACTTAGCAGCGCATGAGAGCTGGCTTCCGCAGCGCGGCAGGCGTAGCCGTCGCGAGTCGAACGGGCGAAGGGAGGCTGATCGCGATCGGCCAACAGAGGCTGAGCGAGGACTCGGCCTGACGCGCAGGCCAGTTCCACACGCTCTGTTTCGGACAATGAGCTGGGGCGTTTGCTGGCAATCCGTTCCGCATGGACGGCCACCAGCGCGGCGGCCTCGGCATAACTGGGCACCACCGGGTTGGCCGCTGCAGACTTCATGGTATGGATTGTAGAGGGTTTGAGCCGTGCCGATTTCACCAGGAGCAAAGAAGCGAAAGGGCACTCCCGGTTGCCGGGAGCACCCCTTCGTGATTCACTTCGATTCCGTTTACTTCCTTTTCTTTGAGGGCGGGGCGTTGGTTGGGAGTGTCGCCTGTAGGCTGACCAGGATAGCCTTCACATCGCCGGCATACTGACCTGTCGGCGCCAGTTCCAGATACTTCTGGTATGCTTCCTCGCACCCCGCAGGCGCAACCAGCTTGTTAGTCTTGGGGTCGACTGTGGCCTTGCCGACCAGACCGTTGCCCTTCAGATAGTACGCAATTGCGACCGTCGGATCGGCCTTGATCACCTCGTCGGCGGCGGCAACCTGAGCATCCGCGTTGCTCAACTGGAAGAAGATTACCATTTCATTCTTCAGATAGAAGACCGCCAGCGCTGGATTGATCTTCGCGGCTGCATCAAAGGCCGCATTTGCCTCCGGAATCTTGGCCGAGCGCGCATAGATCTCGCCCAAGCCGGCGTTGGCGGCGCCTTCGGTTGCAATATTCGGAGTCTTAGCTGCCCCTTCAAGTTCCAGAACCTTCTTGTAGGACGTTTCCGCCTCATCGTATTTCGCGGGGTCTTTCGCCGTGCGCCCCAATCCCAACTGCGCCTGCCCCAGTTGTAGCCAAAGAGGGGAAGCGTCCGGCTTGGCCGCGGTGTCCTTGGTCATCATGGTTTCGACTGCGGTATACTTCGCGGTCCTGATCTCAGCCTCCTTGGCGTCCAGATCGGACTTGGAAGCAGTGGCGCCGAGAGCCGCAACAGCCGCGTCACGAGCACCATCGGCATCCTTGAAATCTTGGGAAGCAGCC
Organism: uncultured Occallatibacter sp.; assembly: GCA_964452615.1. Taxonomy (GTDB): domain Bacteria; phylum Acidobacteriota; class Terriglobia; order Terriglobales; family Acidobacteriaceae; genus Telmatobacter. Next base: position 4,423 of record CAYVMS010000193.1, read on the forward strand.
TTGAGATCGGCGTTGAGGCCCCTGATGACCTCGTTTACCTTGATGGCTTCGGAGTTTTTCTTCCTGAGCTCTTCCAACTGTTTCTTCTGCTCGGGGGGCAAGGCATCGATGTACTCTTTGCGGGACATATCGATGTCCTGAAGCAGATCTTGACCAACCACGATCTTGATGTTCTCGAATTTGTCTGTAATCTTGTCCTCCGGCACCCCGGCTGAACGGTAGAGGAGGCTGTAGTTCCCAGCAGGAGCTTCGCCCGAATAGTCGCCGCTGGCGTCAACCGTGAAGGCCCCCTGCTTTTCAGCAGCTGCACCTCCTCCACCCCCAAGGCCGCTACTCTGCAGGCTCACAGTCCCGCCTGCCTGCGGGGCCCCGGTCGGATTGGTTACATGTCCGTGGATCTTGCCAGTGGGCTTCGTGGTCGCGGGTGTTTGGGCAAGCGCGGGCAAAAAGGCGAATGCCAGCAGCCCCAGCCAAAGTGAAATCGTGCGTTTCATCTGCTTCTCCTTGGGAGCAGCGCGAGCCATAGAACCCGCGAGCTCAATAAAATTGTGTCATTGACCACCGACATCTGAATCTATAACTCAGCGCAAGTCCCAAGTTAAATCCCGTCGGCTGCTCAGCACAAGAGAGCTGGCCAGAGCGCGACTCGCGCAATGCCACCCCCAGAATTCACACACGATCCGATAGAGGCTCGAGCCCAGCCGAAGCGCGCGCTCGCCTGCCGTAAGAGATCCCCACGCTGGCTTGCGGCAGCGCGTTCAATTGTTTATCGTAGCCCGCCCGGCAATTGGCAGAGTGTGGCGTGTATCACACACTAGAATAGAACCATGGCAACGGCGATTCGCCCTGCGACCCGCAGGGATATACCTGAGATATTGGCCTTCGTTCGGGCATTGGCGGAATACGAGCACGAGCCTAATGCGGTGAAAGCGACCGAAGCGGATCTTCTTCGCGATGGATTTGGCCCTAACCCTTTCTTTTCCTGCCTGATCGCCGAGCATGGCGGACGTCCGGCTGGGTTTGCGCTTTACTTTTTCAACTACTCAACCTGGGTGGGTAGGCCCGGACTCTACCTCGAAGACATCTTCGTCAAGCCGGAGTTGCGTGGCTTGGGAATCGGGAAGGCCCTGCTCGAGAGGGTAGCGGCCATCGCAGTGGAAAAGCGCTGTCCGCGCCTGCAATGGGAGGTTCTGGACTGGAATACGCCCGCCATCGAGTTCTACCGGGCGATGGGAGCCGAGTTTCTCGATGAGTGGCGGAATGTGCGCGTCTCCGGCGAGGCGCTGAGAAAGCTGGCCGGTATTCCTGGAATGCCCGAAGTGGACCCCAGTGTTGCGAACCAGGAAACGGATGTCGCGGAATGAAGATTCGCATCATTGGCGGTGGGCTAGCCGGGCCGGAGGCAGCGTTGACGGCGGCGCGTCTTGGCTGCGAGGTCGAACTCTATGAGATGCGGGCAATGGTGGAGGGAAAGCCGCGGCTGACTCCTGCCCACCAGACAGCGGAGTTCGGCGAACTGGTCTGCTCCAATTCGCTGAAAAGCGAATCGCCCAACACAGCGCCCTGGCTGCTGAAGCAGGAGATGCGTCGCGCGGGCTCTGCTCTTTTACGCATCGCCGATGAGACCGCCGTGCCGGCAGGCCATGCCTTGGCCGTGGATCGAGTGGAGTTTTCACGCAAAATCTCCGATGCAATCGACGCCGAGCCTCGCATACGCGTCATCCGCGAAGAAGTGACGCATCTGGACTTGGCTGACGGTGATGATTCGCTGACAGTCCTCGCCACAGGCCCGCTGACTTCAGAGGCTTTGAGTGCGGAGATCGAGCGCATCACCGGTTCTGGCCATCTGTCCTTCTACGACTCCATCTCGCCGATTGTCGAGGCCGACTCAATCGATATGGATCGCGTGTACTTTGCCGCGCGCTGGGATAAGGGAACGGCCGACTATATTAATTGCCCCATGAACCGCGCGGAGTTCGACTGCTTTCTGGATGCGCTGCTCAGCGCCGAAGCGGCCGAGACAAAAGAGTGGGAGAAGCTGGACTACTTCGAGGGCTGCCTGCCCATCGAGGTTCTGGCGCGGCGTGGCCGCGATACATTGCGCTTCGGTCCGATGAAGCCCGTAGGCCTGCGCGATCCGCGGACCGGCATGACGCCGTGGGCCGTCGTGCAGTTGCGCAAAGAGAATCTGCGCGCTGATAGCTACAACCTGGTCGGCTTTCAAAATCATCTGAAGTTTGGCGAACAGGGGCGTGTGCTGCGTCTCATTCCCGGCCTGGAGAATGCGCGCTTCCTGCGCTACGGCCAGATTCATCGCAACACATATATCTGCGCGCCCGTGTTGCTCGATGAAACCCTGCGCCTGAAGAAAGAGCCGCGGCTGCTCTTTGCCGGGCAGCTATCTGGGGTGGAGGGTTATACCGAGTCGATTGCGACCGGATTGCTGGCTGGAATCTATGCGGCCGCATTGGCGCGAGGAGAAGAACC
>CAYVMS010000194.1:0-6892 GCA_964452615.1 uncultured Occallatibacter sp.
ACATGCACGTGCATCTGCGCGAGCCGGGGCAGGGCTACAAAGAGACGATCGCTACCGGTACGGCAGCGGCGGCGGCGGGCGGCTTTACGGCCGTGGCCGCGATGCCCAACACCACGCCGGTGAACGATTCGCCGGAGACGACGCGCTGGATGCAGGCGCAGGAGCGCAACGCGTCGATTCGCGTCTTTCCGATTGCAGCCGCTACGCGCGGATCAAAGGGCGAGGCGATCAACGACTACGCCGCGCTGAAGGCCGCAGGAGCCGTGGCCGTGAGCGACGATGGCCTGCCGATTTTGAAAGACAATGTCATGCGCGAGGCTCTGGCCGCGGCGGCGCGAGCGGGGCTTACCGTCATCCAGCACGCCGAAGATACGCGGATCACGCATGTTGCCGACAAGGTCGCCAGCATGAATGCCGGGCCGACATCGTTCAAACTCGGCCTGCGCGGCTGGCCCAATGAGGCCGAGTCTGGGATTGTGGAGCGCGATATTAGGCTGGTGGGCGACTTGCGCGAGGCACGGCCTCACCTGCACGTGGCCCATATTTCAACTGCTGCCGCACTGGCTGCCGTGCGCCAGGCGCGCCGCAATGGGTTGCGCGTGACCTGCGAGGTTGCTCCGCACCATTTCCTGCTTACAGAGGAGCACGTCGGCCAATACGACACCCACGCGAAAATGTGTCCGCCGCTGCGTTCGGCCGCCGACCGCGACGCTATGATCGAGGCCCTGCTCGATGGAGTTGTGGACGCCATTGCCACCGACCACGCGCCGCACGCCGTCCACGAAAAAGAGGTCGAGTTTGAGCGCGCGCCCAATGGCATTATCGGCCTTGAAACCGCTCTTGGTCTGAGCCTGCGCTGGCTGCACCATGACTGGAAGTTGCCGCTGGGCCGTGTGTTGAGCCTGCTGAGCGCGCAACCGGCAGCGCTGCTGGGATTGAAGGGCCGCGGCACGCTGACCGTGGGCAGTTATGCCGACGTGGTCGTCTTCGACCCCAAAGCCGAGTGGACCTACAATGCCCGCGAAGGCAAGTCGAAGTCGAGAAACACACCCTTTGACGGCTGGACGATGCAGGGCAAAGTGCGCTGGACGATCAGCGAGGGGCGCGTAGCCTACAGCAGCCAGCCTTGAGGGTGTAGCGCGGCCAGCAGAATTTCAGCAGCGCAGCTCTTCGAGTCTTGCCCGCGCGGTAGTCCGATTCGCTAAGATATTGTTTTGGATGTTCAGAGGGAGAACGATGGCAGCTTCATTTATGGCCGGTATTCCGGCACTCAAGGAACTCAGCACTGACTTGCGTCACCGTATGGACGGCGCCGTAGCCACCTTCCAGGCCAACCTCGCAGCCACGCGTACCGGCCGGGCCAGTGTCCACATGCTCGACCAGGTCAAGGTCGACTACTATGGCACGCAAACTCCGATCAGCCAGTTGGCGCAGGTCTCGTCGCCAGAGGCGCAACTGATCCTGATCGCGCCCTGGGACCCGACCATCCTCAAGGAGATCGACAAGGCCGTGCGCACGTCCGATCTCGGATTCAATCCCATCTCCGACGGCAAAGTGCTGCGTATTCCCGTTCCCCCGATGACCGAGGAGCGCCGCCGCGATGTCTGCAAGCATTTGAACAAAGTTCTCGAAGAGCACCGGACCGCCGTTCGCAACGTGCGCCGCGACGGCAACGACGCCCTCAAGAAGCTCGCCAAAGACAAGAAGATCAGCGAGGACGAGGAGAAGCGCGCTCTCGAAGAGGTCCAGAAGATGACCGACGAAGAGATCCGCCGCATGGAAGAACTCTCTCACAAGAAGGAAGCCGAAGTCATGCAGGTTTGAGAGGTAGACTGTGAGTCGCATTACTGCTGTTCTCATGACTCTCGCCGTTAGCGTCACTCTCTTTGCTCCCGTAGCCACTGCGCAGGAACGCTCCCAGGGAATCTCGGTACACATGCTCCCCAAGCGGGTCGCGGATATTGGGGGAAGGCCATGGGGTTTCACTGTGGACCCTTCCACCAAATTGAAGGCTGCGTCTCCACGGCCCGTTCTTCAGACGGCCGAAGAGATGCTCTCCTTCATTCGCCAGCAGGATGCTGCGGTTCAACACAATGGCCTTTAGATTGTGACAACGAATCCGGACGCCTATTCAGAATCGGAGAAGGCGCTCTTGGAGAACGTGAAATCGATGTGCCGCCAAGAGGGAATCCCGCTGTTTATCTGCCGTGCCTCCGAACTGCCCAACGGATGGACGCGCTTCGATCACTAAACTGACTGGGTGCCCCACCTGAAAGGTTAGGTCAAGAAAGCAGACGCTATACTCGATTTGAATGTCCACTGAAAACCAAACTACCGCTTTGTCGCGAAGGCCCAAGGGCGTTTTGCTTGTCCGACTTTGCAACTGGGTGGGCGAGGCGGTGCTCACGCTGCCTGCATTGCGGCGGCTCGAAGCGGCGGGATATGATCTGCACCTTTACGGCAAAGGCTGGGCGCGGGCATTGTTTGAGGGCACGGGCTGGCCAGTGACGGTGCGCGCCGCGGGTCTGAAAGCTGCAACAGCGCAACTGCGCAGCCTGCGGCGAACGCTCGATTCAGGCGGGCGACCTCCCTCGTTGTTGATGACCAACTCATTCGGCTCTGCACTGGAAATGCGGTTGGGGGGCTTTGCGCCTTCGGGCTACGCAAAGGAAGGCCGCAGTTTGCTGCTTCGCCATGCCTATCGCAAGCCTCGCGGCGTCTCTGCAGCCCACTCTTATTGGCATCTGGCCGGTCGATTTCTAGGCACCAATGAGCCGTTCCCGGCAGCATTGGATTGGGTCCCAAGCGATACCCAACGGATAATGGCGCAGGCGCTGTTGGCGCAGCATGGACTTACGCAGGGTTCTTTCGTGATTCTCTGTCCGTTTTCAGGGCCGGATGATCGCGAAAATCTAAGGGTCTGGCCGGGCTTCAAGGAGCTTGCAGCGGCATTGCAGACGGCGGGAATTCAGACTGCCGTTTGTCCCGGTCCCAGCGAAGAGGAAGCCGCGGCTGCATTGGCTGCGAACGTCATCTGCCTGCCAGGAGTCGACCTTGGAGTCTGCGGAGTTTTGTTTAGACTTGCACGATGCGTGGTGTCCAACAACACCGGCCCTGGCCATCTGGCCGCCGCCGCTGGAGCGCGCCTGATCAGCATTTACGGGGAGCATCTGTTCGCAGCCTGGAAGCCGATTGGCCCTAATGTACAGCTCTTCCACGAAGAGTCTAGGTGGCCCACAGTGGACGTAATTCTCGCAGCTGTACTCGGCGCAAAGTAGTCAGTTCGGCAAATAGATAGGGTTCGATGTTTCCCACCCTTTCGCCAGAAAAAAGGAGAAAGGATGGGGCACGGCGCTTCATTATCCTGGCGCTATATCCAGCGCTACTTCTTCGCGCGCTTGTAGAACGGCGTGGCGACCTGCTTGGCGCGTACGCGATTGGCGCGGACCTGCACCAGCACATCGGCTCCGCTCGCGGCCACTGCGGCAGGCACGAGCGCAAAGGCGATGTTCGTCTTGAGGAAGGGCGCGGGCGAGCCTGAGGTCACGGCTCCAATCTCGTTGCCTTCGAGATCAAGCACCGGGTAGCCGTCGCGGGCGATGCCGCGCTCGATCATTTCCAGAGCGACGAGTTTGCGCCTGGGCCCACCGGCGGCTTGTATTGCAAGCAAAGCGTCGCAGCCAACGAATTCACCTTTGTCGAGCTTGAGCCAGCGCTCATGGCCAGATTCAAAGACGTTGATGGAATCGGAGATTTCGTGACCGTAAAGGGGCATCCCGGCCTCAAGGCGCAAGGTGTTGCGCGCTCCCAGGCCGCAGGGGCGAATTCCGAACTCAGCACCCGCCTCTAGCAGCGCGTTCCATACTTTCTCGCTGGTGGGCACGTCCGAGGGGAGATAGATCTCGAAGCCGTCTTCGCCAGTGTATCCGCTGCGCGCGATGAGCACATGGGCCACTCCGGCGACCTCGCCCCAGGTGAACCAATAGTTGCGGATCGCCGCAAGGTCTGTCTTTGTCAGCTTTTGCAGTGTTTCCAGGGCACGCGGACCCTGCACGGCTATCTGCGAATAGTAGCTGGAGTAGTCGCTGACGTGAATGCCGGGCCAGCCGCCGACTTGACTACGAATCCAGGCGTAGTCGGATTCGGTGGTGCCGGCGTTGACCACCAGCAGATAATCGTTCTCGCCGAGCCGGTGGACGAGAATGTCGTCCACAAACGTCCCTTCCGGCGTGAGCAGCGCGGAGTATTGCGCCTGCCCGTCTTTGAGGCGCGAGGCATCGTTCATGGTGATGTGCTGGACAGCGGCCAGCGAGCCCGGACCGCGAAATTGAATTTCGCCCATATGGCTCACGTCGAAGAGGCCCACACCGGTGCGCACGGCCAGGTGTTCGGCAATGAGGCCACCGTATTCGACCGGCATATCCCAGCCGCCAAAATCGACCATGCGGGCCTTCAATGCTCGGTGTGCCGCGTTGAGGGCGGTCTTTTTGAGGGGGGTGGCGGCGGGCTGGCTTGTTTCTGGATCAACGGGGGGCGGCATGGTGGCTTCCTTTTGGCAAAACTGCCTTACTCTCTTCACGATAGGGATGGAGTGGCAGCAGGGTCAAACCCAGACGTGTCTGGAACGGAGGCTGCCCTACCGCTTCCTCGCACGCCAGAATGAACTCACGCCCAGGTAGAGGAAGACCAACATCACCCCGGCAGTAACCAAGAAGAGCCGGTGATCGGGGCCGTGCGCCCAACTGGCCCGCACGCGCCAGAGCGTGGGGGCGAAGATGACCACCGGCAGAAAGAAGAAGACGCCCGTCACCTCAAGCCAGATAATGCCGCCGACACGGCCAAAGGGGCGCAGAAAGCCTCCGATTCCGCGCACGACTCCTCCGGCGGTCTTTCCTGCCGTCCGACCGACCGCTTTCCTACTGGATCGGGCTCCGTCCAACTTCTCAGCGGCAGGCACCGCCGCAGCGGCACGTGCCTCGGCAGCCTGGCCGCTCACAGCCATCCGCTGGCCCGCGATTTTCACGGCAACCCGCAGCCCGATACCGAGCGCCCGCCCGACACTTTGAGCTCTCATTTCGTTATGATGGTAGCAGTGGCGGTCACCCCGCCGTAAAATTTCGGCTTATTTGCTGTTCGATGTTGCTCCATAGTGCCGATAGAAGTAAGGTAATGTAATCCCAAGCCGCCACCCGCGCCGGGATATTCGCGCTGGCCGCAGCCCCTGGAGGTACCTGTGACATCCCGACTGCGCGAACTCATTCAGCAACTGGGCGAGGCTATTCATGAGTCGGTCATCGAGAGCGAGCAGATTGCCGGCGTTGTCCAGGACATCCGCCAGCACGGCTTCGATGTGCTGCTGATGCTCGAAGCGACCATTGGCCTCAACGACGTAACCAAAGGGGACGATGAGGTCGAGGTTCCCGCAGGCCAGAGCGCCGATGAGCCTTTCACCCAAAACGATCTGAGCTTTCTGAGCTCGCTGCGCATATCTGTGGCGGGAGAGAAGGACGATGGAGCCGGGCGCCGCGGGAAGTAGACACGTGATCCAAGGTCCAAAGCATCACATAATCCCGACGATTATGTTCCTGTGAATACTTCCTTAGGAAATAACTGATTCCATGATTGTTAGGTGCAATTATGCGGCAGTGCGGAATGCGTGCGTCTGTGCTTCCGTGAGGATGGATTGTGTAAGTCGTTTACTTTTAGAGCATTTTTGGGAAATGGGCAGACCAGAATTTTATAGGTATCCATCCATTCCGCAGAAAAACGCGGAATGGACACTGAAGTCTACAGTAAATCCGAAAATGCTCTTGAGATGTTTCAGGTGAATCCGACGGAGCTTGCCTCTCCGCGGCTAAAGCCATCGTTAATTTCGTCGGTCATGTGCGGGGGGGAAACACGCCTCCCTTCGGTTCGCTCTTTCCAGCAGCCAGGAAAGCTGTGCCTTTTCAAGACACTTGATGCAACCAAGTTCTGGCGTGGCCGCGCCTTCCCCAGCCCGACCGCAGCCAATACAATTGAAGACGGGAAGTTTGAACCCATCGAGGAAAACCATGCCGCTCTCTGGAGAAGCCATTCGCCTGATGAATTATATTGACGACGTTGCCGTGACCCTGCGCAGGGTGCTGGCAACCGTCCCAACGCTTTCGGCCGAGGAGCGCGGGCGGGTCGCCGAACACCTGAAGCAGGCCAGTCCCAGCGCCGACGACGTGGTTCGGGCCCTGGCCGTCGGGTCAAGCCCCGAGGAGATCGCCGCCATGTTGGCCGCGAGCGTCGAGGTTGCGGTTCCGGTGTTGCCGGTGAAACCCGCTCCGCTTGCCTGAGACAGTCGCTATTATCGGAGCCGGACCGCTGGGGCGCTGGCTCGCCCTGGCCGCCGCCCGCGCCGGATTCAGCGTATTGCTGGAAGACGTGATGCCCCACAACCTGCATCACGCGCAGGAGTGGCTGCGGCGCGAACTGGGGCAAGATGCGCTGGCTGAGATCAAGCTAGTCTCGACGATTGAGGACGCGGTGCGCAAGGCCGATCTAGTGATCGACTGCGTGCCGGATGAGCTGGAGTCGAAACTGGAGATTCTCTGGCTGCTGGACCGCATGGCTCCGCCGCGCACGGTGCTGGCGACGCCGACGACGCGGTTGTCGATTACCGACCTGGCCGCCTGCACTTATCGCCCAGAGAAGTGCGTTGCCATTGCCACCGAGGCGAGTTCGTTAACGGGAAATGCCGGGGCGGGAGGCAGTGGCCGAGAGATCCTGTTGCTAACCTCGGCGAAAACCAGCCACGAGAGTGTGGAACTGGTGGAGCGATTTTGGCGGGGACTGGGGTTCTTGCCGGTGTTTGCGGGTGAAGATGGCGTCTAAAGCCTGTCGTAGTTCCTGGTTTCCCACCCTT
>CAYVMS010000195.1:0-6890 GCA_964452615.1 uncultured Occallatibacter sp.
ACTACTTCATCCAGAAGGCGCACAACCGCAAGATGCTGGTGCATCCGCGGATCGTCATCGGCGTGCCCTCTGAGATTACGCAGGTGGAAAAGCGCGCGGTCGAGGACTCGGCATACCGCGCCAAAGCCAGCGAGGTTTATCTCGTGGAACAGGCCATGGTGGCTGCCATCGGCGCCGGGTTGCCCATCACCGAGCCGGGCGGCAACATGGTTGTCGATATCGGCGGCGGGACCACAGACATCGCGGTCATCTCGCTCTCGGGCATCGTCTATTCGCGCTCGGTGCGCATGGCAGGCAATCAGATGGACGAGGCCATTACCAACTATCTGAAGCGCAAATACAACCTGCTGATCGGCGAGCGGACCGCCGAGGCGATCAAGATAGAGATCGGGTCGGCCTTCCCGCTCGACAAGCCTCTGAGCATCGAGATCAAGGGACGCAACCTGATCGAGGGCGTTCCCAAGAGCATCACCATCGACGATAGCGAGATTCGCGAGGCGCTGGGCGAGTGCATCGCCGTGATCATGAACGCGATCCGCGTGGCTCTCGAACGCACGCCGCCTGAACTGTCTGCCGACATCAGCGACCGTGGCATCGTGCTCACCGGCGGAGGCGCGCTGATCAAAAACCTCGACAAGCGCATCCGCGAGGAAACCGGCCTTCCCGTTTCGGTAGCCGACGATCCTCTCGCCTCGGTGGTGTTGGGAACCGGCAAAATGCTCTCCGACTTCCGCCTCCTGCGCAAGATCAAGATCGACTAAGCACCTGCGGTGCGGCCAGCCGCTCGCTATCCGCTCGCAGAGGGTTAGTCGTTTTTCAGGTCCGAAAACCCAAACTTGGGGATGTAAGTATCCTGGGATTTCGCTGATTCAGAAAAGATGCTTCAGGCTCCTACGTCCGTCGATGATTCTTACGATCTCTATTTCGTCGATGCCACCTTCATCGCTGTCGGGATGCGTTTCGTAGAGGATGAGATAGGGGCCTTCGACAAGCATCCGCGCGGACGGACGAATCTCGGGACGCCTCACGCCAAGTCTCGGACTTTCAGCGAGCAATTGGGCCTTCGCCTGCACCGAATCGAAGACGCGTTCTGCGGCGGAGGGATTTTCGTAGCCGATATAGGTGTAGATCTCGATCAAATCTTCCCGCGCTTGCGGGGTCCAGCGCAGCTCAACTGGCACGGGCCTGATCTCTTGTGCCGTAAGCTAACCGATGGCGCGCTTCTCGCCGCGCCGCCTCGAAATCAGCGGGAATGGCGGTTCCGCTGGCCTTTCCTTCATCCCAAGATTGCCGTAAACGCCGCAGGTCTTCCTGCCGCAATTCGCGCTTGAATTGCCAGTCCCGGATCGCCTCGCGCACGATCTCGCTGGTGGTGGCGTACTCCCCGGTTTCAACTGCGGCCTTGAGAGCGCCGATCTGCTCCCCGGTCAACGCGATGCTGACTTTTTGAACATCCGGCATGATTTCGCTCCTGACGAGGGCAAATATTGCTACTTTCGCGCTAATTGTAGCAAATCTCGGGAAGGAAGGTTTGACTGATTTGACACTCTCCGCAAACAGCCCCGCGCACGTGGTCGAACAAACGGAACGCGATGCCCCTCAGAGCATCTTGCAAAATTGAACTTTGGGGGAGATTTGAAGTGTCAGGGCATGACTTTAGTCGTGCCGCAGGCAGCCAATTCAAACTCCGGCTTTAGCCGCTGCGTGACTGTAAGCAAATGAAAACAAATAAGCGCAGGGGCTAAAGCTCAACATATTCTCGCTCAACTTGCGGCACGACTGAAGTCGTGCCCTGACGCGTTTGGCAATCTCGATTGAATTTTGCAAGAGGCCCCTCAGTATACTGGTATTGCTCTCGCTTTCCGCGCAGTCTTCTCTGCCCTGCCCGAGCTGTGGCTATGGAATCCTTCTTCGTTCGTTATCGGAATCTCGTCGTGCTGCTGGCCGTCCTGTTGGCTCAGATCATCGGTTTGGCCATGCAGGTGCACCGCACCGACAGCGGACACAACTCGGTCGATGCGAAAGACGCAGCGGGCGTGCGGCTCATCCGGCTGTGGGCTGATTCGCTGGTCACCCCTCCCGAGCGCTTCTTCCACGGTTCGAGAATCGGCACGTTGAGCGTCTGGGACAACTACATCGCCCTGCGCCACACCCGCGAGCAAAATCAGGACTTGCAAAAGACCATAGACCGGCTTCGACTGGAGCAGGCCGCTCTGCTTGAGGACGCCAAACAGGGCCAGCGGTTGCAGGCCCTCGTTGACTTCCAGCAAAAGTACATCTATAAGACGTTGGCTGCGCAGGCCATCGGCTCCAGCGGCAGCGAGCAGTCACGGGTCTTCTATATCGATAAGGGCTCGGACTACAAGCTGGAGCGAGACATGGCCGTGATCACCGCCGACGGCATTGTGGGCAAGGTGCGCGACGTCTTTCCGCACACAGCGCAGGTGCTGGCCATCAACGACCAGAGCAGCGGAGCCGGCGTCATTCTTGAGACAACTCGCATTCGTGGCATTTTGCGCGGCAGCGCCGCCGGCCGGCCCCAGATTGTGGGCATTCTGGCCGATCAGCGAATTCAGCCCGGAGAAAAAGTGCTCACCGCCGGCGGGGACCAGATCTTTCCGCGTGGGCTGCCGGTCGGCGTGGTCGAAAAGGTGGTTCCCGACCCCGAGCGCGACTCGTTCATCAATGTAATCGTCAAGCCCGCTGCTCATCTTGACCGGCTCGACGAGGTGCTGGTCATTACCTCCACCGAGCCGCGCTTCCCGGCTGATCAGCAGCAGGACATGGCGACGAGCGAGGCACTCAAAGGCGCGGATGTTGCGGCGATCAAGGAGCAACAAAAGGCCTCGCAGATCATGGCTGAGAGGCTGCCGGGATTGACCGACCCCAATGCACCACCGCCGAATCCGGCAGTAGGAGCTGCGCCGGGAGCAACGGCCACGCCAGGGCAGAGTCCGGCCACGCCCGCCACGCCGCCCTTGCCCAAGCTACTGCCTTCTGTTCATCCTGACCGCTTTACGCCGGGGTCGGCGACCACCCTGCAGGGCGATGCAACCTCCACCCCTGCCGTCCCGGAGAAAAAGCCCGCTCCCGCACCAGCAAAAAAGCCGGAGACAAAACCCACTGAGCCGCACACCACACCGACACCCCAACCTGGGAGGGCTCAATAGATGGCCCTCTTAGGAGCCGACTACCGCCGGGATCTGGGTGTCCGTCGCTATTCAATGCTGGTCTATATTCTGGCGCCTCTTGTGGCCGTGGTTCTGCAAGCCTGGCTGCCGCGGCTGCTGTGGGGCCATGCATGGTTCGACCTGCCGCTGGTGGTCACGGTCTACTTTGCTCTGGTCCGCCGCGACCCGATCCAGGGAACCCTCATGGGCTCGGCGCTCGGCCTCTTTGAGGACGCCCTCACCCATCACGCCATCGGCATCAACGGCGTCGCAAAGACAGCAGTCGGCTTTCTGGCAGGTTCGGTTGGTGTGCGCATTGACGTGGAGAATCGCACCATCCGCCTGATGCTTACCTTTACGCTTTCTCTCCTAGCGAGCTCGATTTATCTGTTCATTTACCGCATCCTGCTCGGCCTGGATCTGGAGTGGAGCTGGCTGACAGAGTTTGCAAAGGCGGTGGGAAACACGGTGATCGCTTTGGTGCTCTTCCACCTGCTGGACCGTCTACAGATGAAGGACTGAAAGACAACGAATAACGAACGGGGCGGCTTCGCGCAATCAGGCCGTCGTCAATTGAATCTCAGTCATTCAGTGCGAATGGCGGTAAATTAGGAATCAGGCAGTATGTATCCCAATAGCGGCACTCGCGGTGAAAAGATCCCCACCCTCAAGCTCACGGTGGTGCAATACGGCATTCTGTTGATGATGCTCGGCTTGGCGGCCGGTCTCTGGCGGCTGCAAGTGCTGGGCGCGGACAACTTTCGCCTGCTCGCCGAGCAGAACCGCATCCGCAAAGAGCCGGTGATGGCCGGTCGCGGCAAACTCTTCGACCGAGATAGCCGGCTGATCGTGGATAACTACCCGTCCGTCTCCTGCTTCCTGGTTCGCGAGCAGAGCAAAAATGTGGACGCCGACTTGCCGCTCATCGCCCGTGGCCTCAACCTGGATTTGGAGCAGTTGCGCGCCACTCTCCGCCACTACCGGGCAGCGCCCGGCTACCAGCCCATCCCAATCAAGCTGGATGTCACCGCCGACGAGACGGCCTTCATCGAGGCGCACCGCAACGAACTTCCTGAACTGGAAACCATCGACGAAGAGCGCAGGCTTTATCCGCGAGACGGCTTTGCCGCACACCTGATCGGCTACGTTGGCGAGGTTAGCGAAGAGGATCTCAACAACCCGCGCTACGCGGCCTATGAGCCGGGAGACGTCGTGGGCAAGGCGGGAGTCGAAGAGACCTACGACCAACTGTTGCGCGGCCAGGACGGATCTCGCGACGTGATTGTAGACAGTCACGGCCGCGAGGTAGGCTATCTGGGGCTCCAGCACGCCGTCCCCGGCCAGGATCTTAAGCTCACCATCGACATCGACTTGCAGCGCACCGCCGAGCTAGCGCTGGGCGACGCAAACGGTGCAGTCGTCGCCATGGACCCGCGCAACGGCGAGATTCTTGCCCTCGTTTCGCACCCCAGCTACGACCCCAACGCCTTCGCCGTGCGCATCAACCGCAAGGATTGGAACGAGCTGATCACCAACCCCAATCATCCGTTGATGAACAAGGCTATTCAGGACCAGCTTGCTCCCGGATCGACCTTCAAGATCATCATGTCCGCAGCCGGCTTGCAAGAGGGCGTGGCACAGAACATGCACGTAAACTGCGTAGGCGGAGGCGACTTCTATGGGCGCTTCTTCCACTGCGATCATCACCATGGCGTGCTCAGCATCAACGAAGCCATCCCGATGTCGTGCGACACCTTCTTCTACACGCTGGCTCAGAAGCTGGGCATCGACACCATCGCCAAGTACGCAACCAGCTTTGGCATCGGACTGAAGACCGGCATCGACCTGCCCAACGAAATGGCCGGCGTCATGCCCTCCACGCAATGGGAGATGAAGAACTTCCACCAGCGCTACTACCCCGGCAACACGATCTCAGTAGGCATTGGCCAGGGCGAGACGCAGGTTACGCCTCTGCAACTGGCGCGCGCCTTAGGCGGCATCGCGTCAGGTGGTCATTTTGTACGGCCCCATGTCGTCATGCCGGACCAGAACATTCCAGCCGACTTCCGTCAGGCCGTTCAAGATAGCTTCCCCGGCTCGGGAGACAAAGAGGTTCCTCTCAATCCCGACACTTGGACAATCATCACCGACGGCATGGCCGCCGCTACTACGCCTGGCCTCTATCACACAGCCGAGGCCGCGCACCTTGAGGGCGTCGACTTTGCCGGCAAAACCGGTACAGCCCAGGTGGTAGGCGGCGGAGATACCCACACCAAAGGCGGAGCCAAGACCCCGAACTCCTGGTTTGTAGGAATGGTTCCCCGGCGCAATCCCGAGATTGTGATTGCTGTCCTCCAGGAACATGGCGACTGGGGCTCTTACTCGGCTCGCGTTGCCCAGCAAATCGTTGTCACCTATGTGAACAAAAAGCGTATGCAGGACAAGAATGTCGTCAACCAGGCTAGCCTCGGCAAGCCGGTTGAAATGGGCGCCGTCTGGTCCACTCCCGCACCCGCCGGCCACAAGCATCCCGGCGGTCTTCCAGGGCAGGACTCCGTCCTCCATACCGGACATTTCATAGTCGATCCCGGATCGCTTCCTGCGACCAGATCCCTGGCAAGCGGTCAGTTTCCCATTCCAGCGTGGCTCGCCTCCTTTCCTCTACGCTTCAAGGAAGGCCGGCCCTGATGCGCCGTTTCATGAGCTTTCGCGAATTCGACTGGGCGTTGCTGGGGATGGTGCTTATCCTCTGTACCGTCTCAGTGCTTGAGATCTATTCGGCCACGCTGCACACCAAGTATGTGGGCTTTCATACCAAGCAAGTTTTCTATATCGCTGGCGGCTTGGTAGCGATGTTCCTATTCTCCAAGATCGACTATCACCGGCTGCTCGATTGGGCTCCATGGGCCTATGGGATCAGTCTGTTGGCACTGGTAGCAGTCAAATTGGTCGGCACCAAGGTTCTGGGCGCGCGCCGCTGGATCAAGTTGGGCCCCATGCACTTTCAGCCTTCCGAATGGGTCAAGCTGATCTTGATTTTGGTCGTTGCCCGCTACTTTGCCAATCTGGGCGGGCGCAGCCTTACCTGGAAGGACATCTTCAAGGCATTCGTGCTGGTTGGCGTTCCCATGATGCTGGTGCTGATTCAGCCCGATCTGGGAACTGCGCTCACGTATACGCCGATCCTCATTGCCGGCCTCTTCCTGGGCGGCATTGATATTCGCCAGGCACTGATTCTATTCACTTGTGGTGCTGTTTTCATCGCCGGTGCCTGGAGCAGCGGCAAGGTGCTCAAGCCCTATCAGAAGGCCCGGCTGACTAGCTTCATCAATCCCGACAATGACCCCAAGGGCACCGGCTACCAGCTCCTGCAATCCAAGATCGCCGTCGGCTCCGGTGGCATCTGGGGCAAAGGCGCTGCGAAAGGAACGCAGACTCAGGGCGACTTCCTTCCCATTCCCCATGCGGACTTCATTTTTGCGGCATTCGGCGAGGAGCATGGATTTGTGGGCGCGATTTTCGTCCTGCTGCTATACTTTTTCATATTGATGCGTTTGATTCAAAACGCTCAAACAGCCGCAGACCTGTCCGGCTCCCTGATTATCATGGGGGTGGTGGCTGTGTTGACCTTCCAGATTGCGGTCAACGTGGGCATGGTCATCGGGTTTATGCCCGTCACCGGAATTCCTTTACCGTTAATGAGTTACGGCGGATCTTCGG
>CAYVMS010000196.1:0-6832 GCA_964452615.1 uncultured Occallatibacter sp.
ACGGAGCAATTTCGCAGAACCTGAAACTCAAGGTAACTTGGATCGAGGCCGAGGGCCTTGAGTCGAAGTTTCCCGAGGATCGGAGCTATGAGGCTCAGTTAGAAGGATTCGACGGCATTCTTGTTCCCGGAGGCTTTGGCAAACGCGGCATCGAAGGCATGTTGAACGCGATTCGCTACGCCCGTGAGAAGCAGGTGCCTTACTTCGGAATCTGCCTGGGCATGCAAACGGCCTGCATCGAGTTCGCCCGCAACGTCTGCGGACTCAAGGACGCGAACTCCACCGAATTTGACCCCGCGTGTCAACATCGCATCATCTATAAGTTGCGCGAGTTGCTGGGCGTGGAAGAGATGGGTGGGACGATGCGGCTGGGAGCTTGGGCCTGCATTTTGCAGGACGGGACGCTTGCTGCGAAAGCCTATGGCGGAGCGTCCGAGATCAGCGAACGCCATCGCCATCGCTATGAGTTCAATCGCGAATACGAGGCCCTGCTGACCGGCGGCGGTCTCCGGCTGAGCGGCACCACTCCTGATTCCACTTATGTTGAGATTGTCGAAATTCCCAATCATCCTTACTTCCTGGGCTGTCAGTTCCATCCAGAGTTCAAGTCCAAGCCATTAGAGCCACACCCGCTCTTCCGCGAATTCATCGTCGCGAGTTACAAGAACAGGCAGCAAAGGCTTGCTTTCGAGTCCAGTGAAGCTCCAACATCGGTCAGCTCCTTATGATCCTGAGAGGAGTGGTAGGCGGTTCTCTGGTCGGCGCAGAGTGAAACCGATGCAATCCGTTTCTCAATGCAACGATAAAGGGCGCCCCGAAGGGCGCCCTTTGTGCCGGTTGCCAATTGGATTTAGAAGTTGATCTTCAGCGCGAACTGGCCGAAGCGGCGTTCGTCGTTGGCGCCATCGCCGTTACCGATGCCGCCCTTGGCGCCAGTAACAATCGGCTCCACATTTCCCTGCGAATCCAGGTCTGGCCCATCGTTTCCGTTGGCATCGAAACTGCTCTCCAGCAGGAACAAATTGTGGTGGTTTAGGATGTTGAATCCCTCCGCGCGGAACTCAGCACTGACGTGCTCGTGAATGGGGAAAGTCTTGGACAAAGCCATATCGAGACCCCAGATTCCGGGCCCGCGGAATGAGTTGCGCGCGGTCATCGCCGAAGGCCAAGGGCCCCAGTCGGAGATTCCGAGAAGGTTGGGGTTGCCCCACGAGTTTGCCCCCGGAAGTGTGCCTAAGGTATAGGTGTTCTTGGTGACACCGGTCGCCGCTCCGCTGGGAATGGACTTGAAGGTGTGCTTTGGAATGGCCGAGTCTGGCGTATACCGCGCATAATTGTAGCCTGTGGCGTTGTTTGTAGAGTCGTAGTAGTTGAACGGAGTGCCGGTATGCGCCACGTAGATGCCCGCCAACTCCCAGCCTCCCAGAGACTCGGTCAGCACAGCCGGCCCGGTCTTGAAGAATGGCTCCGCATAGATCGGCGCCAACACCATTCTTTGCCGGATATCGAGGTCGCCACTGCCATAATCCAGTTTTGGGTTGAAGGGATCGGTATATCCAAGGCTGAATGCACCGTTGGTCTCTGAGAACGTGGTGCTGAGTACATCCAATTCGTGCGACCAAGTGTAGTTCGCCACAAGTCCAAGGCCAGTTTGATGAAGATTTGTACTCTGGAATTGCACGTTCAGGCCGTCGTAGGCGGAGATGCCATTCGAACCACGGTTATTGGCGTTGGAGTATTGATTGTTGAGGCGAGTCAAAGCGGACTTCTTGCTTACAGGGTCAACGACTGGATCGCCGAGCATCACATTACCGCTGCCGAGGCCGTTGTAGTTCTTGATGTCATACAAGTGAACGCCGTGCGCGCCAACATATTGAACGGATACCACTGTGCTCCTGGTTAATTCATGCTCAAGGGCCAAGCTCCAGAACTGCGTCTGCGCAGTCCGGATGTTCTGGTCGACATGCCGCAGGCTGGTTGGCGGTAACGCGACGCCGCCAGAAGTGCCTCCCAAGGGTCCGGCATTGGAATTTGTCACTGAAAGCGGAGTCTGCGCGCTGTTGTTCAACACGATTACGGCATAATTTGGCGGATTCTGAATCAGATTGAAGGTAACATTGCCAAAGTTGCGCTCGTAAGAGATCCCGGCGCCGCCGCGGACCGAATCCCGCCCGTTTCCAAAGATGTCATAGGCAAAGCCCACGCGCGGAGACACGGTGCCGTACTGTGGATTCCAAAGCTTGCCTATCGGGCTCTTTGGCACGGTGTAGACTTGTCCGTTGCGCTCCATCTCCGGGAGACTCGTTCCCGTACCATAGTAGAAATTCGAGTCCAGATTCGGGTTATCGTTATGCTGAACGCCATAATACTCATAGCGTACGCCATAGTTCGCGGTGAGCTTCGGCATCAACTTCCATGCATCCTGTGCGTAGACTGCCCATTCCTTGAAACGTTCGCTGCGCGCGAAGCTCGGCGAGGTTGCGGGAAGCGTGATCGTGCATCCAGAGGTCTGCGTAAGAACTCCGGTGTAAGGATTCTTCACACAGGGCAGAGCGCCATTGGGGCTCACGGCCGCCTCGAATTCAAAGAGGCTTCCGCTATATAGATTCGCCAACCCGACGCTCCTGCTGTTGCCCAGTTCCTCATTGGCCTGCGCGTAGGCTCCGTAGGCATTATTGTCCTGGATATACATCAGCTGGGTGCCGAACTGGAAGTTATGTTTGCTCTTCAGCCAATTCAAGTCCTGATTGATTTGCACCGTATTTTGCGGACCGCCATAGGGCAGGCCGCCATTGGCCGGATTGGTATCGTAAAAGCCGGGCAACTGAATCGGCGCGGTGGTGGTAGGGATGTTCGCGTTGGCTGCGACAAATAGCGTGGGAACATTTTGCAGAGACGTGTCGTAGGAGTTGAAGGTATTGAATCGGCTGAAACTCAGCTTTGTGTTGCCGACCAGAGACTGGCTGAAGGTGTGGGAGAGGCTGAGCAGGTGAGCCTGATTGTCCACCGTTCCCCCTACATCGTATTGTGAATAAGGCGATGCAAAACCGCCGCCTTCCTGATCGACCTCCTTGTATTCGACTAAGCGGTAGAAGACCTGAGTTTTCTGAGTCGGGTTATAGTCGGCACGAATCAGAAAATTGTATGTGTTTTGCGGAATGCCTCCACCAGCATTTTCCGGAGCGTTGAAGACCACAGTGCCAAAAGCAGGAGTGGACCCAGGCAGTGTCGGCGGTAGAGCAGCCCCGTATACCTGTGTTGCCGTATAGGTTTGATTGAATTTGAAGCTCTGTTTACCCCCGTACGCTGTAAAGAAGCTCTGCACACTGGGCGCCGTAAGCGCAAGGAACTGAGGTGTCGGAACGCCCGCCGTGAGGACCGCGGCGCTGCGCACCCGAATCCACTCTGAACTACCGAAGAGGAAAAGCTTGTCCTTTATGACTGGCCCGCCTACGGCAAATCCGAATTGATTGCGGGTGTAAGTTCCCTTCGGGCTGCCCGCCTGATCGTTAGTCTCGGTATTTGCGGTATAAGCCGATAGCCGGTTGTATTCCCACGCGTCACCGTGAAAGGAGTTGGTGCCGGACTTGGTGGTCACGTTGACAACGCCGCCGGAGGCGCGGCCGAACTGGGGCTCGTAGTTGCTGGTCGAGACACGGAACTCCTGCATGGCATCGAGAGGAATGAACACGCCTATGCCATCGGAAAAGACAGCGATGTTTTCAACGCCATCGAGCAGGATCTCGGTTCCGGATGAGCGCTGGCCATTGATATTGAACCCTATGCCGCGGAGGGTAGAGTTCTGACTATTCTGCGCGGAGTTGCTGGTGTTGGCGCTTGTGCCCCCCCCGGAGGTGCCGCCGTCGCCATTGGAGATGTTGCCCGAAATTTCGACGAAATCATAGGGATTGCGAGTGAGGCTTGGAAGCTGTGCAACCTGCTCGGAATCCACAATCTGCGAAAGCTCCTGGGTCTCGGTGTTGACCTGGGTGCCACCCGCGGCGATGACTTGAACTTCCGTCGTGCCTGCGTTGACCGAGAGCTTGGCGTCAAGAGAGACATGACCGCCCACGGTCACTTCAACCGTAGCCGTGAAGGGCTTAAAACTGCTTGCAGTAACAGTGACCTCATAGGTGGCAGGCGTCAGACCTGTAACAGTGTAGTTGCCGGTCGAAGACGTATGCGCGTTGCGAATGGCATTCGTGCCAAGATTCTTGACTGCGACGCTGGCGCCTGTAACGATTGCTCCAGACTGATCCATAACAAGTCCAGCAATCTGTCCGCTCTCAACCTGTGCCATAGTGGCAGCACTGGTCAGAAACATCGCAATGAAAAAGCATCCAAAAACCCGCAGTAACGGGGTTCGCATGGGATTTCCTCCTCAGGGGTGACTGGGACCGAAGGGCCGAGACGAAAGCGCTCGATCCGCTGGCTGTACGTCTGCTTGATTTCATCTTGGCGTTTCGTTTGGGAGAAAAAGGGGTACTCGATCCCAAGAAAGCCAGGCACCTACATATTCTGCGTATGGTTGCAGGTAGGCTGCCACTTTTTTAGAGGAAATTTTAGATTATTAAATTATTGATAATAAATAAGTTGTCTGCAACGGTGTTCTTGAGCAATTTTGATCATTATATGAAAAAATGGAGGATGTGTCCAAATAAACGGATAGGAGGTGTCGACGTCAGGCGATGTTGGTTGGCAGTTTTCTTGCGGTCTGGATCGCTCGAGCCGCAACTCCATGGCCAAGTGAGATTTGCGTTACTGAACCGGCCTGCCTGTCGCTTCTGCCTTATCCTCAATACAGACCCCGTGATCGACTTTGCCCAAACCGTCAAGCAGCAGGCCGACATCGTCAAGGTGATCGAGGGTTACATCCGCCTGCGCAAGGCCGGTGCGCAGAACTATCAGGGCCTCTGCCCCTTCCACAAAGAAAAATCCCCTTCGTTCTCCGTCCACGCGGTGCGCCAGTTCTTCCACTGCTTCGGATGCCAGGCCTCCGGGGACGTCTTCAGCTTCGTCGCCAAGATCGAAAACGTCACCTTTCCCGAGGCCGTGCGAATAGTTGCGGGCAAGTGCGGCATTCCGCTGCCCAAGCGCGAATTTTCCTCGCCCGAAGAGGCCGCCGGCGCACGAATGCGCGGCAAGCTGCTTGAGTTGCACGAGACGGCTACGCTCTATTTTGAAGACCAGTTACGCGGGCCAGAGGGTGCTGTCGCCCGCGAGTACCTGGCCGGACGCGGCCTCACTCCAGAGGGCATCAAGGCCTTTCGCATCGGCTACGCGCCCGACAGCTTCAATGCCCTGCGCGACCGCCTCAGTCCGATGGCCGACAACGAAACCCTCCGCGCCTGTGGTCTCTTTGCCTCTAAAGAGCAGGGCGACGGCACCCTCGGCCCCATCTACGACCGCTTTCGCAAGCGAGTCATGTTCCCCATCGCCAACGAGAGCGGCCGCGTCATTGCCTTCACCGCGCGGACCCTCGAAACCGGCGACAAGGCCGGCGCAAAGTACATCAACTCGCCGGAGACGCCTCTTTACTCAAAAAGTCTGGTGCTATTCAACCTGGACAAGGCCCGCCAGTCGATTCGCCAGCACGAGTTTGCTTTGCTTGTCGAGGGCCAGATGGACTGCATCTCGGTCTTTTTGCGTGGTATTCAGAACGTGATCGCCACCTCTGGCACGGCTTTTACCGAGCAGCAGGTTGCGCTGCTCAAGCGTCACACATCGCAGGTTGTGGTGAATTTCGATCCTGACGCCGCCGGTTCGAATGCCGCGGAAAAGTCCATCGCCCTTCTCACCGAAGAGGGCTTCACCATCAAGATTGTCACCCTTGAGGGTGGCCTTGACCCCGATCGCTATATCCGCGAACGGGGCGTGGAAGCCTATACGGCTGCTCTGCGAGGCGCGCGCCGCCAGGCTGACTACCTCATCGAGCGCGCCCGGATGCTCTTCCCCGGAGCCAGTTCGGAGCAGAAGGTGAAGGCCATGAACTTCCTTCTGCCCCACATTCGCCGCCTTCCCGAAAAGCTCGCCCGCGACCAGTTTGCGCATGACGCCGCACAGAAGCTGGGCATCGACTCGGCCGTGCTGCGCGAGGAGTTGCACCAGGCCGCGCTCCGCCGCCGTGACCACATTGAGACGAAGACAACAGCTCTCACCGAGGTCGAACGCGTCCTTCTCCGTGCCTTGGCCATTGACGACCCGGAATTTGGCGGCGCGCGGCGATTGACCATTCAGGCGCTCGCCGAGCAACCAGCTTGGTTCGAGCACCTTGGCGCCTTCACCGCACTGCAGGCGCTCGCCGGCCGCCAATCCCGCGACCCCATGGACGTGGTCGAGGACGAAGCGCAACGTGCTCTGCTCGCCGAGACGCTCTTGGCCGAGACCAAGCCCCCTGAAGAGACCGAGGTCCAGAGCGCCATCCAGGAGATTCACGAGCGAGCCATCGAGAGCCGACAGCGCGACCTGCGCGCGCTCATCGCCGAGGCTGAGCGCCGCGGCGACTTTACAGAGCTGACCTTGCTGACCCAGCAAAAGCTCGATCTTGATCGCGCGCTCCGCCAGTTGCACAACCAGCGGCCGCCGGAGCGGTAGCGACTTCCCAAACCCTGCCGGAGACCTACCCGCCCGCAAATCCTGCGTCAAATCGCCGATTTCCGCGTCAAATACACAGAAGCAGGAGCGGATGGATGACAAAAGGTCCCGGTCCGGCTGAGCGGTTGGTTGAAACTTTATGGCTTTGCGCCGGTTTTTTGTTGTAGAAACAGGGTTAAGCAGTGGTATCCTAGAAGTCTCTGTGCGGATGCGCGCCCCTCTGCCCCAACTATGAGCT
>CAYVMS010000197.1:0-6824 GCA_964452615.1 uncultured Occallatibacter sp.
TGTTCTTGTAGAGTGGGGCTCAAAACGCCTTGCATGATCTGCTGGAAAGTCTGGCCAGCTCGGAGCCGCCATCCGCGCTATCCTAGAAGGTCCGGCGAGTGTCCTGCCGAACTTGCCGCCGAGGAAGTCCATGCCTGAAGAGACCACCACAGCTCCTGTGGCTACAATCGCCACTCTTGGCCAGCATGAAGGCCAATCTGTCACCCTGCGCGGCTGGCTCTACAACCTCCGCGAGAGTGGCAAGCTTTTGTTTCCCATCTTTCGCGACGGCACCGGCACCATTCAGGGCGTCGCACACGTCAAGAGCGTGCCCGCTGAGGTGTTTGATGCACTGAAGGGCCTAACGCAGGAGTCCAGCGTCATCGTCACCGGCAAAGTCCGCGCCGACAAGCGCGCTCCAGGAGGCTATGAGCTCGACGTCGAAGATCTCAAGGTGGTCCAGCGCGTCCCCGAGTCCGACCCTTACCCGATCACGCTCAAAGAGCATGGCGTCGACTTCCTGATGGAGCACCGGCATCTCTGGGTTCGCTCGCCACGCCAATCGGCGATTCTCCGCATTCGCGCTGAAATCATGCGTGCGGCGGCGGAGTACTTCGACAGCAATGGCTTCATCCGCACCGACCCGCCTATTCTGACGCCAGCGGCCTGCGAAGGCACGTCGACACTCTTTCCGGTCGATTACTTCGGCGACCCGGCCTATCTGACGCAATCGGGCCAGCTTTACATTGAGTCGACGGCCCTGGCGCTGGGCAAGGTCTATAGCTTCGGTCCTACCTTCCGCGCGGAAAAATCCAAGACTCGCCGCCATCTCACAGAGTTCTGGATGATCGAGCCTGAAGTTGCGTTCATGGACCTCGACGGCCTGCTCGAACTGGCTGAGAACTTCCTCTCGCACATCGTTCAATCCGTGCTCAAGAACCGCGCCTCGGAGTTGGTGGTGATTGGCCGCGATCCGGCCAAGCTCCAAGCCATCTGTCCGCCGTTCCCGCGCCTGCGCTACGACGAAGCCGCGGATATGCTCAACCAGGCCCACAAGGATGGGCACCTCGAAGCGCCTTTTGAGTATGGCAACGACTTCGGCTCGCCCGACGAGACCTGGCTCTCCAGTCAATATGACCGCCCCGTCATGGTCCATCGCTACCCGGCTGACGTGAAGGCCTTTTATATGGAGCCGGACCCGGCCGACTCGCGCTATGCACTCTGTGTGGATGTACTCGCGCCCGAGGGTTATGGCGAGATTATCGGAGGCTCACAACGCGTCTCAAGTTATGAGTTGCTCAACGCCCGCATCGAGCAGCACAAACTGCCTAAAGAAGCCTTCCAGTGGTATCTGGATTTGCGGCGGTATGGCAGCGTGCCCCACTCGGGCTTCGGCATGGGCATTGAGCGCGCGGTCTCCTGGATCTGCGGTCTGGACCACGTACGCGAAACGATCCCCTTCGCACGCACCTTGCACCGTATCTATCCATGAGATAAACATCAACCAGCGCGGTGGCTGCACTTCGAGCCAGTATCTCGGCCGGCAATGCTACCGCGGCACTTCCATGTTGTAGAGGAAATAAGCCCGCAGCTCCAGATAGGGACCGTGGAAATCGCGAGGGAGCGGCGGGTAATTCGAGCCGGTCAGCGCGCCCCATGCCGCACGGTCCAGCGCCACGTCGCCAGAGCGGCCCTCCAGCACCAGGCTGCCGTCCATCAGCCGGCCATTTGGCAAGACTTTGAATCGAATCGCCACCATGCCCGACTTCAGGATTGGAGGGTTAACTTCGTCTGGAATTAGCGGATCCCAGGTCCGCTCCGTCTCCCGGTGCCAGCGTTGCAGCCAGCCATTAAAGTCTACGCCCTGCGTGTCAGAGAGAACCTCCACGCCGCCGGTGCCTGCGCCGGGATGCATCGAAAGTCCGCCGCCGGAGGGTAAGCTGCCTGCGCCCATACCGGGGTTGCGCGATGCGCCCTTCATGGCCTCGCGCAACTGGTCGGCAGGATTCTGCGAGCCCATGGCAAAGTTCGGCCGGGCGGGAACAGCCGCAGGACGAGGCATCTCGACCTGCGGCTGCTGGCTGGGAGGCGGCGGTGGCGTCTGCTGAGAAGGCGCTTGCGCGGCCGCTTGCGGTGTCGGCTCCGGCGTGGGCTGAGGCGGTGCAGCCTTCTTCAATGCCTCCATCGTCTGCTTGTCAATCAGCGGATGCTGCAACGGAATCGGCTTGACGGCAGGTCGAGACGGCGACTGAAACGGCGTATCCAGATATGTAAAATCCTTGTTCTGCTTGATCGCTGCGGTCGAGTCGACCACTTGCGGAACTTTGAAGATGTACCGGGGAATCCAGGTGATCGCGGAGAGCACCACCAGGTGAATAAGGATTGCCAGCCAGATGCCCTCGCGCAGCCGCGCCCAGCGCCGCTCGTCTTCGAGCTCGGTGATCATCTGCAACAGCTCGTGGGTGTCGTAGTCCACCCAGCGCGAACCGCGAACCACGGGTGAGGCTGACTCCGGCGCGCCTGAAACCGGATTCCCCGGCTCGGGGGCGGTCTCTACCGGCCCTTTGGGCTCGTTCACCTCAGTTGGAGCTTGGTCGGTGGGCATTCGTCCCTGCGCAGCCTCTCTGGGCGCACACGCGCCCCGCCGCTCTTCTTATCCCTTTTCTCTATTCTCTCATTCAGAGCAGATCTCTGCCCAATGCCCAGCCTCGTACAATGGTTGCTGACTGGTAGACGGATTTGCGGGCGGAAGGGGACCCTGTTTGAAGCGGCTTTTTATTGTTTTGAAGGCCAAATGGGCACTTGTGGCCCTTTTTCTCGCCAAATTCGGTATTTGGGGCGTTGGCGCGGCCGCCCTGCTCGACTCATCCACCATCCCCATTCCCATGGACGCGCTCCTGGCCGTCTATGTCTGGAACGACAAAGGCCACTTCTGGCTCTATTGCCTGCTGGCCGCAGCGGGCTCAGCAGTGGGAGGACTACTGCCCTATGGCCTGGGCCGCGCCGGCGGCGAGCTTTTCCTGCTCAAGCGTGTAAACCGCGACCACTACGAACGCATTCGCGCCCGCTTCGAGCGCCAGGAGTTCCTGGCCATGATGATTCCCTCCATGCTGCCGCCGCCCACTCCCTGGAAGGCATTTGTCTTTGCCGCCGGCGTCTTCGAGATGCGGGTCGCGCCCTTCATGCTAGCCGTCTTTTGCGGCAGAATGGTTCGCTGGCTGGTGCTCTCAGCGTTGGTGATCAAGCTTGGTCCGGGTGCGGTCGATCTGGTGGCGCACCACGGTTTGGCCCTGCTGGCCGTCGTTGGCGGCGGGGCAGTTGCGGGCTTTGCGTGGTGGTGGATGCGGAAGAAGCAGGCAGGAAAGCTGAAAATCGACTGATCCAAATAGACCGCAAATTAAACAAAGCAGGCCGTTGACTTTCGCGCCATCGGCCTGCTTGACTTCCATTAACGGCTTAAAGGATTACCAGACTTCGATGCCAGCCAACGAGGGCTGGTCAACCTGACCTGAGGCAAAACTCACGACGATCTGGCCCGCGCTGTTGGCTGTTGCTGGAAATGCTTCGGCGAATGCGTTGTTTTTGCCCGCCGTGGCATACATATCAAAGTTGGTAAGCACCGGCGTTCCATTAATGCTTACATTGAACATCCGCTTGAAGGGCGCAGAGAAATAAAATTCATCAAAGAATAGCGCCACTGTGTGATTGCTTCCCGCCTGTAGCCCAGGAATCGTGCAGGTGAAATTCCCCGCCCGTTGGTTCTGAAAGAGCGCTGCAGGCGCTGCGCCTGACGCCATGCTGCTTAGGTTTACAACGTTTTTACTGGTGCTCGATCCGCCGCCAACGCAGTCGTTTTCTGCTGTGAAGATACCTTCGGGCGGCCCGTCAGCGTTAATGGCAATTGTCGCCGTTCCCGATGGGAGAACTGTCAAGAGCAGGTTTGTGCTGGCGGTAAAGTAATCGGGACTGCCCGCGGTGCCGCTGGTTCCTGTGATAGGTAAGTTGTAACTTCCAGGAGTGACACCATCCTCATACGCGACCAGTTGCAAGTTGGATCCTGCATCCGTATAGGTTGGATTATTCGACCAATGGAACGAAACTCCATTCGGTAACCCGGTAGCGGAAAGCGCTACCAGCGGATAAGAAGTTCCGACGTAGTAAGTCGTGATCCCGAGATTTTCCATAATTAGAGAGTCATCACCATTGTTCAAAGTGACAGGCAATGCGGAAAGAGCGTATCCGGATGAAGCTACATTCGCATTCTGAAACACGATCTGGCCACAATAGTACTCTGTGGACCCTTCATAGATGGCGCCAACATTCAATACACCCGCGCCCTGCTCATAGTCGTTGACACCGCCGGGCAAAACTCCTGTGTACCGTGCAACTCCATTCACTAGATTCACACCTGCTGTTATGAACTCGTTGCCATCCGGCGTTGTTATTTGAAAAATAACAGAGCCCGAAACGATTCCATTGCCACTCACTGGGGTGACGGTAGCGGAAGCCGTGAAGGTTTCACCCGCGACCAGAGTGCCGCTGGGAGAAATGTTCAATATCGTGTTTGTGGTTTGTAACGATTCTGCAAAGCAGGAAAGAGTAAACATGAACATCGCGGCGACCAGCGCTGCGCGTCCAGCAAATGTGCAGTAAGAACGTAGAGAGTGATTCATTTGGGGATTTTTCCTTTTGGATGAATTTGGATAAAAACAGTTGAGGAAACCCATGAAGCAGAATCTCTGCTCCTGGGGCACTTGAAAGATGATGACATCTGCGAGTTAAGGGAAGTTTAATGCTGACCCAAGTATACATTAATTAATTAATGAGGTTATTTAGTAATTAATGAAAACGTTTGCGAAAACGAAAAACAATAAGCTTTTAGTTTTCAACACAATTAATTCATAGCTCTCGTATTTTTCGCAATTGTAAACGTTACCCTTATCGACCTTACATGAAATAATAAGTCGAGAGAAAGGAAGTCGTGGGAGGGTAACAACAGTGAATCAAGCGAGCTTCGAGAGATATGCGCAGCCCAGTTGTTGAGCGGCAGCAAGCTTGAACTCCTTGATGAAATCTCACGTAAGAACTGGATTTTTCGCTTCAGGCATCACTGTCGATGCTACAGTTTATGTTTCTCTTGAATCATCGCCTACCCGGAGACTGCATCACGTTTCAATTCTTGGACCCGGGAGGATCCGAACTGAAGGTGTCTGCCTTGCATCGAGTCTGCCATCTCAAGCCGTTAAAGAGGCGGAGCTGATTGCGGCTTCAGCCCAGACGACCGCATCGACATAGCACTGCAATACCTTTTCAGGATTGAAGCAGTTGCATTGGAAGATCTCATCGCAACCGCTCCAGTCTCCGTGTTCGTGACACTCCAGCCACCGCAACAGGCTTCTCTCCTGATTTGCCTTTCCCAACAGTGCCTGGCGAACCTCCTCGCGCAGCGGCAACGATGGGGCCAAGTCTTCCATCGATACACGCAGCATCGCCGGAAACATGCTCAACAGTCCAACCAGGAACTGCTCGGAGGGCACCAGTTTGCAACTGCGCGCCGCCAACTCGCAGAACCTGGCGCGCACAAAGGCAAGGCGGAGAATCTCCGGCGTCTGGCCTCCGTTGAGCTCACTGGCAATTGCTACTGTGGCGATGCGGCGAAAGGTCTCTTCTCCCACCACAACCAAAGCCAGTTCGATGGAGTTTACTTCCTGGCGAAGCGCATAGACCGGCGAATTCACGACACGGAGCAGCCTGTGGGTAAGCGAAGGCTCGCGCTTGACCACCTCACCCAACTGCGCGAGGTTGAGGGTTTCCTCCCGCATCATCTTCAGAATCTTGATCTGGGAGAGGTAGTTGGCCGGAATCTTTCGTTTCTTCATCAATTCCGGGCGGCAAAAGTAGTACCCCTGAAAGAGCGTGAAGCCTTCCTTACAGGCCTGTTTAAAATCTGCCTGAGTCTCAACTTTCTCCGCGATCAGGCACACAGGAACGTCAATGAGCCGATTAAGCAGGCTCTGGCGCTCGGCCGCGTCGCTTTTCATGAAATCGACTTTGATGTAGTCGGCCAGCTTGATGAACGGCTCCAGTTCCGGCTTCCACACGAAATCGTCCAGCGCAATCCGGAAGCCCATGGACTTCAGTTCGCGGCAGGAGTCAATGAGGGCAGGAGTGGGTTCGAGGTTCTCAAGCAGTTCCAGCACCGTGATGCTGGGCGGCAAGATCTGCACCAGTTGCTGGGTCAGAGCCTCCATGGTGCAATTGATAAAGGCTGGCAAACTGCCTGTCAGCTTCTCCAGCCCAAACATTACCGCATTGTCGATCATCGAGCGTGTGGCATGGTCGCCATCGCCGCGAAAGGCCGTCTCGGGCCCCATGCGGAAGAGCAGTTCATAACCATGCAACCTGCTTCGCTTGTCTAGAATCGGCTGCCGCGCAAGATAGCGAATGCCGTCGGTCGGCTCGGTGCCGGTGAGGCAAGATTCGGCCGTTGGGGTTTGCATAACCGATGATCCCTTCCAGGGTTCCTTATCGGCACATTCCGCTGAAATGTGATGGGTTCTACGTACTATCGTTAGTTCTTTGGACTGATGTCGATCCGGCTGCTGACAGGGATGCCGGCCTGGCTCTCGATCCTGAGACCTCGGAGACGACGAACCTCCCGCGAGCGATGAGCGAGCAGTTGGCCGCACCGCAGTGCTTGCAGGTGATTTCCCTTCCGGCGCGCCGTAGGAATATGTAGGAAGAAACCCCACTCCAGCCGGCCCAATCTGTCAGGGATGTGCCCGGTCTGTGCAGGCAGGGTCTTTATTAGCCTTTTCAAATCAAATTGAGCGCCAGTTGGGCAG
>CAYVMS010000198.1:0-6821 GCA_964452615.1 uncultured Occallatibacter sp.
AGCGCCGCCGTCCGGTACACTCGTCTATTACGGACCCAGATTTATGGACCGAATGCGGCAACTCCCATCAGGTCCAGCGGATTTCTCGCATCCAACACCCATGGCGATCATCCAACCAATTGCAGGAGAAATCGAGCCGCATCCCGACGTAGCCCTTGTCGAAAGGGTACGCGCGGGTGATGTTGCGGCCTACGATGCTCTCGTGCGTAAGTACGAGCGTCAGGTCTTTCGCATCGCCCAGCATATTACACAGAACCGGGAAGATGCAGAAGACGTCATGCAGGATGCCTTCCTGAAGGCATACGAAAAGCTTGATCAGTTTCAAGGGAATTCGAAGTTCTACACATGGTTGGTGAGGATTGCGGTCAACGAGAGCCTGATGCGCCTGCGCAAGCGCCGCACTGGCAAGATGGTCTCGATCGATGAGGACATTACCACCGATGAGGGCAGCGTGCCGCGCGACCTGGCCGACTGGGCTCCCGATCCGGAGCAGAACTTCGGGCAGTCCGAGTTGGCCGAGATTTTGCGCAAGACCATACAGGGGTTGCCGCAGGGGTTTCGTATCGTGTTCGTTCTGAGAGATGTCGAAGGGCTTTCGACAGAGGAGACGGCAGAGACGCTGGGGTTGAGCGTTCCCGCCGTAAAGTCGCGCCTCTTGCGCGCTCGCTTGCAGTTGCGTGAGCGCCTGAGCCGCTACTTCCACAAGAGGAAGGGCTCCAAAGGTTCCAAACCCAGAGAAACGAGTCTTGCGGAAACGATTCCCGCACAAGTGACTCCAGGAAAAACGGGGGTTGAGAAGAAGTGACCTGTAAAGAGTTTCTCGCCCTGCTCGACGACTTGATCGACGGCACTGTCACCGCCGATGCGCGCGCCGAACTCGAATCTCACCTCGGCCGTTGCGGCCACTGCGAAGTCATCTTCAACACCACGCGCAAGACCATCGAGATCTACCGCTCCCATGAGATTTACGACCTTCCCACCGGTCTGCGCGACCGCCTCCACGCCGCCATCATGGCCCGCTGCAAAAAAGGCTGCACATAGTAGAGATGGGCTGATTCAAGAGACGAGTTCCATGCCTTTCATCGAGCGCAAACCGCCCCCGAAGTAATACACTCAGCACATGCGCCCCCGCACCACAGCCCGCATCAGCCTTACCGCACTGCTCGGCACTCCGGTCACCGATTCGCAAGGCCATCTGCGTGGGCGGCTCAAGGATATAGCCGTAGCAACCGGCGCGGATGCCGGCAAAGTGGCTGGCCTGGTGCTGAAGACGCGCGACGGCCTGCGCATTGTGCCTTCCCATCAGGTGATGGAAACGCCCGCCGGCACTCTCGAGCTGCGTTCGCCGGGCGCAATGACGCCGCTCGACGATCAGAGCAACTACCTCTACCTCCAGCAGGATCTGATCGACCGCCAGATCATTGATATTCACGGCCGCAAGGTCGTCCGCGTCAACGACGTCGATCTGGAGTGGATGGGTCAGGGCGCGGCTCACCTGCTTCGTGTCGTCGAGGTTGAGATAGGCCTGCGCGGCGCATTCCGCCGTGTCTTGAAAGGAATGCTTCCCCGCGCCTCTCTTGAGAAGCTCTCGCGCAAGTTCGGCGCACGCGGCATCCCCTGGGAGTTCGTCGATGTCATCGAGGTCGATCCGGCCCGCCGCGTCAAGCTGCGCATCGAGTACGAGCGCCTCTCCGAGATGCACCCCTCCGACCTGGCCGACATTCTCGAAGACCTGGCTCCGGCTGAGCGCGAGGCCGTCTTCACCTCGCTCGATGAGGAGGTAGCAGCCGAGACGCTGGAAGAGGTCGAGCCCAAGCTGCAAAAGTCCCTCCTCGAGAAGCTCGACGAAGAGCGCATCGCCGACATCGTCGAAGAGATGGACCCCGCTGCCGCAGCCGACCTGCTGGCAGAGCTGCCCGAGGAGCAGTCCGACGCCATCCTTGAAGAGATGGAGCCGGAGGAGCGGCAGGATGTTGAGGATCTCCTTGAATTTGACGAGGACTCCGCCGCTGGCTCGATGACCACCGACTTCGTCTTTGTCGGCAAAGATGCGACCGTTGCCCAGGCCGTCGAGGCTCTGCGCAACTTCGACGGCGACCCGGAGAGCGTCACCGAGGTCTACCTGCTCGACGAAAAGCGTGTGCTCCGCGGTGCCATTCCTCTTGCCCGGCTGGTGATGGCTCAGCCCGAGACGCACCTTGCCGTGCTGACTGAACCCCGCGTTCTCTCCTGCCCTGTCCACCTGCATCAGAATGAGCTGGCCGAACTCTTCGACAAGTACAACTTGCATGCATTGGCCGTGGTCGATGGCCAGGGCCGCATGGTGGGCGTCGTTCAGGCCGACCACGTCATCAGCTTTCTGCGCGATAAGCTTTAGATTCCGCCCAATTGGGGTTTTCTGTACAGGATTGCTCGCTTTTGTTCCCCTTTTCGTGTTACGGGAGTGCAATAAAAGGTAGTGAATCATCAAGATCTGTGAAACAATTCATAGATGATGCAGTTTCCTAGGATCATTCAGGGCGGGATGGGGGTCGGCGTGTCAAATTGGCGCCTGGCTAACGCCGTCTCCAAACTCGGTCAACTCGGCGTAGTTTCAGGTACGGCGCTCGATTCACTCTTTGTACGCCGCATCGCCGATGGCGACCCAGGCGGCCACATGCGCCGCGGCCTGGATGCCTTCCCCTTTCCAGAGATGGCCAAACGCATCTGGGATGAGTACTTCGTTCCCGGCGGCAAAGCTGCGGGAGCGCCCTACCCAGTGCCGCCAATGCACCAGCGCCGCGACATGCGCAAGGTGGTCGAACTCTGCATTGTCAGCAACTTCGTCGAAGTTTTTCTGGCCAAAGAAGGCCACAAAAATCCCGTAGGCATCAATTTTCTTGAAAAGGTGCAGATGCCGCACCTCTCCTCCATCTACGGCGCGATGCTGGCCGGCGTGGGCTATGTGTTAATGGGTGCGGGCATTCCGTTACACATCCCCGGCGTTTTGGACGCCTTTGCGGCTCACCGCCCCTCCGAATACAAGCTGAGTATCACCGGCGCGGCGCAGGGCCAGGATACGGCCATGCTCTTCGACCCAGCCGAGTATGCTGAGGGACCGCTGCCCCTGCTTCACCGGCCTCGCTTCCTGGCCATCGTCTCATCGAACACTCTGGCCACCACTATGCTTCGCCGGGCCACTGGTCGAGTCGACGGCCTGGTCATCGAATCTCCCACCGCTGGCGGCCACAATGCTCCGCCGCGTGGCAAGCTGCAACTCAACGACTCCGGCGAGCCGGTCTATGGCGAGCGCGATCAGGTGAACGTTGCCGAACTGCGCACCCTCGGCGTTCCTTTCTGGCTGGCGGGTGGCTATGGCAACGCGGAGAGCGTTCGCGATGCGGTTGAGCAGGGCGCTGCCGGAGTTCAGGTCGGCACGGCATTTGCCTTCAGCGAAGAATCCGGCCTTCGCCCAGATTTAAAGACTTCGCTCTTGGCCCAGGCAGTCACCGGCTCAGGCGAGGTCTTCACCGATCCGCTGGCCTCGCCCACGGGTTTTCCCTTCAAGGTAGCCCAGGTGCAAGGCTCATATTCTGATGCTGAGGTCGCAGAGGCGCGTACCCGAGTCTGCGATATCGGCCTGCTACGCGAGTCCTACATCACGCCCGACGACAAGATCGGCTACCGCTGCTCCGCTGAGCCGACAGCCAATTACGTGGCCAAGGGGGGCAAGGTTGAAGAGACGATCGGTCGCAAGTGCCTCTGCAACGCTTTGTTTGCCAACATCGGCCACCAGCAGACGCGCAAGGATGGCCAAGTCGAACCGCCTCTGGTCACCGTCGGCGACGATTTGAATACTGTTGCGCAGTTTCTGGCGCCGGGCCGCACATCCTATAGCGCCGCCGACGTGGTCAAGTCTCTCCTGAGCCTGACGGCGAGTTCCGATGCCTCCGAACAGGTCGAGCGAGTTCTGGCCACCGCCTGACTTTTGGCGAACTTACAGGCAGCGAAAATCATAATTAAGACAAGGCGGGGCCTCAACCCCGCCTTTGATTTTCTATAACATTTTCACTGATGCTATAGCATTTTCGGATTTACTGTAGACTTCCGTGCCCTATCCATTCCGCGTTTTTCTGCGGAATGGGTGGGAAACCTCGATCCCCTCACTACACGAACAGTGAAAATGACTAGGCGTTCTCTGCCCGCTGTTTTGCTGTAGGCACCAGCCCCGCCACCGACAGCTTCCGCTCCTTCAGATGATGGCTGTCCGAGGCCTTTAGCGTCATCCCGTAGATCGCCTTGAACTGCTCAATCTCCTTCAGCGTCTGTGCGGAGAAGGGAACTAGCTTGCCCTCGAAGGCATGAAGGACGATTCCTTCCAGCAGGTCGCCGAGGGTCATCTCCTTCAATTCGGCGACGGCTTTGAGCACCTTCAACAAGCGCTTTTCCATCCGGACTCCAGTCTGGACGCGCTCAACTACGACAGGTTCGCGATGGTGCTTTTCTTGTGACATTTCTTCCTCCACGGTATATATGTACCAAGGTACCAATATGATTGAGCCTCGTCAACCCTTCCTGTCGCGCCCGTGACTAACATTGCTACAGCCATAATTCGCCTCCACCGCCTCAGCCTGATATGGTCAGAAAGGACCCGCAATGAATCCACAATAGGAACCCGCACGCATGGCGAAGCGTTGGCGAATCCGGATACTTCTGTTTTTGGCCGTTCTCGGTCCCGGATTCATTACCGCCAACGTCGATAACGACTCCGGCGGCATCCTTACCTATTCGCAGGCCGGCGCGCAATATGGCTACACCCTCCTCTGGACCATCATTCCCATCACCATCGCTCTGATCGTCGTTCAGGAGATGTGCGCCCGCATGGGCGTCGTCACCGGCAAAGGCCTCAGCGACCTGATTCGCGAGGAATTCGGCCTGCGCCTCACCGTCATCCTGATGGCGACGCTGGTGGTGGTCAACTACACCAATGTAGTTACCGAGTTCATTGGCATCGCGGGTTCGATGCATCTCTTTCACGTAACCAAATTCATCTCCGTGCCGTTCTGCGCGGCGCTCGTCTGGTACATGGTGGTGAAGGGAAGCTACAAAAGCACGGAAAAAATCTTCCTTATCGCCTCGGTGGTTTACATCGCCTACATCTTTGCCGGTGTGCTCTCGCAGCCCAGTTGGCACGATGCCATCCTGGCCACGGTCCAACTCCCCGCTCGCTCAGTCTGGAGCGACAAGGCCTACATGTACATGGCCGTCGGCGTCGTCGGCACCACCATTGCTCCGTGGATGCAGTTCTATCTGCAATCCTCGATCGTAGAGAAGGGAATTCGTGTCAAGGACTATGCGGCCTCGCGCCTGGACGTAATCGTCGGCAGCCTCTTCACCGACATCGTGGCCTGGTTCATCATTGTGGCCTGCGCCGCCACGCTCTACGTGCATGGTATGGGTGCGATCCAGGTGGCCTCTGACGCTGCCGAAGCGATGCGCCCGCTGGCCGGCGACTACGCCTTCATTCTCTTCGCCTTTGGCCTCTTCAACGCATCGCTCTTCGCCGCGTCGATTCTGCCGCTCTCCACGGCCTACACCGTCTGCGAGGGCCTTGGTGTCGAGTCCGGCGTGGACAAGCGCTTCAAAGAAGCACCCTTCTTCTATTGGCTCTATACGCTACTGATTGTTGGTGGAGCGGCCACCGTGCTCTTCCTGCCTGACGCCCAACTAATCAACGTGGCGATTCTCTCGCAGGTGCTCAATGGAGTTCTCCTGCCAGTCGTCATCATCCTGATGCTGATGCTCATCAACCGCGCCGACCTCATGGGTGAACACAAAAACTCCCGCCTCTGGAACATCATCGCCTGGTCTACCAGCATCATCGTTATCGGCATGACCATGGTGATGCTATGGGGCTTGATTCCAGGGCACTGAGGCTGGCTTTAGATCACACCCAAGACGAAATGCGACTCCACAAATCTGTCATCCTTGAGTGACGCAGCGAGTCGCGAGTCCTGCTTTTGATTTGCGTCAGCTTGCGGAAAAATCCATCCAGAGTTACACGAAGTGTCAGGGCATGACATCACAGGCTGCGGAAAAATTCAATGCGGAGGGAGGCGGGGGTTTCAACCCCTGCAAAAAGCCTGCAAAATGAGTGCCGGCTTTAGCCGCTGAGGAACATATTCTGCCACGATCACCGGAAATCCCGAGTTTTTCCGCAACCTGTTCAGTCGTGCCGCAAAATGCCCAATAATCCTGTGGGCTTTAGCCCCCGCGTGTATTTTTCCTTAGTGGGAAGGACTTGTGCCGACCGATGGTAGGCGATTCGCTCCCGCAGGTGGTTGCAGAGAATTGTCCGCAGATGCCGTACACTGGCAGATAGGAGATGACCATACAAAATGCCTCAGGGATGTGCCCGGTCTGTACCCGTAGGCTACCTCCACCCCCCTTGGTGCCCATAGAGTCTCTTTGTGAGCCCAATGCTGCATGTAACTAACACCAAATGAATAGTTTGTAATTTACTCTTGTTAACTGTTTGGTAACTGTAAGCAACGTTTATTTGCCTCTTTTTGGCCAAAAACTCCGCAATTTTGAGCCTTTTCAACCAAATTGTGTGCAGGATTTGGCATTCCTGAACCGGCTCCGACTTGAGCAGTATTTGAATGGAATACGGAGCATTCATCCAATTAAAGCTACTCGGGTTTGACGAATCCAGCCCGAGCGGAGACAATAGAAAAGTTGCATCCCTGCAGCATGTGGGCCTGTGGCGCAGCTGGGAGCGCGCTTCCATGGCATGGAAGAGGTCATCGGTTCGATCCCGATCAGGTCCACCAATATAACCT
>CAYVMS010000199.1:0-6818 GCA_964452615.1 uncultured Occallatibacter sp.
GCTCCGGACGTGAGTGAAGGGGTATGGATCAGGGTGGATAATGCCTTCAATATTTTCAGTCATTTGCAATTAAGAGTGGACGGGAACGGACGGATCTGGACTGCTATAGATAAGGTATGGCGGAGAGGGGGAGATTCGAACTCCCGATAGCCTTGCGACTATGTCTGATTTCGAGTCAGGTGCATTCAACCGGGCTCTGCCACCTCTCCACTTTGTTTACAACTACTTACGAGACGCTCCCGAAGACATCAAATTGATAATGCCAGTTCTGATGGCACTTTGTACCCCGGATATCCGCTCCACCGCCACATGCTTATGGTTCACGCTGAGGTGTGCGTACCGTTTGGTCGTCAGTGCCGTCTCCTGTCCCAGGAGTCCTCCGACCGTATGCAAATCCATACCGGCCATCACCAGTTTACCGGCGAAGGGATGTCGATTGCAATGCCAAGTGTGTCTTTGAGGCCAGCCGCTCTATGGCGGCCAGTAACCAGTCGCGCAGATGTTTCGCATCAGGAAAGACGAAATCACATTCGGAAGCGGAACTCAGTTGTTCGAGACTCTGGTCGTACCCGACGACTCGACGCTGCACGTCTCAGTCGTGCTGGCGCAGGCAGCCGTAAAGGCCAAGCAAAGCCAGCTACGAGAGATCAACTACGGCGATCTACACGACAAACATCGCAACACCTGCCACAAACATTGCCGCTGTGGCGATGGCGACGACCGCCCATCCTAGGCGAGAACTTGGTTGGCCCTGCATCAGAATTTTGTCTCGCGCGATAATCAGAATTCCGACCAAGAGAAAGGGCGCCAGCAATCCGTTGATAATCGCTGTCCAGTAGAGCGCCTTTACCGGGTTGATGCCAATGAAGTCCAGGCCCACGCCCACCCCTGTTGAAACCATAATCAGCGCGTAAAACCAGCGCGCTTGTCTCAGTTTCCTATTCAGACCCTGGCGCCAGCCAAGTGTTTCGGCGAATGCATATGCAGTCGATCCCGCTAATGTGGGGATGGCCAGGAACCCGACCCCGACAATCCCCAATGTGAATAGGGTCGCGGCGAAGTTGCCAGCGAATGGTCTGAGGGCTTCGGCTGCCTGGCGAGAAGTTTCGATCTTTGTGATCCCGTGCCCGTGGAGGGTAATGGCTGTTGTCAGTACGATGAAGAACATGACCATGTTCGAAAAGAACGCGCCAACACACACATCGATGTTTCTCAGGTTGAGTTCCTGCGGTGAGGCTCCTCTGCGCTGAGCGAGCGTGTTCTGACCTGAAGATTTTTCCTCTTCAACCTCTTCACTAGCCTGCCAGAAGAAAAGATAAGGACTTATTGTGGTACCGAGTATTGCCACCAGCATCGCCCATTCATCTCTACAGTTTGGGATCGACGGTACGACGGTATCTCGCAGTACCTGGGGCCAATTGGCCCCCGCAATCAAAGCGGTAATGGGATAAGCGAAAAGGACTAGGACTAGCCACTTAAGAACGCTGGCAATCTGCTGATAACGAAGTTTGACGGTCGCCCAGGAAATAAGAAGCGCGAACATCACCACAAACCAATGGGAGTTGACCCCCAAGAGCATTGCAGCCGCGTCCGCCATGCCGGCGAGATCCGCCGCAATGTTAATCGTATTTGCGGCTAGAAGCGCCAATATGAAGGCAACCAGCAGCCACCGTGGAAATCGTTGCTTGAAGTTATCGGCCAGCCCCTGTCCTGTCACCTTGCCGATACGGGCACACATTATCTGAACCGCCGCCATCAACGGCCATGTAATAAGAGCGGTCCATAAAAGCCTTGTTCCGAATTGCGCCCCGGCTATGGAATAGGTGGCGATGCCCGACGGGTCATCGTCAGCAGCCCCGGTGATGACGCCGGGGCCGATCGACTTCAATAACGATCGTATCCACCGCGAAGACGACTGCGCCTCCATTGATGGTTGCTCATGTGTGTCAGATTTGCGACGGGACAAAGGACCTAACGATCCTCTTTGCATTCGGCATCTTCCATTGAATTTGTCTATGTTACGCGAGTCTCGATATGTGCCTCGGCGCACTCAATTGAACAACGGACGGACTCTCGTGCCTTGCCTCGGGCTCCGCCTACCTTGGCCGTGATGATTGAGGCTGTTCTCTTGCTCCCCAACTTCGTTGAGAGTACCGGTTCATATGGTCGTAATCTGAGCTATTGAGACCACAACATGCAGAGGCAAACTCTGATCGAACCGCATGCCTCGACGCTCTTAACAGAGCACCGGCTCTTTCTTGCCGACCTTGCAAGGCTTACCTGGTTCTTTCGCTCCCGATGGGGCACGCAACAGCAGGGGAAGCGCTGCCGCCCCAGCCGTAATCGCCGCAAGGATAAGCAAAGCCTGTTCGTACCCTCCGGTCGATTGGCGCAGATGCGCAATTAAGATTGGCCCCAAGGCGCTGCCGAAGCCCCACGCCGTCAGGATCAATCCATAAATCGAGCCCACTTCACGCGGCCCAAAGTAATCCGCACAAAAGGCCGGCATGGTGCCGAATCCCCCGCCGTAGCAGAGCAGAATTACCGCCCCCAGCGCCGTAAAAAGCCCAAAAGAATGAACCCGCGGCAGCAGCAGAAAAAGTCCTGCCTGAATGACGAACATCGCAAAGAATACCCACTTGCGTCCGATTGCGTCCGACAGCCACGCCCAAAAAAGGCGTCCTGCTCCGTTGGCGAGCGAGAAGATGCCCACCGCTGCTGCAGCTGTAACGGCGTTGACCCCTGCGATCTCCTGGACCATAGGCGAGGCTTGACTAATGATCGAGATCCCCGCCGAAACATTCAGGAACAATAACGCCCAGAGCCCATACCACTGCCAACTGCCCAGCGCCTCACGCAGAGTGTAGCTGGCCGCAGCCCCGGCAACAGGGCTCGAAACAGGCTTCCAGCCCGCCGGAAGCCAGCCTGTTGGCGGTTCCTTCATCAGTAGCGACGCACCCATAACGCACACCAGCGCGGCGACCCCCAGCCAGGCGAAGGTCTGGAACACGCCTACCAACTGAATCAGCCTAGTGGCAATCGGAGCGGTAATCAAAGCTCCGGCGCCAAAGCCGGCCACGGAGACTCCAGTGATAAACCCGCGCCGGTCCGGGAACCACTTCACCAGGGTCGCGATCGGCACAATGTAGCTGAGCCCGATCCCAACTCCGCCCACGACTCCGTAACTCAAATAGAGAACCCACAGCCCGTGTCCTGCGAAGCTTGCCAGGAACATGCCCCCTCCATAGAGCAGTCCTCCCGTCAATCCAACTACGCGCGGCCCTTTGGCCCGCATCCAAAGTCCCCCTGCAAACGCGGCCCAGCCCAGCGAGAAGACGGCGATGGTAAAGGTCAAGCTGATCTCGGAGATTGATGCGTGCAACTGCCGGACTAGCGGTGTCCGAAAGACGCTCCAGGCATAGACCGCGCCCAGCGCAATCTGCATCAGAACGCCGGCGATGGCGATCATCCATCGATTGGGAGATTGAGTATGAGACATCAAGAAAGCGACTCCTGGGTCTTGCGTCGATTTGACCTAAACTTTGAAGGTAGACACGAAGACTCGCAGTTGACCGAGAATCTTGTTCAGATCCGCAATCAGGGAATCGGCTTGGATGGCATCTGTGCTTGTCGAGCGTGCCGAGTCGGCCAGCCCACTCATCTCACCTTCGATCGCCGCGGCGGTTTCGGCCGCCGACGAAAGATGGTGGCCCATTTCATTGGTTGTAACAGTCTGTTCTTCGACCGCGGCAGCAATCGTGCTTGAGATGTCGCTGATCTCTTGCGTTACCGCTGCAATAGCGACAATCGCGGCAACGCTATCTCTGCTATCGCGCTGAATCTCTCCGATGCTCTCGCTCACCTCATCGGTGGCTTTCGCCGTGCCCTTGGCGAGTTCCTTCACCTCGGTCGCCACCACTGCAAACCCCTTGCCAGCTTCCCCGGCGCGCGCCGCTTCGATGGTCGCGTTGAGGGCCAGCAGGTTGGTCTGTTGAGCGATTCGCGTAATCGTTTTGATGATCTTGCTGATCTCCTCGGAAGACTGCCCGAGATGACGAATCTTCTCGGTTGTGCTCGCGCTGGCCCCAACAGCCGACTGCACCACGTTGAACGCCTTCGCCGCGTTTTGACTGATCTCGCGAATCGAATTCAGCATCTGAACAGAGCCGGCAGTTGCCGCGCGCAGGCTGGTGGAAACTTCCTGGCTGGAATTTGCGGCCGTGCTCGCCATCCGGCTGGTCTTCTCCGACTCCTTCGCCAACTGCTTCGTAACCGAGGTCAGCTTTTCGTAGGCTGAGGACATTGCCTCGGTGTGCCGATTGATCTGTTGAATCTCCCTGGCTAGCTTCATACAAACCGCATTCAGTGCGATCGGAATCCGTTCGTAGTCTCCCTCGAAGCAGCCCTCCACTCGCGCCGTTAGGTTCATCTCAGAAAGCGAGGTCAGCACTCGTTCAATCTCCAGCACAGGTGCGAGCAAGGCGTCGAAGATCGCATTTATATCCTCGAAGATGCGGCGATTGGCGCCTGTAAACTCCTCCACGTTGGTTCGCACGTGCAAATCCCCATGCGCTGCCGCCCGCGTTAACGTCTCAATCTGAGTGTTTCGCCGGTTAATGACGTCAATGAATGAGTTGCAAACATTCCTGGCTCGCAAAAAGTCCCCTGGGAAATCATCCTCAAACGGCTTCGGGATGGAACCAATGCTCATGCCGTGGACCGAAGTCACAACACGGTCGAAAGTTCCGACAATTGTGTCCAAAATCTGGTTGATGCTTCTGGAAGCAGCGACCGCTTCACCTGTATGGCTATCCACATTCAAGCGGCTCTTCAGGTTGCCGGCTAAAATCGCATTCCGTAACTTTTCAATCTCTTCAAGAGTGATTCCGCATCCTCTTTGCTGATCTTCTGCCGCTTCTATCAACTGCATCAAGCCCCTCCGAATATATCCACCCAACGTCTTATCGGTCAGAGGCTGTTCATTTTTCTGTCAATGTGTGATCTCGAGCCACAAGTAGAAATCCGTGACTTATTGCCAGAAAATGGGCCAAAATCCGGTGTTTATGTTTACCGATAAGTTAATAGGTAAATTCCTCAAGTTGTTCATCTATTGACGTTTGTATAGGATTCTGGGTCGAATAGGTGGCCCACAATGGGGAGAGGGGGCGGGGTGCGTTTCCGGGGTACAGACCGGCCGAGATGGCCGAGTAA
This sequence comes from uncultured Occallatibacter sp., assembly GCA_964452615.1. Lineage (GTDB taxonomy): Bacteria > Acidobacteriota > Terriglobia > Terriglobales > Acidobacteriaceae > Telmatobacter. The sequence goes on from CAYVMS010000199.1 coordinate 5,212, forward strand.
ATTTCAGGGTAGCAGGATGTTGGAAATGATCTGCAACCACCTGCGGTGGGGCCAGTGGCCTTCGGGTGGAGGGTTCGAGGTATCCCACCCTTGCAAAGAACGCGAAAGGATGGGGCACCCAAGCTTTTCGAGTTAGGTTGAGGTGGGCCACCTGTCTGCGAAAAAACGCCTGTTCCCAAGGAAGCTCGACGAAAGACATACAACAGGGGCTAAAGCCCAACATGATTTTTGTTGCTCTTTCAGCACCCTTCGACTGCGCTCAAGGCAGGCTTTGAAGTCGTGCACTAAAATCAAACTACTCTTCACATAGGTTGCAAATGGTTGATTTCATGGGAACTCGCGTCTTGGGTGGGTTTCGCCCCGTCCCTACGGGACGGGGCTTTTATTGGAATCTTACCCAGGATCGCGCTGCGCTTGTCCTGGGCTATTATCGATTCTCCCTCCGGGAGATGATCGTGAGCGGTTTCATCTTACCGTGGGTCGGCCAAGCCGGTGGACGACTGACACTTGTGAGCGTTCCCAATGAGTTTATCCGCAGCCTGTTTAGTCGTGCCCTTTCAAACTTTGATCCGGCACGGGCGCTTTGGCATTTGACCCGGCTCGAATAGTATGATGTGAGATTAGTTGCCAACTTGCGCAAGCCCAACGACTGGTCTTTAGAACCGGACTTCTGTTGCTGGGCTATTTCTTTGGAGAACCACACATGGGCCGTGTCATTGAGATTACCGAACTCGCGCTTCGAGACGCACATCAGAGTCTGCTCGCCACTCGTATGGCTTTGGACGACATGATTCCGGTCTGCGAGGACATTGACAATGCCGGCTACTGGTCGGTTGAGTGCTGGGGCGGGGCGACCTTTGACTCCTGCATTCGCTTTTTGAACGAAGACCCCTGGGAGCGGCTGCGGACTTTTCGCAAGCTGATGCCGAAGAGCCGCCTGCAAATGCTGCTAAGGGGCCAGAACCTGCTCGGCTACCGGCACTATGAAGACAGCGTGGTCGAGCGCTTTGTAGAGAAGTCGGCCTCGAACGGCATCGACGTCTTCCGCATCTTCGACGCGCTGAACGACCCGCGCAACCTCAAGACCAGCATTGCCGCAGTGAAGAAGACCGGTAAGCACGCGCAGGGGACGATCTCCTATACCGTCAGTCCGCTGCACACCGTGGATGCCTTCGCCGAGATGGCCTATCAGTTGCGGGAGATGGGGTGCGACTCCATCTGCATTAAGGATATGGCTGCACTGCTCAGGCCGCAGCCCGCTTTTGACCTGGTGAAGGCCATCAAGCAGCGGTGCGGCGCGGCGACGCTAGTGAACCTTCACACCCACGCGACGACCGGCGTGACGATGGTTTCGCTGATGAAGGCGATCGAGGCGGGGTGCGACATTGTGGATACTGCGGTCAGTTCATTGTCGCTTGGGCCGGGACACAACCCAACCGAGAGCCTCGTCGAACTGCTGGAAGGGACGGGCTACGAGACTCGCGTGGATCTGGAGCGAGTGCTAAAGGTTTCGAGCCATTTTGCGCAGATTCGGCCGCGGTACAAGGAGTTCTTCAGCGAGAATACGGGCGTGGATACGGAGATCTTCAAGAGCCAGATTCCGGGCG
>CAYVMS010000200.1:0-6793 GCA_964452615.1 uncultured Occallatibacter sp.
ACGGCAAAGGTATAAGGCCGCCGCAGCGCAAGCCGGACAATCCACATCATAGGGCAGGTTCTCACTCCTGAGCCGGGTCTTGGTCTTTGTGGTCTTGGGCGGCCAGGGTGCGCTTGAAGGAAGCCCTCAAATGCCCTGGCTCGGTCTGGACCGGCTCGATCAGTTCGAAGAAAGGAACGGCACTTGCCGCCCGATCCTTTTCTAAACTTGTTGAAAAATCAATGGTAAACCACGGCGATTGCAAAACGTGGCGCTGCGTCAGCAGGCCTTTTTTGCCCTGTCTCTATGACGTTCGAGATTGGACAAAGGATTCAGAACGGGCGGGTTTGAGAGAGTTGCCAACCTACAAGGCGAAGATGGCCACGGCCGCGACGGCGACTCCGACGAGCAGACTGAGGCGGTCGCGGAGGGCGAAGATGACCGGATCGCCGTCCATCTCGCCGCGCGAGCCGAGGAGCCAGACTCGGTAGAGCCAGAAGAGCATCAGCGGAACAATGAGCCAAAGGCGTCCGGCGTGTTTGTAGAGGGCCTCTACGTCGGGGCGCGAAATATAAAGCGAGAAGACCACCACGGCAGCTGTAGCGCTGGAGGTTCCGAAGCTGCGAATCTGCTCGATGTCGGCAACCAGATAGCCGCGGCCATGGGTTGCGGTGAGGCCGCGTTCGCGCAGGTTTTCCAGTTCGCTGAAGCGCTTGACCATGGCGAGGGAAAGAAAGAGGAAGATGGCGAAGCCGGCCAGCCAGTGGGAGATTGGGGTTCCTGTGGCAGCGCCGCCAGCCAGCAGGCGCAGGGTGTAGAGGCCGGAAAGCATCAGTACGTCCACCAGAGCCACTTGCTTGAGATAGAAAGAGTAGGCGGTCGTAGCCACGATATAGACCGCCAGCCAGAGCGCGAATTGATGAGGAAGCAGGGGCAGAATTGCCACTGAAGCTGCTATGAGCGCGAGGGCGAGGGCGACTCCGCCGGTGACGGGCAGATCGCCCGCGGCAAAGGGACGGAAGCGCTTGACTGGATGACGCCGGTCGCTGTCAATGTCCAGCAGGTCGTTGAAGAGATAGCTGGCCGAGGCCATGAAGCTGAAACAGAAAAATGCGGCGACGACTGCGCCAATGGCCGCTGGGTTGAGCTTGTGCGACATCAGGAGCGGCGCCAGCAGGAGAACATTCTTTGCCCACTGATGGACGCGGATCGCCTTGAGGAGCGTGCGCGGGAGCGGCCGCTGGTCGAGGAAGGTTTGGGCGACCGGGATTCGCCGCATCTGCAGCGCAATGCGGAGGCCAAGGGTAGGATTTGCCACAATTGCATGGCGCGCGTTGGCCAGGAGAGGCAGGTCGGCGCGGGAGTTGCCGATGTAGTCGAATTGGGCGAAGCGGGCTTTGATGAGGGCCAGCTTCTTTCCGCTGGTAACATTGGTCACGCCGTCGGAGGCCAACACACCGGCGAATATGCCGAGATGCGCGGCCACACGCTCTGCGAGAGGTCCATCGGCACCGGTGGTCAAGTAGAGTTGCCGGCCCTCGCGGCGTTCCGCTCGAAGGTAGCTCACGAGCTCGGCGTTATAAGGCAGCCGGGAGGCGTTGAGCGGGGCACGGCTGGCCACTTCGGCCTTGAGGCGCGCTCGCCCCCCGGCAAGCCAGAGCGGAAGCTGCCAGAAGCGGGCGGGACTGCGGCGCATGAACTGGCAGACCGCATCGAAAAGCGAGTCGGACTTGATCAGGGTGCCATCAAGATCGACGCAGAGCGGGAGCGCCAAATCGGCTTGCCCGACCTGTTCGATTGGCTCGGCGATTTCTGGATTCTGGAGCAACGCGTCCTCTTGAGTCTTGCGATACCGGGCCGGCCGCCAAAATAGTGCCCACGCAAATCGAGAGCGGCGGCTCTGAATCGAACGCAGCAGTGGGTTAACGCTGCATAAAGTATAACGTCAAAGGACTGATGGAAGTCGCACGAGACGCTGGGCGTAAACCCTTACACTTCGGCTCAAGCCCGTGCCCCTGACAGAGAACGCACGGGCCGATTGCCATGGACGCGCTCCACTCGCTTACAATAATTGCGGCTTTGATCTGCACGTTTTCTGGTTCCAACTTGAAACTGACGTTCCGTTTCGCAACGGATGCTGCCTGGTCGGGGCGAAACCTTTCACGAAACTCAATCGTCCTTAGAATTGAAAGCGGGCAGCCGGTTCTCTGCCCCGAATGGTCTCACAGAAGCCCGTTGCACGGGCATTCATTCACTAGAAAACGACGGGAACAAACACTATGTCCTACGAAGGCACTTCAGTGTCGTATCTGCCCGAAAGCGGCCTGCAACAACACCCTCCCGCACGCAAGGGTTCCTGGGTGCGCAAAGTCGTCTACCTGGTACTGGCCGCCGCTTTGGTGCTGGTCGTCTGGAAGATCTACCAGAACCAGAAGCTGAGCGCGGCCTCGAGCGCGAGCCAGGCGGCAGCGCTGATGAGCCGGCCGGTTCCGGTGCAGGTGACAGCAGCCGAGCAGAAGCCGATGCCTGTCTACCTGACTGCATTAGGGACGGTGACGCCCTATATGAGCGTCACGGTAAAGGCGCGGGTGAACGGCGAACTCGAACCGGTGAAGTTCACCGAGGGCCAGCAGGTGAGGAAGGGCGAAGCAATCATGCTGATCGACCCCAGACCTTACCAGGCCGCGCTCGATCAGGCCAAGGGCACCCTGTCTCACGACGAAGCGCTGCTGAAGAATGCTCAAGCGGAATTTGCGCGTTACAAGGCACTTTACGCGGCCGGCGTAGTCTCAAAAGAAACGGTGGACTCCGATGAAGCAGCCCAGGGCCAGTACCAGGGCGCCATTGAGTCGGATAAGGCCGCTATCGAGAACGCCCAGTTGCAATTGAACTGGTGCAGCATTCAGTCGCCTATCGACGGCCGCATCGGCCTGCGGCTAGTGGATCCCGGCAACATTATTGCGGCAAACACGACCAACCTTGTGGTCATCAATCAACTGCAACCGATCGCGGTTGACTTTACGCTGCCCGAAGACCAGCTTCCCCCGGTGCTGCAGAAGTTGCGTGCAGAGAAGCGCCTGGCTGTGGAGGCCTACAACCAGGGTGACACTGTGAAGCTGGCCAGCGGGTATCTGCTGACCGCCGATAACCAGATCGACACGACCACCGGAACCGACAGGCTGAAGGCGGTATTCGATAACAAGGACCAAGCGCTGTTTCCCAACCAGTTCGTCAACATTCATCTGGTGATGGAGGACAGGCCCAACGCGCTGTTGGTGCCTTCGGCGGCGATTCAAACCGGTAACCAGGGACCGTATGTTTGGGTGATCGATAACGACCCTGCGAAGAAGAGTTCGACAGCAAGAATCCAGAACGTGAAGATTGCTCTGGCCGAGGGACAGGTAACGATTCTGGACAGCGGCCTGGCAGCCGGCCAGCAGGTGGTGGTGGACGGCGCGGACCGGTTGAGAGCTGGACAGGTTGTGACGGTTAGCGCGGCTCGCCAGCGCGCCGGCGGACAGGCTGGCGGGCAAGGTTCTGGTCAGGGTACGGGGCAGGGTTCTAGCGGCGGCAGCGGTAAGACCGGCCAAAGTCAGAGGGAGAAGCAGTGAGCCTGAGTCCTTCCCGGCCATTTATTCTGCGCCCGGTAGCGACTTCGCTGCTGATGGCGGCGATCTTGCTGGCAGGCTTCGTGGGCTATCAGCAGTTGCCGGTCTCGGCTCTGCCCGAGGTGGACTACCCGATCATCCAGACGCTCACCTTCTATCCCGGAGCGGGGCCGGAGGTGATGGCTTCGTCGGTGACGGCGCCCTTGGAGCGGCAGTTTGGCCAGATGCCGGGGCTGAAGCAGATGACGTCTGTGAGTTCGGGCGGCGGGTCGGTGATCACGCTCGAATTCAACCTTGATGAGAATATCGACGTCGCCGAGCAGGAGGTGCAGGCGGCCATCAACGCGGCCAATAGCTTCCTGCCTACCGACCTGCCCAATCCACCGATCTATAGCAAGGTCAATCCCGCCGACGCGCCGATCATGACGCTTGCGCTGACCTCTGATTCTCTTCCCCTGGACAAGATCGAAGACGCAGCCGACACAAACCTGGCGCAGAAGATCTCTCAGGTGACCGGCGTGGGATTGGTTTCAATCGCCGGCGGTCAGAAGCCCTCGGTGCGCATTCAGGCGAACCCGTCGCAAATGGCTGCCTATAACCTGAGCCTCGAAGACCTGCGCACCGCGCTCGCTGCAGCCAATGTGGATCAAGCGAAGGGCACGCTGAACGGCAACCGCCAATCGTTCACCATCGGCGCCAACGATCAACTGGTATCGAGCGGCGATTACAAGCCGGTGATCGTAGCCTATCGCAACGGAGCCGCGGTGCGCGCGTCCGATGTTGCAACGATTGTCGACGCCGCTGAGAACTCGCAGCAAGCGGCCTGGATGGATCGCCAGCCGGCGGTGATCGTGAACATTCAGCGGCAACCGGGCGCGAACATTATCGCCGTGGTGGACCGCATCAAGAAGCTGCTGCCGCAGTTGCAGACGAGTTTGCCGGCCTCCGTGCAGGTGAAGGTGCTCACCGATCGCACGGTGACGATTCGCGCTTCGGTGCGGGACGTGGAATACGAGTTGATGCTCACCGTCGCTCTGGTGGTGATGGTGATCTTCCTCTTCCTGCGCAATCTGGCGGCAACGATTATTCCTTCGGTTGCGGTGCCGTTGTCGATTGTCGGAACATTTGGCGTGATGTACCTGCTGGGCTACTCGCTGAACAATCTGACGCTGATGGCGCTGACGATCTCGACGGGCTTCGTGGTGGACGATGCCATCGTGATGATCGAGAACATCTCTCGATTTATTGAGGAAGGCCTGAGCCCGATGCAGGCGGCGCTCAAGGGCAGCGAGCAAATCGGCTTCACCATCATGTCGCTGACGATTTCGCTGATCGCAGTGCTGATTCCGCTGCTTTTCATGAGCGACGTTGTGGGACGGCTCTTCCGCGAGTTTGCCATAACACTGGCTGTCACCATTCTTGTCTCGGCCTTTGTTTCGCTGACGCTGACGCCGATGATGTGCTCGCGCATCTTGAAAGACAAGAAGGTCGCGCGGCAGACCCGCTTCTATCACTGGTCGGAGAAGGTCTTCAACTCGGTAATTGCCTTTTATGGGCGGACCTTGCAGGTTGTGCTGCGCTATCGCTTCATCACGCTGATGGTTACGATCTCAACGTTTGTGGCTACGGTGCTGCTCTTCATCGTGGTTCCCAAGGGCTTCTTTCCGGTGCAGGATACGGGCGTGATTCTCGGCATCAGCGAAGCGCCGCAGACGGTCAGCTTTGCCTCGATGGCCGAGCGACAGCAAAGACTTGTGGATGTTTTGTTGCAAGATCCAGCCGTTGATAACATTTCCTCTTTCATTGGTGTGGATGGGACCAATACCACGCTCAACTCGGGGCGCATCCAGATCAACCTCAAGCCGCTCGATGAGCGCAAGGTCTCAGCTACCGAGGTGATCCGCAGATTGCAATCCAGTCTTGGAAGCGTTGAAGGCTCCGAGGGGATTCAGCTCTTCCTGCAGCCGCTGCAGGATCTGACTGTGGAAGATCGCGTGAGCCGGACGGAGTTTCAGTATTCGCTGGAAGATCCCGACCCGGTGGAGTTGGCCAGATATACACGCCGGATGGTGAACGAACTGGGCAAAGAAGCCGTGGTGACGGACGTGGCCAGCGATCTGCAAGATCAAGGGCTTGGCGCGAAGCTGGTGATCGATCGCGACACGGCGGCGCGGCTGGGCATCGCGATGGCCGACGTTGACAACACGCTTTACGACGCCTTCGGGCAGCGCCAGGTCTCGACGATTTTCACGCAGCTCAATCAGTATCACGTGGTGATGGAGGTCGGGCAGAACTTCCAGACCGACCCCTCGACGCTGAATAATCTCTATGTGAAATCGAGCAACGGCACGCAGGTTCCGCTGGGGATGCTGGCGCACTGGGAGCAGTCGACCTCGCAACTGGCCATCGGCCATCAGGGGCAGTTCCCGTCGACGGTGGTGAGCTTTAACCTGGCGCCGGGCAAGGCTCTGGGCGACGCCGTGAACGCCGTCAATCGCATCGAACAGCGCATCCAGATGCCGGCCTCGATCAATGCCAGCTTTCAGGGTACAGCGGCCGCGTTTCAGACTTCGCTGGCGAATGAGCCGCTGCTGATTCTGGCCGCGCTGGTCACCGTCTACATTGTGCTGGGCGTGCTCTACGAGAGTTACATCCACCCGATCACGATCATCTCTTCGCTGCCATCGGCGGGCGTGGGCGCGCTGCTGGCATTGCTGATTACGCGCACCGATTTCAGTGTGATTGCGTTGATCGGCATCATCCTGCTCATTGGTATTGTGCAGAAGAACGCCATCATGATGATCGACTTTGCCTTGCAGGCCGAGCGCATGGAGGGCAAATCGGCCGAGGCTGCTATCTTCCAGGCGTGCCAGTTGCGCTTCCGGCCGATTCTGATGACGACGATGGCCGCCATGCTTGGAGGATTGCCGCTGGCTCTGGGCGGCGGTGTGGGAGCTGAGCTGCGCATGCCGCTGGGCGTGACGATCGTTGGCGGATTGATTTTGTCGCAGTTGCTCACGCTCTACACCGTGCCGGTAACGTATCTCTACTTTGACAAGCTGGCCCAGCGCATGAAGCCGCGCGAGCTCGGCGTCAGCCATGAGCAACAACCGGTGAGCGCGGACTGAGGAGCCCTGAGCGATGCATCTTTCCGCACCATTCATTCAGCGCCCGGTAGCCACTTCGCTGCTCAGCCTGGCTTTGTT
>CAYVMS010000201.1:0-6727 GCA_964452615.1 uncultured Occallatibacter sp.
GTTGTCGTCGCATTGGAGCCGGCGGACGAAGATCCAGAGGACGCGAAGGACGAAGATGCTCCCGGTCCGGAACCCCCAGCGGACGCATTTGTCTGGATATATAGATCCTGGAGCTTGCCTGGACCCTGCTGAGAATTTGGAGCCGTCTCAAGGATCACGTGGTACTGGTTCAACTGAGTGTACATAGTGCTGATCTGGCGCTGCCCATAGGCGTCATAGAGAGTGGTATCGACTGTGGACGGCGCAATGCCAAGCCGAGATGCGGTCACTCGATCAATCACCAGCGATACGGCGAGGCCCCCTGTTTGCTGGTCGGTCGCGACATCGGCGAGTTGAGTCAACTGCTTCATCTTGTCCACAAGCCGGCCGGTCCACAGGTTCAACTCATTCGGGTCGGGATCCTCCAACGTGTATTGGTACTGGGTACGACTTACGCGATCATCCACCGTAATGTTCTGCACCGGCTCCATGAAGAGCTCGATGCCGTCTACTTGCTTCAGGCTCTTTTGCAGCCTGCGAATCACATCGGAGGCGCTCATGTCGCGCGCGTTCAGCGGCTTGAGATTGATCGACATGCGCCCGCTGTTGAGCGTGGTATTGGTTCCATCCGCGCCGATAAAGGAAGACAGGCTCTCGACCGCAGGATCCTTGAGAATGACGGCTGCCAGTTGTTGCTGCTTCTGCTCCATAGCCGCAAACGAGATGGTCGCCGGCGCCTGTGAGATGCCCTGAATCTCGCCCGTGTCCTGCGTAGGAAAGAATCCTTTGGGGATGACGATGTAGAGCACAACAGTCAGCACAAGCGTAGCGGCAGCAATAGTCAGCGTAATGGTCTGGTATCCAAGAACGAACTTGAGCGTGCGTCCATAAAATGCAATCATGCTTTCGAAGACGCGTTCGGATGCTTTATAGAAACGGCCCTGCTGCTCTTTAGGTGGAGTATGCCGCAGAATGCGCGAACACATCATCGGCGTCAGCGTGAGGGAGACTACGGCGGACAGAATGATAGTGACGGCCAGGGTAACTGCGAATTCACGGAAGAGGCGGCCGACAACATCCCCCATGAAAAGCAGCGGGATAAGCACGGCAATGAGCGATACGGTGAGAGAGATGATTGTGAAGCCGATCTGTTCCGCGCCCTTCATGGCCGCTTCCATCGGCGTGTCTCCCGCCTCAAGATAGCGTGTGATGTTCTCGATCATCACGATTGCGTCATCCACCACAAAGCCCGTGGAAATAGTGAGCGCCATCAATGAAAGGTTATCCAGGCTATAGCCCAGCGCATACATGACGCCGAAGGTTCCCACCAATGAGACAGGCACTGCAATGCTGGGAATGATGGTGGCGTAGAGGTTGCGCAGGAAAAGGAAAATGACCATCACCACCAGCGCAACGGTCAGCATCAACTCAAACTCGACATCGGAGACAGAGGCGTTGATGGCTGTGGTGAGATCGGTCAGCGGTGTCACTTGAATAGAAGCCGGCAGGTTCACTTCAAGCTGTGGGAGAATTGCCTTGATGGCCTTCACCACGCTGATGGTGTTGGCTCCGGGCTGCCGTTGAATATTGAGAATGACTGCTGGGGTCTCGTTCATCCACGCAGCCTGCTTGTTGTTTTCGATGCCATCTACCACCTGCGCCACATCTCGCAGCATGATGGGCGCGCCATTGCGGTAGGCAACCACAACCTTGCGATAGTCGTCGCTGGTCACCAACTGATCGTTGGCGTTGATCTGATAATCCTGATGGGGCCCGTCGAAGTTTCCCTTGGCCGCATTGACGCTGGTCTGCACGAGCGCCGTGCGCAGATCTTCGAGGTTGAGCCCGTAAGACGAAAGCGCCGTCGGATTAGCCTGAATGCGCACAGCCGGCTTTTGACCGCCGCTGATACTCACCAAGCCAACCCCGCTCAACTGCGAGAGCTTGGGCGCAAGGCGCGTATCCACCAGATCCTCGACCTGCGAGAGCGGAATTGAGTTGGATGTAATGGCCAACGTAAGGACGGGTGCATCGGCAGGGTTTGTCTTGCTGTAAACCGGCGGCGACGGAAGATTCGACGGCAGAAAACTCTGCGCGGCGTTAATGGATGACTGCACCTCTTCCTCGGCGATATCGATATTCAGGCTGAGTGCGAACTGTAGCACAATCACAGACGATCCGCCGGAGCTGGTCGAAGTCATCTGGCTCAGCCCTTGAAGTTGGCCGAACTGGCGCTCAAGAGGAGCAGTAACCGTGGTAGCCATCACATCGGGGCTAGCGCCGGGATAAAACGTAAGTATCTGGATGGTGGGATAGTCAACCTCCGGCAAGGCGGAGATCGGCAACTGGGTATACGCGACGACACCCACCAGCAGGATTGCGGCCATCAGCAGCGAGGTTGCAACGGGTCGCTGGATGAAGGGACCGGAGGGATTCACGGGGCACTGCTCACGGCGCGGTTAGCCGCAGACGGTTGCTTGGCAAGAACGACTTTACTCCCGTTTTGTAACTTGTCAAAGCTGCTGGTCGCGACGACTTCGCCAGGGTTGAGTCCTTCCACAGCAGTCATGCCACCGTCCGCAACCCCCGGCGTGATGTTGCGGATGCTCGCCACTCCGTTCGCAATCACATAGAGGAAAGCTACCTGTCCATTATGCTGAACTGCCGCGGTAGGGACAAGCGTGACGCCATCGAGCGTATTCACCAGCAACCTTGTATTGACAAACTGGTTGGGAAATAAAGCCCCATTCTTGTTATCGAAGAGGGCGCGCAATTTAACCGTACCCGTCGTAGTATCGATTTGATTGTCGATTGTGAACAGTTTCCCGGTCGCGATTGTTGTTGTCTGTGCCCGGTCCATCGCAACGACGGGCAGAGTATGCAGTTTTCGCATCCGCGACTGCACCTCTTCCAGGCTGTCCTCCGATATCGTGAAGATCACCGTTGTGGGCTGCATCTGCGTAATCACTGCGAGAGTCGTGGCTCCGTTTGCTTGAACTACGTTTCCGGGGTCTACGAGGCGAAGACCAACCCGGCCGGCAATTGGCGCGGTAATGTGGCAATAGCTGAGTTGGACCTGGTCATAATCGACGGTACCTTGATCGTTTTTCACCGTGCCCTGGTCCGCTGACACAATCTTTTCCTGGTCATCCAGCAATTGCTTGGGAATCCCGTTTCCTGCCCAGGCCGTGCGATAACGGTCCAGGTCCATCCGCGCCTGCGCCAGAACATTCGTGTCGCGTTCCAATGCGCCCTCGGCCTGCATCAGTTGCGCTTGGTAGGGGCGCGGATCGATGTCGATCAGCGCATCCCCTTTCTTGATGGATTGGCCTTCGCCATAGTGCACTGCGGTTATAACTCCGCTTGCCTGCGCGGTAATGGAGGTTGTATAGACCGGAGTTACCGTGCCAATCGCATCAAGGTAGATCCCGATCTGGCCCTTTGTGGCAGTGGCGGCAGTGGTTGTTACCGAGGGTTTGACTGCAGCCAGTGCGCGCTTCGCAGTTGCCGCTTTAACGTAGTTATTGTGAATGACCAGAGCGCCGATCACAACCAGAAACAGCAATAGAATCGTGCTTGTCCACAGGAACCAGCGCTTCCCATACCACGGGGCAGGCGGGGACAACTGGTGATCTGCGCGAATATGCGGAACCTCCGGCCTGCCTCCAATTCCAGACATTCACCACTCCGTATCCAAGCAAATTGCACAACATGCTTCTCGCAGAATCGCCCAAATCCGAAACATTTGTATGGTCTATTTAGCTCATTCCCATCCAGCGCAGAGATCCACGTCTTCCCGTTACCGAATGCGCGCAGAGAAGCGAGCAATTGCGACCATCCTTCCGCTCGCCCGCTATCGGATACTGATCGAGTGGCTGCTTCGGAGACAAAAAGTTAGCAAAACAGCATCGAAATTCAAAGAAGAGAGAGGTCGCAACAATGGCGCAATCAGTGTTGGAACAAGTGGGCGAACAGTTTGATGAAACGGTGCACAAGGCTGCTCGTGCCGGATCTGCTGTTGCAGAGGCCTTTGAAGACGGCATAGGGGCGGCACGGCGTGCAGCAAAGCATGGCGGCCAGGCTGCTGCAGAGCTTTTCGACGACACAAAAAGGCGCGTGCAACGGCATCCCGTTGAAACAGTGGTGGCAACCTTTGCTGCAGGCATTGCGGCTGGAGCAGCAATTAGCTGGTTGATGAAGCGAAGGCAACTCTAGCCAAAGAACTGATATACGAAAGCGGGTCTAGCATAACTGGGCCCGCCTTCGGTGAATGTCTCATGACCTCCGGTCCCTACGCTACGCCTGCGCTCAACGCAAACCATCAACACAAGTAACCCATGCATTCAGTCCTGAAGTATTTGTAATACTGCAGTAACAAGCCCAATTATGGAAGTCGAATCTCATACTCGCTGCCTCGTTTACGGCGGTCGATTCCTTGGATCTCGTGGTTCAAACAGTCGAGATTTGCGAAATTTTGTCCATTAATGAGTGCAAACTGCCAATAACAGAAAACTGTTCGATAGCTATTCCTCTCCTGTAGTTCTGAATTCTCTCGCAATCATGGGGCGAGCAATTATGGTCAGCATTGCAGCGCCTGCGCGCACATGATGATTGCGTACAAGGTATTCCACCCATCCACCCCTTGCTATTGCGGAAACCCCGCACAGGAGAATGCAATGCAGTTTCAATTCAACGGAGTGTACTATCACTTCACGAATATCCAGCTCATCGTGGCCGCGGCTGTACTGATCGTCGTGGCTCTCATTGCCGTTGGCGCCTACCTTCAACACCGCAAAGCTAAGACCCTGGCCCTCCGCAATCGCTTCGGCACCGAGTACGACCGCGCCGTTCTCAAAGACGGTTCTACCAAGAAAGCCGAAGCTAAACTTGTCGACCGCAAGACCCGCGTTGGAGCCTTCCAAATCCGCGATCTAGGTGCCACCGAACGAGAACGCTTTGTCACCGAGTGGCATACCGTGCAGTCCCGCTTTGTCGATCATCCCAAGACTGCCGTTACTGAAGCCGACGATCTGGTTAATGCGCTTCTTGAGGCACGCGGCTATCCCCAGGCTGGTTTTGAGCAGCGTGCCGCCGATGTCTCCGTCACCTATCCCCGCGTCATGGAGAACTATCGCCTGGCACACGCCATCGCCGTGCGCCCCGACCGCGTCGAAGCCACCACCGAAGAGCTACGCACTGCAATGATTCAATATCGCGCCATCTTCGATGAACTTGTTCAGGCTCAGAAGCCCAGCGAAACAAGGGTTGCCGCATAACTCGACGCTTGCGGCATGAAGGAGTCTGACTCTATTCAGACGCCTTGAGGATCGCAAAATGAGACCATTCACAAATGTCATTCGATGTGCCTGCAGGTCAGGATTCGCTTTCCTGTTCTCCTAGTGGGCACATTCATGATGGAGACCACCCTAGGAGTGTGTCGGGCATAGATGCGTGACGGAGCCAACAGCGCGGGTAGCAGGTTCTACTTTGATTCGAGACAGGGCCAGAGCTTCTTTCCCGTCACGGTCAACCAACGCTATTATTTCCTCCCTCTCTTCACGACTGGCTTCCCGATGGCCACTTGGCCCGCTTTCTGGTCGATGTGGTTGCGGCGCTGGATCTGACAGCCATCTATGCCTCTTACACAAAGAAGAATGGCCGCGGTCAGGCGGCCTACGCGCCGGAGATGATGGTCCATCTGCTCCTGTACGGCTACGCGAGGGGCGTTTACAGTTCGCGCAAGATTCAGACGCGCACATTCGAGGATGTGGCCTTCCACTATCTGTCCGGCGACCAGCACCCCGGCCACGCCACCATCGCCGAATTTCGCAAACGTCATCTGGATGCGCTCTCGGGTCTGTTCACGCATTGACGCCCCAGCGGCCCCTCTGCGAAACTTCTCGGCATGGGCTACAAAGGGAAAGTTGAGTATGCCGAGGAGCGCAAGATGCGCACCCGGAACACTCGCATCTATCGCACTTGTCATTGGCCGATCTGGATTTTTGTCTTCTTTCTAGCGCCGGGGCCGTTGACGTTTTCGCTCTTCGCTCACGGCTTCAGCCTGGGCAACTCGCTCTGGCTGTCTGCGGTGCTGGTGGGGACGGGCATCGCCTTGGTGCGTGGAAAGGTGCCGGGCGGCGAGCCGGGGCCTTACATCCTGAGATTTGATGAGGACAAGCCGAATCCGCTCTACCGGCGGGTTTGCTACACCTTCGCATGGAATGCGGTGCTGAATTATGCGCTGATGAATCTGGCCGGACTAACGATTGCCACAGTGACCGGAGTCTGGAAGATGCAGCAGATCTACCACTATGCCTATCTGCCTCTGGCTGCGGTGATTCTGCTGCTGGGCGCGTTGGGCAAGCTGCCGCGCGTGGAGCCCTCGACCAGGCATGAAGGCACGCACCGTCGATATTTTTATGGCTCAGTCTGGGCGGTGACGGCGGCGCAGACCGTGCTGCTGGTGCTCTGGAAGACGCTGCCGCAGACACAGACGACCAGCCTGATCAAGCTGGTGGTTTTTGTCGGCGTGTTGGCGCTGATGGGTTCGATTGCCGCCAATGGGCTGCTGCCGCGCACGCGGCCGATTTTACCGGGCGAAGTGATGATTTCGGACTGATTCGCGGCGAGTGGGTCTGAAGGGTCAACAAGTCGATTTTCAGGGGCTAAAGCCCATTTTTATTGAGAGGCATTTTCGGCCCGGCTGAAGTCGTGCCCTGATACAAAGCCCAGCTTCTACGGAGTTTTT
>CAYVMS010000202.1:0-6696 GCA_964452615.1 uncultured Occallatibacter sp.
ATGATTCTTACTTTGCTTGTTTCTGGATGGCGATCCAGGCGTCGATGCGGTCGCTCAGGATATCGAGCGGCAAGGCGCCGGAGTCGATCACCTGGTCGTGGAAGGCGCGCAGGTCGAATTTGTCGCCCAGGGCCTTTTTGGCGCGGTCGCGCAGTTCGAGGATCTTGAGCTGCCCGATCTTGTAGGCCAAAGCCTGGCTGGGCCATGCAATATAGCGGTCCACCTCGGACTGCACCTCGGGCTCCGCGATGGCCGAGTGCTCGTGAAAGTAATCGACCATCTGCTGGCGGGACCAATGCTGGGAGTGGACGCCGGTGTCGACCACCAGGCGGATGGCGCGCAGGATATCGCCCTCTAGGCGGCCGTAGTCGGAGTAGGGCTCCTGGTAGAGGCCGATGTCCTTGCCCAGCCGCTCGGCATATAAGCCCCAGCCCTCGGTGTAGGCCGTGTAACGCCCGTATTTGCGGAAGGTTGGGATTCCACCGAGTTCCTGAGCGATGGAGATCTGGAGGTGATGGCCCGGAAGGCCCTCGTGGTAAGCGATATCCTCCACCTCGTCGAGATTGCGTTCGGTGGGCTTCGAGGTATCGATGCGTATGCGGCCAGGGCGGCTCCCGTCGGGCGTGCCGCGCTCATAATAGGCTGCCGCCGAGTGCCCTTCCAGGTAATCCGGAACCGCGGCCACCTCGAATGGCGCCTTGGGCAGGCGGCCAAAGAGCTGCGGCAGGCGCGCCTGCATCGGAGTCAGGTAGCTTCGGTATGCGTCCAGCAAGGCCTCGCGCGAGGCAGGATGCAATTTTGGATTGGTCTTGATGCTGGCGCGAAAACTCGCTAGATCCTTGAATCCGAGCTTTTGGGCGATAACCAGCATCTCGGCCTCGTCGCGCTTGACCTCGTCGAGTCCAATCTGATGAATCTGATCGGCGGTCAAATCGGTCGTGGTGGTGCGGCGAATGAGGAACCGATAGTACTTCGCTCCGTCGGGAAGCGCGGAGAGGCCGGGCTCTTCGCGGCCGGCTGGAATATAGCTAACCTCGAGGAAGCGTGCAAAGCGGAGATAGGCGGGCAGCACCTCTTTGCGAATCGCATCGAGCATCTCAGTCTTAATGCGGTCCTGTTCGGCAGGCTTGATGGAGGCTGGGAAGCTCTTCAATGGCAGGGCCAGCGGGGAGTCTTCAGGCTTTTGATTGGCAAGCTGCTTGACTTGTTCGAGGGCCTTGGACAGCAGAGCCTTAGGCGGCACGCGATGGTCTTCTATGCCAATGGACATATTGGTGGTGACCTGCTCGAAGGCGTTGGGGATGGCGTGCAGGCGTGCGATCCAGTCGTCGTAGTCCTTGACCGTGGTGAAGCTGAGCTGCGCGACCAACTGCTGATAAATAGTGTGAATGCCGCCCATCTGATTGACGGGCATCTCCCACTCTTTGAACTGAGCGGCATCCTGATCCTCTGCAAACTTGCGCATGAGCATGTCGCGGCTGATCTTCTCGTCGTCGGTCAGTCCGGCCGGGTCGATAGCGGCCAGTTGCATGAGGAAGTTCTCTTCGCGGGCCAACCCATCGTTGTAGGCCTTGACGGAGTAGTCGCTGATCTGGTCGTTATAACGCTTGTCGCCGAGTGTTGAGGCAAGCTCGGGATCGTGCTTGAGCTTGTCTTGCCAGTAGTCCTCGAAGATGGCGTTGAGCGACTTGCGATTGGCCTCGATGGCGGCTGGCGTTGCCGGGGGAGTGGCCAGAGGCTGCGCCGGCAGCGCCGGCAGGGATAGGAGGGCAGCGATAGCCAGGGCTGGAAGCGGGAGTCTTCTCAAGGGAGTGGAACCTCGCAGGTGAAATCTTGCCTTCCCGTCGAGTTTAGTGCACGCGGGCTGTAGGGTCGAGGTTTGTGGTTCCCTATCGGCGTCATTGTTGAGCTGCGACGCAACAGTGGTGCGTTTTGTCATCGCATCAACGCTTCCGGCGGGGAAACACTCAAATCTCGGGGTAGAAGTCGAAGAAAGCATCGAGACTGCGCTTGAGCTGGATCTCTATTTCCTCGCGTGAGCCCTCGATCAAGTGCATTGTCACGTGAGCCTGATGGCCGTTGGCCAGCTTCAGTGTTGCGTCCTGGATCTCGGTGACTTCGCCCTCGGGGAGCAGCCGCAAACCGTATACAAGAGTCAAATTCGCCATGAGATTCATCTTAAGTGTAGATGCACTAAAATCAACACGGGAACTTTCATGACAGAGATTCGCTCGACCGTTATCCTTGGCTCCGGCTGCGCCGGACTCACTGCCGCTATCTACACTGCCCGCGCCGGCCTGAACCCGCTGCTCTTGGAGGGTCACGAGCCCGGCGGCCAGCTTTCGATGACTACGCTGGTCGAGAACTTTCCTGGCTGGCCTGAGGGCATCCAGGGGCCGGAGCTGATCGAAAATATGAAGAAACAGGCCGCTCGCTTCGGAGCGACCTTTCAGACGGCTCATCTGAATCAAGTTGACCTGAGTGCGAATCCCTTCCGGCTGCAGACTTCTACCGGTGAGATCCTGACCCGCACGCTCATTGTGGCCTCGGGGGCGAGCGCGCGCTGGCTGGGCCTACAGAGTGAGCAGGCGCTGATCGGCCACGGCGTTTCCAGTTGCGCCACCTGCGACGGCTTCTTCTTCCGCGGTCGCGAGATTGCAGTGGTTGGCGGCGGCGACTCGGCGATGGAAGAGGCTCTCTTTCTGACGCGCTTTGCCACCAAGGTCACGCTGCTGCATCGCCGCTCGGCATTCCGCGCGTCGAAGATCATGCTCGATCGCGCAATGGCGAATCCTCAGATCGTGATGCGTCCGAATACCATCGTCGAGGAAGTGTTGGGCGTCGAAGAGAAGGAAGTAAAAGGTCTGCGGCTGCGCGACGTGGCGACTGGCGAGGTCAGCACACTGCCGGTTGACGGTCTTTTTCTCGGCATCGGCCATGAGCCCAATGCGAAGATGTTTGGCGGCCAGATCGATCTCGACAATGAAGGCTACATCGTCACCAAAGACAACGTGTTCGTCACGCACAAAGGAGTTGTGGTGCCTGGCACCTACGCTTGCGGCGACGTACAGGATCGCCGCTATCGTCAGGCGATTACCGCTGCCGGGTCGGGCTGCATGGCTGCGCTCGAAGCCGAGAAGTTCCTAGACGAGCACAGCAGCTAAGCTGCTACCAGGAGTGGAAAAAGAAGAAAGCTGGGTGCCCCATCCCTGGCGCATGTTTGTTTTTGCGCCAAAGGTGGGATACAACGAACCTCGGCAGGCTTTCACTTACCACGAGTGGAAGGCAAAGAATGCGGCAGCCACCAGGCAAACGCCAGCCGCGGCGTGATTCCAGCGCAGATGCTGGCCAAAGTAGTAAGTGACGAATACGCCAAAGACCACCAGCGTGATGATCTCCTGGATCACCTTGAGTTGCACGGGCGAGAAGCGGGCGGCGCCGATGCGGTTGGCCGGAACCTGAAAGCAGTATTCGAGCAAAGCGATGCCCCAACTAACGAGGACGACCTTCCACAGCGCCTCCTGGCGGAACTTCAGGTGGCCGTACCAGGCGAAGGTCATGAAGATGTTGGAGAAGATGAGAAGAACGATGGTCCACATAGTCAATTTGGATGCGGGCGAAGTTGCGGGGATTCGGCCGGAAGCACAATGACTGCGCTTGCCCAAAATCTCGAACAGTTAGAAGAGTCGATTGTGCAGGCCTGCCGCCGCGCCGGCCGTCCGCGGGCCGAGGTCGAGCTGATGGCCGTCTCGAAGACTTATCCGGCGGCGACGATAGCGGAGGCAGCCGCGCTTGGCCTAAGTCTCTTCGGCGAAAACCGCGTACAGGAGTTCGCGGGCAAGGCGGCTGAGTTGGACGCGCTGCGCCAGAGTGCCACGGACCCGATTCGCGTGCATCTCATCGGTCACCTGCAATCGAACAAGGCTCAGCGAGCCGTGGAACTCTTTGACGGCATCGACTCGCTGGATTCGCTGCGCCTGGCAGAGCGGATCAACGAGGCTGCGGGAAGGCTGGGCGAACGGTTGCCGGTTCTTATCGAAGTCAAACTCAGCCCTGAAGAGACCAAAGCCGGCCTGGACCCTAACTCGGTCGAGGCCACGCAGTTATTGGAGCGACTGCCGGAGTTAGATAACTTGCAGCTTCGCGGGCTCATGACGATTGCTCCCTTCGACGTTCCAGAGGCCGAAACGCGCGCATGTTTTCGCAGCTTGCGCGAGTGGCGCGACCGCTGGGCTGCGGCGCATCAGAGTCTGGAGTTTAGTGTGCTCTCAATGGGCATGAGCGGCGACTTTGCGCTGGCCATCGAAGAGGGCGCAACGCGCATTCGCGTTGGGACGGCGCTCTTTGGGGCACGCAAAGCGGCGACGGAGCGGGCCTGATGCTGCGCGCGAGTGCTGAGGGAGTTACCCTGGCTGTCCGTGTCCAGCCTGGCGCAAAGAAGACGGCCATCACAGGCATTTATGGTGAAGGACCGACGGCGCAATTGAAAGTTGCCGTTCACGCGCCGCCGCTCGAAGGCCGCGCTAACTCAGCACTAATTGCCTTCCTGGCCGAAACCTTCGACGTTCCCAAGAATGCCGTCGAGCTGCGGAGTGGCGAGTTATCGCGCAGTAAAGTTTTTCTGCTGCGCGGGGTCACACGCCAAGGTGTGGAACGCGTTATAATCTCCACTTCTCACTCGTCCTGATTTATCCCATGGCGCGCTATACTTTCAGCAATGCACCAAAGGGGGGTTTTCGTGTGGAGTGTTAGTCGATCTTTCCGGTTCTTTGCCGCTCTCGTCTTCGTAGTTTTCGCTGCTTCCATCCTGGCACAGCCCGGTTCATTTCCGATTGAAGGCTACATCAATCTCGTCCACCCGCCTACGGGTTTCGAGGCAGGTGGACGCCGTTTCGTAGTCACACAGGAAACTGCCTTCGGACCTATGGGGCCTGGGACCACATCTACTTCAAGTCCCTTGCGCCAAACCCTAAGAATCGGCACCTATGTTCAGGTAGCGGGCAGAGACCCCGATCCATTCAAACCTATCATTGCCTCAACCGTCCTGGTCCGTGACGACTGGAACCAAACGCTCTCAAGCATTGGGGTTATCACACGGGTCGTTTCTCCTGCCCCCGCGATGGTCTTTGAAGCAGATGGCTATCTTATCCGCATCACTCCGACTACCAAACTTGTTTTTCTAGACGGCATCAGTTCCCTTGCCGACGTGTCGGCGAACACCTGGCTCCTTTTTAGCGGCAAACTGGCCAAGGACGGAATCCTTGAAGCCACCAAGTTGCAGTTCATGCCCGCCAAACCAACGAAGTTCAAGGCGGTCAAGAATCTTGAGATCGCTACGGTCAAAACCCGTCCCGTAGGCGCCAGTGACGCTGCAACGACTAGCGAGGCCTCAGGCACTCCCGCTATCACGGCGGACGGCGCGTCCCTTCAACAAGACGAACAGCTCAAGATAGGTCTTGGCCGCTGGCACACGCTTCCCGCTGACCAGCCTTTGCAACAGCGTGTCCATCGCATCGGTATGGCGCTCGTGCCTGCCTACCAGCGCGTCTTGACTGACGACGACCCATCGAAGATCCATTTCCGCTTCTTTGCTGTTGACAACAAAAAATGGCGCGCCCCGTACTGCCTCCTCGATGGTGCAATCCTCGTGTCCACACAGGCGATCGAACGTCTGAAGAACGACGATCAGTTGGCGGCGGTGCTGGCCAGTTGTGTGGCCTACAATTTGCAGCGTCAGGCCGAGAGACAAATAGTGGGAAACCGCGTTTTGGAGGCTCAAGTTGCCGCCGAGCTTACCGCTGCCTTTGTCCCTGTGGTCGGATCTGCAATGGAACTGACTGTTGGCTTGGCCGCTATGAAGTACGGCATGGACAGTTACACTATGGCGTTAGAGCAGCCTCGCATGTCCCTCGCTCTCATGAACGATGCCGGTTATGATCCCTGGCAGGCGCCTGAGGCATGGCGTCTCCTTGCGCCCAGTAAGCTTCCGGCAAATTTGGCTTCGCTCCCCTATCCAGATAGGAGTTGCTACCAAATTGATGTTTTGAACATGCAGTATTCGTCGGCTAAAACTGCAGCAAATGGCCCAACAGAAGTGCGGCAGGCCGGCGAGGATGCCGAACGGAAGTAAGGCCTTGAATTTCTACTGCTGCAGGTAATCAACAAGAACGCGGAGTGCGTCTTCCGGCTCAGGGCGGACACGAAAGTCGGCGTGAGCCTCGGCGAAGATCACGCGTCCGCCTCGGTCGAGGATATAAGTCGCGGGGAGCGGAAGCCGCCAGCTCGATTCGCCATTCACAAAGGGAATATTGATCAGGATCGACATGTAGTGTTCGCGCAGGTATTCAGGCACGGTGTAGGCGAGGCCGAACTTCTCAGCCAGCGTGCAGCCGGGGTCGGAGAGCAGAACGAAGGGAAGCCCGTGTTGGCCAGCCATAAAGTCGCTCTGCCGCTCAGTTTGCGGGCCGATGGCCACCATCAGCGCCTCATGTTCGCGCAGCTTGCCATAAAGGTCGCGCCATGTCTCTAACTCGGTGACGCAATAAGGGCACCAGCGCCCGCGAAAGAACTTGATCACCAGTGGCCCGAGAGCAAGCATATCTTGAGAACTTACGAGACGGCCTGTTGCATCGTATAACTCAAACTCCGGCGCCAGCGCACCGACCGGCAGGATGTGATCCTCGATTCCTGAGGCGA